>JANMNT010000169.1:0-6723 GCA_031368465.1 Burkholderiales bacterium
CCCCACAAATCCGTGCCGCGAATACCGATGGTCGCATTGTTGCCGACGCGGATGTTGACATTGCGCGGTTGTGCTTTTGCCAGCACCTTTGTGGTGAACCGGAACGCACCTTCCAGAACATTGAGTGCGGCGTTGTAGACGCCGGCCTTGCGTTCGGCGGTGACAATTTCGAATGTGGCGTTTTCGCCCAGCCGCACCAGGCTACCCTCTTTCAAGGCAATGATCATGCGCCCCCCACGGCCGGTGCGAAGTTTGTCACCGGCGAGCAGTTCAATGCCCGGCGTCGCTGGAACAGTCAGGCCGCCGCGGTCAAGAAAGGCGGGCAGTTGCAGGCTGTCAATGGTGCCGATGGTGGAGGCGGCGGAGGCGCCAGTCAAAAACAATGCGGACAGCGCAAAAACGATTGAGGCCATCAGTACGGTGGTTTTTTTCATGGTTATTCCCGGCTTTTGCGGGGCCAACATCCCGCCATCATTGTTGAAATCGACCGTCAATGCCAAGGGCGCCGACAGGGCCGTCTGTATAATGCCTGATCCGTCACAATTACGCATTCGCAGGCCATATGGATTCAACGTATCAACCAAAAACAATAGAAAAAGCCGCGCAAGACGCCTGGGCCAAAGCGGATAGTTACCGGGTCACCGAATACGCCGCCGACAAAAACGGCCAACCCAAACCCAAGTTTTACGCCTGCTCGATGCTGCCGTATCCCTCCGGCAAGCTGCACATGGGCCACGTGCGCAATTACACAATCAACGACGTCATGCTGCGCCACCTGCGTATGAAGGGTTACAACGTGCTGATGCCGATGGGCTGGGATGCGTTTGGCATGCCGGCGGAAAACGCGGCGATCGCCAATGGTGCGCCGCCTGCCGCGTGGACCTACCAAAACATTGCCGATATGAAGGCGCAGATGCAGCCGCTAGGCTTGGCGATCGACTGGTCGCGCGAGGTCACCACCTGCAAGCCGGACTATTACAAGTGGAATCAATGGTTGTTTCTGAAGATGCTCGAAAAAGGCGTCGCCTACCGCAAAACCCAGCTGGTCAACTGGGATCCGGTTGATCAAACCGTCCTGGCCAATGAACAGGTGATTGACGGTCGCGGCTGGCGCTCGGGCGCATTGGTAGAAAAGCGTGAAATCCCCGGTTATTACCTCGCCATCACAAAATACGCAGATGAATTGCTCGACAGCGTCAAAGTCAAACTCGACGGCTGGCCGTCACAAGTCCGCACCATGCAAGAAAACTGGATCGGCAAGTCGGTTGGTGTGCGCTTTGCATTTGCGCACAAGATTGGCAATGGCCAGCGTCTGATTCAAGACGGCAAGTTGTTTGTGTTCACCACGCGCGCCGACACCATCATGGGCGTGACGTTTTGTGCGGTGGCGCCGGAGCACCCGTTGGCGCTGCATGCGGCCGTGTTGAACCCTGCCGTGGCCACTTTTATTCAACAGGCAAAATCCGGCGGCACCACAGAGGTTGAGCTGGCGGTAAAGGAAAAAGAAGGTGTGCCGACCGGTTTGTTTGTGACACACCCGCTGACACAGGAACAAATCCCGGTTTGGGTTGGCAATTACGTGTTGATGACATACGGTGACGGGGCCGTGATGGGTGTGCCGGCACACGATGAGCGTGATTTTGTGTTCGCGACAAAATACGCCCTGCCGATCAAACCGGTGATCGATTTCGGCAAGCCCTATTCAACCGACGCCTGGCAGGCGTTTTATGGCGACCACGGCGTTTGTATCGATTCAGGCGCCATGAACGGCATGACATTTGAGCAGGCCATTGAATTCGTCGCCGCGCAGACCAAGGCACAGGGCGGCGAACGCAAAACCACCTGGCGTTTGCGCGACTGGGGTATCTCGCGTCAGCGCTACTGGGGCACGCCGATCCCGATCATTCACTGCAAAGACTGTGGTGAAGTGCCGGTGCCGGAAAAAGACCTGCCGGTTGTGTTGCCGGAAGATCTGATTCCCGATGGCAGTGGTAGTCCGCTCAAAAAGGATCGGCGCTTCATCGATTGCACCTGCCCCAAGTGTGGCAAGCCCGCCGAGCGCGAAACCGACACGATGGACACGTTCGTCGACTCGTCGTGGTACTTCATGCGCTACTGCAATCCTGACAGCACAACGGCAATGGTCGACGCACGCAACGATTACTGGATGCCGATGGATCAATACATCGGTGGCATCGAACACGCCGTGCTGCATTTGCTGTACGCGCGTTTTTGGACCAAGGTCATGCGCGATATGAATCTGGTCAAGTTTGACGAGCCGTTCACCAACCTGTTCACACAGGGCATGTTGTCGGCCGAATGTTTTTATCGCGAAGATAGCACCGGCAAAAAACGCTGGTACTACCCGGATGAAGTGAGCGTCAACCACGACGACAAGGGCCGCCCCGTGGGCGCGGTGGCGGTTGAGGATGGCCGGCCGGTGGTGCTCGGCGGCATGGAAAAAATGTCCAAGTCGAAAAACAATGTGGTTGAACCCAAAGACATCATTGCGCGATTTGGTGCCGACACCGCACGCGCCTACGTAATGTTTGCCGGCCCCCCGGAGCAAAGTGCGGCGTGGTCGGATTCCGGCGCCGAGGGTGTGTACCGGTTTTTGAAACGCGTGTATGCATACGGTGTTTGGAGCAAAAATGCCCCGGCCGGCACGCAGAAGGCCGACTTTTCCCAGTCGCATGGCGACGTGAAGAAATTACGCTTTGCGATACACACGATTCTTGCGCAAGCCAATCACGACTACGCGCGGCTGCAATACAACACTGTGGTATCTGCCGCGATGAAAATGTTAAACGCGTTGGAAGACGCCAAGGCACAGGTTGGCGCGGATTGGGCGGCGGCGCGCAACGAAGGGCTGTTGATTCTGTTGCGCACCTTGTATCCGCTGGCCCCGCATATCTGCTGGCAGCTATGGCACGATCTGGGTTACGCCGCGCGTTTCGGTGAAATCATCGACGCGACCTGGCCGGCGACCGACCCGGCGGCGCTGGAGCAGGACGAAATCGAGTTGGTGATACAGGTCAACGGTAAATTGCGCGGACAAATCCGTGTGCCGAAAGACGCCTCCAAGGAGGCAATTGAAAAGTTGGCTTTGGCCGATGCCGGTGTCGCAAAACACACTGAAGGCAGGCCGATCAAGAAATTGATCGTGGTACCGGGGAGGTTGATTAATGTCGTGGTGTAAAACGTCTGCCACTGTTTGCGCGTTTATTGGCGCCGCCATTTGCAGTGGCGCCCTGCTGACCGGCTGCGGATTTGCCTTGCGCGGTTCGTATGAACTGCCGTATAAGTCGGTGTTCGTCACGTCAAGCAGCAATTCCGTGGTCGCCGGACAAATTCGTCGGGAACTGATTGACAGCAACACCCGGCTCGCCGCAGCCGCGAAGGACGCCGACGCGGCATTGACCATTATTGAAGAACGACGCGACCGGCAGATTTTGTCGCTGTCGGGTGCGGGTCGGGTACGCGAATACGAGCTGCGTATGAATGTCAGTTATCAATTTGTCGATGGCAAAGGCCAGGTCATCATCCCGACCAGCGAAATCCAGCTGAAGCGTACGTTTTCCTATGACGACACCCGCGTGATTGCCAAGCAACAGGAAGAGGCGATGCTGTTTCAGGATATGGAGCGTGACGCGACCGGGCAAATACTGCGGCGGATGATCGCGATTCGTCGCACCCCATAGCTGCCGGCGGCCGCAAACACCATGCGATTGACCACCGAACAGGTTATTGACCATCCACCCAAGGCACTCAGCCCGCTATATGTCATTTTCGGGCCGGAACCGCTGGGTGCACTCGAAGCGGCCGACAGTTTGCGGTCATTGGCCGCCCGTCAGGGATTCGTTGAGCGTGAGATTCTGACGGCAGAGTCGGGTTTTGACTGGTCACGTCTCGCGGCGGCCGGCAGCGCATTGTCATTGTTTGCGACCCAACGATTAATCGAGCTGCGTATCCCCACCGGTAAGCCGGGCAAGGAGGGCGCGGCCGCCATCGAGGCGTTTTGCCAGCGTCTGCCCGACGACACCGTCACATTAATCACTCTGCCGGACATGGATTGGCAGGGTAGACAAACCAAATGGTTTGTCGCGCTTGAGGCCGTCGCCACGATGGTCGAAGCACAGCCGGTTGAACGCGAGCAGATGCCGCAATGGCTGAGTCAGCGCATGCAACGCGTACAGCTGACCGCAGGCCCGGAGGCCTTGGCATTTTTGGCCGACTGCACCGAAGGTAACCTGCTCGCCGCCAAACAGGAGATCGAAAAGCTGGCGCTGTTATGTCCACCCGGTGAGATATCGCTAGACGTCATGTCCGACAGTGTTGCCAATGTTTCGCGTTTTTCGACGTTAAATCTGATCAATGCCGTCCACGAGGGAGATGCCGCGCGTATCGCCAGGATGCTTGACGGCTTAAAGGCCGAGGGGGAGCCGCCACCGTTGATTTTGTGGATGCTCACCAGCGAAATGCGCGCATTGCTGCGCATGACAGGCGTGACCAAGTCCGGCCGGGCGCCGTTTCCAACCAAGGCGCGCGCGATGGAAAAGCTGGCGCGCAAACACACCACGGCAAGTTTGGTGCGACTGAATCTGCAAGCGGCTAGAATTGACCGCATGATCAAGGGTGTCAATAGTAACGATGTATGGGATGCACTGCTGCAATTTGCCTGCGGCCTCGGTGGCGCCCGACTGCGTTTGCAAATGCCCGCTTGATTCAGCTGGATCAACACCATGAATGACCTTTCCATAAAACCCGCTTCGGCAACCGCAACACCGGTGCCAACGACCCCGCCATTGCCACCGATAGCGGATGTTGCAACGTACATGCGCACGGTCGGCCAACACGCCAAGTCGGCGGCACGGCAACTCGCGCGCGCCACCACGTCGCAGAAAAACCTTGCGCTGACAGCAGCCGCCGACGCCATCATCGCGGCGACAGCGGCGATCCTTGCGGCCAACTCAATCGATGTCAAAAATGCGCGTACAAACGGCCACGACGACGCGTTTATTGATCGTTTAACGCTGTCTGAAAAAGGTATTGTTGCCATGGCCGCCGGCGTCCGTCAGGTCGCAACACTCGCCGATCCGGTCGGCGCAATCACCGGGCTGACGCGGCAGCCGAGCGGCATTGAAGTCGGGCGAATGCGGGTTCCGCTGGGTGTGGTGGGGATGATTTACGAGTCGCGTCCCAACGTCACCGCCGACGCCGCCGCGCTGTGTCTGAAAAGTGGCAACGCCTGTATTTTGCGCGGCGGCTCGGAAGCAATGTTGTCCAATCGTGCGATTCATGCCGCCATGCAACAGGGCCTGATTGCCGCGTCGCTGCATGACACCGCGATCCAGTTGGTACAAACCCCCGACCGCGCCGCCGTCGGCGAGATGCTGAATATGCGCGGCGTGATTGATGTGCTGATTCCACGCGGCGGCAAGAGCCTGACCTCGCGCATTGCTGAAAATGCCAGCGTGCCGGTGATCAAACACCTCGATGGTGTTTGTCACGTGTTTGTTGACGCCACCGCTGATCTCGAGATGGCCGTGGCCATCGCCGACAACGCCAAGACCCAGCGCTATGCACCCTGCAACACGATGGAAACACTGTTGGTTGACCGCGCGATTGCTGCGGCGTTTTTGCCCAGGATTGCAGCGATCTACCGCGCAAAAAATGTCGACATGCGTGTGTGCGACGCAAGCGGCGCAATCCTCGACGCCGCCGGCTTCACAACTACCGCCGCCACGGAAGAGGACTGGTTTACCGAGTATCTGGCACCGATTGTCGCCATCCGTATTGTCGATGGTTTGGATGCCGCGATGGATCACATTGCGCATTACGGTTCGGCCCACACCGACGCGATTATTGCCAGCAACCAAATGCATTGCGACCGTTTTTTGAGCGAAGTTGACTCGGCGTCGGTCATGGTCAATGCATCGACCCGCTTTGCCGATGGGTTCGAATTCGGTCTGGGTGCGGAAATTGGCATCTCAACCGACAAGCTGCACGCGCGCGGCCCGGTCGGGCTCGAGGGACTCACATCACAAAAATGGGTGGTCATCGGCCATGGTGAAGTGCGCAATTGATGTTGGTTGATCGACGCCGCAGGTATTTATCCTGATGTCCGGACAGACAATATTGATCGCGTGCGCCGGCGGCACGGTCACCCTGCCGGGCATGCCGTTACTCGACCGGCTCGACGGCGGTCATTTGTGGGTCAATCCGCCGCGTGAAGTTTGGGAACGCTCGGAACTCACGCCGCTGGAACTGACCCGCTGGAGTTTTCTGGTTGCCGCAACCGCGCAAGCGATGCTGCATACCCTGCCGCAGCTTGAAGGCGGCTGCATCAACTATTGGGAGGCCGGCAATTGGGCATTGCACAACGCCGCCGCGCCGGTTGGCCCAAAAGACCCAACGCAATCACGCAAAGTCCATATGCATTTGTTGGGCCGCAGTCCACACGCAACCCACCCGGATTGGCGTTGGGGTGAGTCGCCGCGTTTCCCCGACTATGTTGCTTCAACAAAATGGGCGGCGGGCTTTTCGCCTCTGAATAACGAAGAATGTGCACAAATTGCCGCGCACACCATCGTCGTACTGCGCGACAAATACGCAATGGCTGTCGACTGATGGCCACCCCGTCCACGATACTGCTCTTTGGCGGAACATTTGATCCGGTCCACAACGGCCACGTTGACATGTTTAATGCCGCCACCGACAACA
>JANMNT010000020.1:0-14297 GCA_031368465.1 Burkholderiales bacterium
GGGGTATACAACCAGCACCGGGCCTTCAGGACAGCGGTCCAAACAGCCGGCGGTGTTGATACGAATGCGCCCCTCGCCATTCAGCCCAAGCTGCTTGATACGCTGCTTGGCATAACCGCGAATTTCCTCGGCACCATTCTGGTTGCAGCATTGTTCGCCGTCTTTTCGCTGGTTTGTGCAAAAAAAGACGTGGTGTTTGTAATAGCTCATTTTCTATTTTCCAAATCGGCGATCAGATCGCCCGTTGTGGTTTCGTCGCTCACGTGATAACGGTTTCGCACAAAGACAATTGCCAAAAATATGAATGCAGCGAGCGGCCATATCTCATTTAACCATCTCGTCAAGCTGGTGAAGTTGGCCAGCTGTCCGTACGGCCAATTAAAAATCCGCAGCGTTTCGTCCAGCGCGGAGTACACGCTTGCAAGTTTTGCCATGACACCGCCGGCAAATACCAGCAGCGTTGCCCAGAATGCACGCCAGCGATATCGAAGGCGGGAAAGCAGCATGAAAAAAATGACGCCGGCACTGACACCGAATACAGTTGCAGGCGAAAGCGACGCGGCAATCAATGGCGCTTTCAGCAGCAGCGCGGCCATCGCCATCTTCGCCAGCAATCCGGCGGCCAGGATGGCACAGACATTCGCCAAGAGCCGTTTCTCCCGGCGCAGCAACAGGGAAACAAACAATGAAAATGCCGTCACATTCAACGCCACGCCAACCGCTTGCGGCAACAGGATCAACGGGTCATAGGTCGGTGGGTCTGGCAAACCGGCCACACCGTTGCCATTGTTGCCAGCCACCAGCCCCGCTTCAAAAAATGGAATCGCTGGGTTCAGCTGGGCGACAACCCAGATTGCCAACAATAACAGCCCCCAATCAATCAGTGATCCTGGTGCAAACCTTTGCTCGCGCCATTGGCCAAGCTGCGTGACAAGTTGCCGGCCTGTCGGCAAGGTAAAAAATATTGCGCCTATTGCGCTGCCAAGTGTGTTTGTCAACAGATCAATCGGCGACGATACGCGGCCCGGTAAAAAAGCCTGCATCAATTCGAGCGCAAGGGATAACCCGAATCCAACAGCAATTGCGAGACACAGCACCATTAGATTCACGGTGCCCTTTCGCGAATGCGGAAAGCGCTGCTGGATTGGTCCGATCAGTAAACCGCCCAATGGCAAGTACGCAACGGTATTGATGAACATGTCAAAGCCCGTCACATATTTGGGCCACCTAAACAGGGTGATTATTTCTGGCGCCTGCCATCCCACAAACGGATTCAGACTTGCGCAGATCAGCACCAGGCCATAAACAACCAGCGCGACACGACTCACCCGCATGCCTCCCCCGGTCATATTATTTTCCGCGCGCGTTGGGGAAAACGCCATCGGAGTGATTGCGCCAGCTCGGCAGCGTCGTTAAGCGACGGCGACCAATTCACGCCGATACCGTTCTGCGTTATCAACATAGTGTTGCGCGATGCCGTGAATCATCTTGACTTCGTCATCGCTAAGCTGCCTGACGACTCTGCCGGGGGCACCAAGCACCAACGAGCCATCCGGAATGACCTTGCCCTCCGCAATCAGGGATCCCGCACCGATCAGACAATTGCGACCGATGACCGCATTATTAAGAATCACCGCCTTGATCCCGATCAGCGAGCCCTCTTTCACATGGCAGCCGTGCAACATCACCATATGCCCGACCGATACGTTCTTCTCTAGCGTCAATGCGACACCCTCATCGGTATGTAACACCGCGCCGTCTTGAATATTGACATTTTCACCGAGCGTGATGGTGTTGTTATCGCCGCGAATGGTGACACCAAACCAGACATTGGCATTTTTTTCCAACACCACGTCACCAACCACGATTGCGTTGTCCGCGACATAGTTATTGCCGCGCAATTGCGGGGTCTTGTTGCCGAGCGAATAAAGCATATGTCCTCACCGATTAGCCTTCATTTTCACCCAAATGCGCTGCACACACCATGTTTGGATTAGTTGATTAAAAGAATAGCGTAAACAGCCAAGCGCAGGCGTCGTTCTCAACGAAGGTTAACGCTGACAACGCCGGGCGTTGTTATGGCGGTCCACCAGCGGTGAAGCCAATAAGTGCCTTGATGAATTGCGATGCTTCCACTGTGGTCGAATTCACCAGCTTGCGATAAATGCGCCCATCCTTGGTTCGCCATAGCAAGCGGGCATTGACCAGTTCGCGACGCAGCGTTGCTGCATCGCCAAAATGATGAAATTGGTTCAAATAGCCGTTCACTTCAGCTTCAGTCAGGTCGCGTTTGGCCGGCAGTCGAATCCATAGCCCGAACAGTGCAAGCTGCTGCACACTGTAGTTGGACGGCCAACGGATCAACCTGCCCGCCGTGTCGAATTGACCCAACGCACGTTGGCATGCTCTTGGCAAGCCAGAGCCACGTGGCAAAACAATAGGATTTATGGCGACGTCATTGGCAACGGGCGTGGCATCGATACGCAACGGCTTTGCGCGCAGCGTCTGATAATTTCGATGGCCCGCACTTCGTGCCAGCATATTCATCAGCGCCAGATGGCCGGGGGCATCGCGCCCACCGATCATTAACTGCTGCCTCAGGGCTTTGCAAAACACCGAAAGATCGACAATGTCGAGTGGAACCGGCACAACATTCCTGTTTGCCGCGGTTTGGGAAATTTGTTTCATGTCATTCTCCTGCGTGCCACGACGGGTGCTGGAGTTGCCGGCTTGCAGCAGGGCTCGCAATGAGTTGACCTGATGGCGTGTTGGTAATGCGGCAGGTTTAGCTCGTAACTGGGTTACGCGGCAACGACTTGGTGAACTGCAGACCAGCGGGAATTTTACATTACCGGCGGAACCTGCGCCTGCCGTTGATCCACAGACGCCGTACTTCTACATCTGTTTGAACAGATGCGAAAACGGCCGGGAAACTGTCAGGTTCTCTTTGCGCCCCCGGACTTTTACCGTGGCCTGCCCGCGAAAGTCGCGTGTAACCGCTTCGATTGCACCGGCTTGAACGATTGTCGAGCGGTGAATCTGCCAGAATTTTTCGTTGTCGACACCATCAAGCAATTCTTTGATGGGGGTTTTGATGAGCGCATCAAATTCTTTGGTGGCGACCAGCGTATATTTTTCGTCGGCCTGAAAGAACAGCACCTCGTCAATCGGTATCAAGCGCAGATTCGAGCCGATGTTTGCCTTAATCCACTTCAACTTCTCCGCACCGGGATTGAGGCGAGCCGTAAGATGCTGCATCAAGGCCTCGAGGTTTTGCGGTTGTGCCGGCACCGCCGTCAGGCGCTCCTTGAGCCGTTCAACCGCCGCCTGCAATCGTTCGTCGCTATAAGGTTTTAGGACATAGTCGATCGCCCCGGTATTGAATGCATCAACCGCGTATTGGTCGAAGGCGGTCACGAAAATAATATGGCATTTAAGCTCGCGATTTGACGCAAGGCTTTTGGCAACGTCGATACCGGTCATTTCCGGCATTTGAATGTCGAGAAATGCCAGCGTCGGGTGATGTTCGGCGATCGCCTCCAACGCCGCCTCGCCGTCCCCAACATCGGCGACGATAGATAGTTCAGGCCAAAGTTTGGCGAGCTTGGCTTTTAATTGAGCGCGGAGGATGGGTTCGTCTTCGGCGATGATGGCAGTAAATGTCATGGACTTATCTCAACGTCAGGATGATTTTTGGCGACTCACGCGTGCCCTGCATGGCACTTGTGCGTTTGCGGGCGCGAAACATGTTTCGCATATTCCCCGCACACGTGTCTTCGGCGATGATGGCAGTAAATGTCATGTTAGACCTCTGGTCAATATTCGAACAAACCAGATCATGCCACGGGCGGATCAATCGGTGCAGATTTCCTGCGTTTGCGCCACCAAAACCAATAGATGATGAAGCCCACAATCACGAACGGCAATAGCACCGGGAATATTGAAAGCAGAATCATGATCGGGATGCCGATTGCCAAGCCGACGAACAAAAATCCAAGGCCATAAATGACCGCAACCAGAATCAAGGCAACCAGCGAGAGCACGCCAAACACGAGTAAAAATAGCGCGGTGCCGAGTGCCATACCTTCCATGCCCGACACGCGCGCGCTGCCAACACTGAGCGGGATCGTGTTTGTTGCGAGCCCCACCATGCCGACCAAAAACACGACGCCGAGTACGGCAACAATGGCAACAAACACTTTGACCAGAATGCCAGCCCACGCATTGTGCGTACGGACTGCGGCATTGAGTGTTTTTGCATGCCACGATTTTGGCGCAGCCGGCTTGTCCTGGGCTGGCGACGCGGTTGGATCACTTGCGAATGCCGTCGAACCCGCTGCCGGGGTTTCGATAGTGGCAATCACGCCGTTGGGCGAATTCGACTCGAGCGTGAATTTTGCCTGATCGCCAAACAGCGCGAGCAAGCGTTCACGCACATTCGCCAAACCGATGCCACCGCCCGCCTGTATGGGCGAGTCGGATAGTCCCCGGCCGGTGTCCTTGACCATGATCCGAATCGTCGGGCGCCCCGCGACATCAACTTTTTCCGCGACGACGTCAATACGGCCGCCTTCGCGCTGTGGTTCAAGCCCGTGTTTGATTGCATTTTCGACGAGGGACGGCAACATCAGCGGCGGGAATGGGAGATTTTCCAAATCGGCCGGCACGTCGATGCCGAATTCAAGACGCGCGCCCATGCGCATCTTGAGAATGTTCAGGTATGCCCTAACCAACTCGATTTCCTGGCCGACGGTCGAAATGTTCTCGCGCATTTTCGGCAGCGTTGCGCGCAGATATTGGATCAGGTGGCCCGTCATTTTGTTCGCCTGCTGTGGATCGACTTCGGTCAACGCCTGAACATTGGCCAACGTGTTGTAGAGGAAATGCGGCTCGACCTGCGCCTGCAATGCCATCAGTTTTGCCTCGACGATCTGGCGATTGACGTTGGCCGACTCGGCCTCCTGCGTTTTGACGCTGGCCACCTCCAGTGCGCGACGCGAACGCCCGATGTAAACCTTCACAATAATCAAAATGATGAAGAGCGGAATGAAGGCGACAATCAGGGCGGCACCAATGCCGACACGCCGGAAATCATTCGAAACCTTGCGACGGATGTCCTCACGAAACTCGGGTGGTAACGGCGGGGTGGGCGCACCAATATCAATTCCGTTTATTTGAAGCGTTGATTTTTCGGGTGCACCGATGGTGATGTCCCCCTTGATGCGCGTACCTCCCAACATACCGTCAATATTGACGGTATCCTCACCACCCTTTTTGGTAATGGTGAGATCGTTTGCGCCACCCGGCTTGTCGCTGTTGCTGCTTTTCAGCTTGATGCTCGATACCTTGTTTGACTTATCCTCTGCGCCGGCCGACGATTTTTTGCTGTCGGCGATGGTAGGCGTGGCTGGGGTCGTTGGCGTGGTCGGTGTTATTTTCCCCGCTTCGTCGCCTACTGGCTGGACGGTGTTTAGGCTGGACTTTCCGCTCTTGATTTTTTTAAGCGTGTCATTGGCTTCGCGTTCTTTTGCCTGTGTTTCGGCGATCGCCTTGTCAAAGGCGGCGAACGCCGTCGGATCATCAAGGCCGACCCGCGCTTGTGCGGCGGCGGCTTCTTTTCGCGCGCCCTGCAGCTCCCTTATTTTTTCGCGTGCGGATTCCAGATCACCCTGCGCAGATTCACGTGCTTTTTCGCGTTGCTCACGCGCGGTCTCTTTTTCCTGGCGGCGCTGCTCCTGCTCAAGTTCGCTCGCGGCGCGGCGCGCTTCTTTTGCCGCCCGGACTGAATCAGTCTTTGCTCTTTTGGCATCGCTCTCTGCACTCGAAAGCTCGGCACGCGCGCCTTCGATTTCTTTCAACGCCTTGGCGAGTTCTGCTTTGCGCGCCGGATCGGTGGTTCGTTCGCCCATGGATTTGACGACCCGCTCCGCAATGGTGAGCGCGTTATCGCCGAACGTACGGTCTATTTCACGTTGAATGGCGCGGTTTTCGGTTGATGACTTGCCGGAATCTGACAAGCGAATGACATTGAACGGCACGGTGAACAACGCCAGCATCAGGAACGTGAACAGGCCGGCGAGCGCCATCACCCACCAGGGCGTTTTGTACAATAGATTGCCGATTGCTTTGAACATGACGTGAGTTTAAGGCTGAATGATTAAGTTGCGGACAAAAGCGTCGTGGCTATTCTTCAAGGACAACCCAAAACAGGAGCGTGGTGGCAACACCAACAAATGTCGCGATCCAAAACCAAGCCGGTGTTTCAGCCATTTGGGTGACGATTGCTGAAAGAATTGTCATCATGCGCTCCTGTTTCATTTGACACGTTATGAAGGGAGCATATTGGGTGACTGGATGAGACTCAATCCAGATTGGGCTGGAATGCAGAATCCATCGGTCGATTTGCGGGCAGTCCGGATGAAAAACCTGCGGCTATATCAGCGCATCTCAAATAAAAGTCCTTTATTGGCGCGCGTTTACGGGCAAAAATACCTGTAAACGTCCGCCAATAAAGGACTTTGTATTCTCACTGTTGCGCTTATCCCAATCTATCGGACGCGCACGGCCAAGCCGGGTCACATTTGTTTGAACAAATGTGTGTAGTTGCGGCTGACGGTGAGCGTTTCGTTGCGGCCAATGAGTTTTAGGTCCGCCTGATCGCGCAGGCCGCGGACCACGCCGGCGATTGCCCGGGTATTGACGATTGTCGATCGATGAATCTGCCAGAACCGGATTGGATCAAGTTCAACAATGAGTTCCTTGATTGACTTTCGAATCAGCACCTCGCTGTCGGCCATCGCAACACAGGTGTATTTTTCATCTGATTGAAAGTACAAGACGTCGTCGACCGGAATCAGCCGAACTGTTTGGCCGACACTCGCCTTGATCCATTGCAGATAGACCGCACCCGGTTGCAGTTTTTCACTGAGCTGCCGCAGAACCGCGTCAAGTGATTGCACCGTTGGCACCGTGTTGTCCGGCCCGGCTCTTTCTTTGAGGCGTCCGACGGTTTCACCCAGCCGCGCGTTGTCGTATGGCTTCAATACGTAGTCGATCGCACCCTGCTCAAATGCTTCGATTGCATATTGATCAAACGCCGTGACAAAAACAATCTGGCAATGCCGGTCATGTGCTTTCGCAAGCGTGCTGATTTGACGTGCCGCGTCCAATCCAGACATGAGTGGCATATGAATATCCAGAAACACAATGTTTGGCTGATGTTCCATGAACCCGCTTACCGCTTCACGGCCATTTGTTGCTTCGACCACGATATCAAGTTCCGGCCACAACCTGCCGAGCCGCAGTTTTAACTGGTCACGAAGCAGCGGTTCGTCATCGCAGATCAGTGCGGTAGGCACAATGCGCTCCTGTTAAAAGCGGCGTCCCTTGCACGGGGCGCCGGCGTATTCGGCACCCGACCAAAGAAGTTTGGTCGGGCGAAACCCCGAAATACGCTGTCATCGCAGATCAGTACGGTAGGCATTTGTCAGTCCTGCCCGATAGAAATAGTTGCGACTACGCCCACGGGCGAATTCTCCTCCAACTGCAATTTGGCACGTTTGCCAAAAAGTGTCGCCAACCGTTCACGGATATTGGTCAATCCAACGCCGATACCCGTCGAGGTCGACAACCCTCGTCCGGTATCGCTGACGCTGACGTGAAGCGTGTCATGCTGGCGAATCGCTGAAATATGTATACGCCCGCCGTCCGGCAACGGGTCGATACCGTGTTTAATGGCGTTTTCGACCAGCGTCAGCAACATCATTGGTGGAAACGGCTCGTGGGCCAGTGCACCTGGCAGATCAACTGAAAACGTCAACCGTGCACCCATCCGCACCGCTTGGATTTCCAGGTACGCCACGGTCATTGCGAATTCGCGGCCAAGGGTTGTGCTGCCCTCTCGCATCTGGGGCAGCGCCGCACGCAAATAGGTAATCAAACTGTCTAGCGTCTTGCCGGCCAGCGGCGGATTGGCCTCTGTCAGGTGTTGTACGTTTGCCAGCGTGTTAAACAGGAAATGGGGCTCGATTTGCGCTTGCATCAATTTCAAACGCGCCTCAAGAACCTGTTTCTCGAGCTCATGTCTGGTCGCCTCTGCCTGTGCAGTATCGGCGTCGGCCCTTGCGGCGCGGCTTCGATAGACCAAAACAATTGCCGTCACCGCGCCAAAGCCGATTCCCACTGACGTAAAAATGACCATACCAAAAAAAATCGGTTCGACACCAAACATTTGCTGCAAGGTTCGTCCGATGACCAAACCTGAAACGATTGTCCCGGCAATCGCGCCCATCGCAACGGCGAGCATTTGTGTTGCCAGCAATGAAAGCCTTGGTTTCAACGTTGCCCGCCAAACGATTTCTGCAACAACGAATGACAACAACATCACCAGGGCAACAATAAAAAGCCTGAACCAAAGCGCGTAAAAACGGGCCAACGGCCCCGGGCAGTCTTCCGGCGGATACCAAATGGCGCCTGACGGCGCATTGTTGGGTGGCGCTTCGCAACCGACCCCGCCTGAGAAATAGGGCAAGATGATGGCTGCCGCGACAGTCGTCAGGCCAACGATGAGAAGCAACTGCCACCAATTGAGGCGGCGCATGAGCGTTGAGAGGAAATTCATACGCGCAGCTTACATCGGCGCGACAACTTTGCCCATCGGTTCGCGACAAAGTGCGGAAAACTGCCAGCGGGACGCGCAACACGTCCAAAAAGCAGCTATCGGATGATGGCAACGCGATTCGAGGTTTTGCCGGCGGCGTGCGCAAGACCGGGACGCATCTGCCCGGGCCCGGTTTTGGGTTTGCCGACCAACCGATTCGATACTGAAATCCGGACAACTGTAACCGGATCTGCCACCCGGCCAAAATGTCCGGCCGACTGACGTCCGGAGGCAGAGATAGCCTGAATTCTGTGCGCCACCAAGGTCATGCGCCCTTCGACATCGGTGTAGATCAATCCGGCAGTTGGTTGTTGCGTGGACGCACCCACTCCCCAAATCCATTGGCGCAAGCGCGAAACAACACGCCCGGCAAAGCCGGATGATTGCGCAAATATTGTGGGCGTTGAGGTGTTCATTACCGGCCTAACGAAAGAGTCTTGATCTGGATGACATGATGGCAAACGATTGTGAAAATGAAATGACAGTGCCGTTTCCTGCTATCGGCACAATTTGCGGGAAAAAAAGCCCGGGCGTTTGACGGCCCGGGCAAGTTAGTCGAGGGAGGCTCGACCAGGGGACTCACACAGAAACTATAAAACAGCGTCTACAACAATTGGATACGTGAACAAACGCAACTTGGATGCAGCCTCAACAAACGGCGGTTTGACAATTCTGGTTCCCGGTCGCGAGGTGATCGCCGCCCAAACGCGTGGCGGTCACCGTGATTGTCTCTGCCGAGGCGGCAATATTGGTGGCTTGAACCGGAGCGTCGGGATATTGCAGTTGGCTGGTTGAGGTAGCGAATCCTGCCACCAAAACAATGGTGACAAGAAGCGAACCGAGAATGCCGACCAATTGTTTGGTCAAGAAATCGGATTTCATAAAATGCTCCTGTCGAAAAGAGGGGTTATTTCTGCAACAAACTGTACAAGTTATTGCATTGACGACAGATTAGAGTTCCCGACCACAAATGGCGATGCGATTGCGATGAAATGCCAGATTGGCGCCGCGAAGCGCAGAAATGACCGACTGACGATTCGTCGTATCGGCCAGAACAAATGCAATCGGCACCTTGCGGTGCCGATTGCTGAAGGCGCGAAGGCGTGAAAAGTTGCTTACGACGCCATACGGTGCGCCGACGGATCGTGTGGTGTCGGATGTGCGTGGTGTTCGTGCGGCTTGGTAACCAGCGAGCCGACCACCATACCCAATAGCGCCATCACAAAACCGGCGAGCTGCGCTGGAAAGTCCGTGCCAAGCGGTGTCGCCAGAAAGATCAGCCATGTTGTAATACCCAACACGATCGACGCCATCGCGCCATGTTTATTGGCGCGTGGCCAATAAAGGCCGGCAACCAGCGGGGTCAGCGCGCCGCATAAAGTGACCTGATAAGCGGCGGATACCATTTCGTAAATAGGCGTGCCTTTCATCGCGATTGCATACGCGAGCACCAGGGCGGTAAAAACCACCAACGCGATACGGAACGCGCGCAAGCGTTGTTTATCAGTTATGCCCGGGCGCAGATTCTTGTAAATGTTCTCGACAAAGCTCGTCGATGGCGCCAACAAGGTTGCAGACGCGCACGATTTGATGGCAGACAGTAGCGCGCCAAAAAACAGCACCTGCGCCCAGAACGGCATGTGTGTCATGATCAGCGTCGGCAAAATACGTTGCGGGTCTTCGGCCAGCAGGCGTTTGGTTTCCTCCGGCATGATCAACACTGCACAGGCGACAATAAACATCGGCACGAACGCAAAAGCCAAATAGGCCATGCCGCCGATCACCGCGCCGCGCGAGGCGGTTTTCGAGTCTTTGGCAGACATCACACGTTGAAAAATATCCTGCTGCGGGATCGACCCCAGCATCATCGTGATCGCAGCGGCAAAAAAGAACACAACGTCGTGCAACTTGGGCTCCGGGAAAAAGCGGAACCAGTCGTTGGTGAGCGCCAATTGGTAAACCTTGTCGGGACCACCCGCCAGATTTCCCGCCATCATGGCAATGATGGTCAAACCGATCACCAACACGATCATCTGAATGAAATCGGTCCACGCAATGGCCAGCATTCCGCCGATCACAACGTAAATCACCACCGCAACCGTGCCGATCACCATGCCGGTATCGACGCTGATCGCGCCGCCGGAAACAACATTGAATACCAGCCCCAGCGCCGTGACCTGCGCGGCCACCCAACCGAGGTATGACAGGATGATGGCTGCCGAGCAAAAAATTTCCACGCCCCTGCCGTAACGCTTGCGAAAATAGTCGCCGATGGTCAGCAGCGTCATCTTGTAAAGTTTTGCGGCGAAGAACAAGCCGACAAAAATCAGGCACATCGATGCGCCAAACGGGTCTTCCACCACATTGTTTAGCCCGCCCTGGACGAACTTGGCGGAGATACCAAGCACCGTTTCCGCCCCGAACCATGTCGCAAAGGTCGTTGTGACAATCATGATCAGCGGCAGGCTGCGGCCGGCAAGCGCAAAGTCGGCGGATGTTTTGACGCGGGTGCCGGCGTACATGCCGATGGCAAGCGTTCCCAGCAAATACAACACGACAAAGGCAAGAAGGGCATTCATGGTGTGAACATTACCGCAAGAAGGGTTGGATGGAAAACGACGTCGTGCGACCGGCGGCCACGTCTGCGAATTCTAGAATCTTCTGGCATTTCACGCTAGAGGTTCCAGAACAGCAGCAGATAAAGATAGGCACCGGCAATCAGCGCCAGAATGACCACCAGCGCAAGCAAGACCCTGCTTTGCCAGCGCTGGGTTTGATTAACACGCTCAACCGCCGCTTCGATCGCGGCGAGCCGTTCTGATGGATTGTTTTCAAGTGCACGGTGGATCAATCGCGGCAACTGCGGCAATGTTGCCGTCCAGAGCGGACCTTCCTTGCGAATTTGTCTGATGAGACCCCGCACGCCAATTTGCTCGTCCATCCATTTTTTCAGGATCGGTTGCGCAACCGGGCGCAGGTCAAGTTGCGGATAAAGCTGGCGACCGAGGCCTTCCACCTGCAACAGTGTTTTTTGCAACAACACAAGCTGTGGCTGAATTTCCATTTTGAAGCGCCGAGACACATCAAACAACCGCAGCAAGACGTTGCCAAAATAGATTTCGTTTAACGGTTTGTCGAATATTGGCTCACAAACACTGCGAATGGCCGCCTCAAATTCGTCGACCCGGGTATTACGCGGCACCCAGCCGGCTTCGATATGCGCAACGGCAACCGCTTTGTAATCGCGTTCAAAAAAGGCGGCGAAGTTGCGCGCCAGATAACTCTTGTCGGCGTCGGATAGTGTGCCCATGATGCCAAAATCAACCCCGGCATAGATGCCGTTGCGGCCGACAAAAATATTGCCGGGATGCATGTCCGCATGAAAAAAACCGTCTCGAAAAACCTGGGTGAAGAAAATTTTCACGCCGTCGGACGCGAGTTTTGCCAGGTCAATATTGTGTGCCGCCAACTGTGCAATGTCGTTTACCTGAATACCGTCCAATTTTTCCATCACCATCACATCACGCGTGGTGAAATCAAAAAATACCTCCGGCACGTACAACAATGTGCCATCGGAAAAATTACGCCGCAGCGTCGATGCATTTGCGGCTTCACGGACCAGATCCAGTTCATCGTGAATTGACTTGTCAAATTCGGCAACCACTTCGCGCGGCTTGAGTCTGACGCCGTCGTCAAAAGCCACCTCGATTAGGTCTGCAACAACATACAAAAGACCAATGTCCTTGCCGATAACGTGATGGATATCGGGCCGCAGAATCTTGACCGCAACCTCACGCCCCGCATGTTTGCCGACCGCGAGTGTGGCGAAATGCACCTGGGCAATCGAAGCGGAGGCAATTGGCGTCATGTTGAACGCCGAAAAGATATCACGCCATGACTTGCCATTGTCGTCGTCGTAGGCGCGGCCCAGCATTGCCAAGACATCGGCTTCGCCAAACGGCGGCACCCTGTCTTGCAATCGCGCCAACTCATTGGCAATGTCAGCCGGAACCAAATCCGGTCGTGTCGATAAAATTTGGCCGAATTTGACGAAGATCGGCCCGAGCGACTCGAGCGCCCGCCGCAATCTGACGGCACGCGGCTCGGCAAACGACCGCCAGAAAAAAACCGCGCCAACCAGCGTGCGGACTGAACCCTCCGGAAGAAACTCATCAAGGCCGTAGCGAACCACGACCGCGCTGATCTTAAGAAAGCGGAAAAGTCGCATGTGCCGGATTTCCGCCGGACCTATGCCGTCTTGCGCTTGGCCGTTGCCGGTTTCGCCTTGGCGGGTTTTTTGGCTGCCGTCTTTGCCGTGCCGACCTTGCTCTTGGTCTTTTTAGCCGGTTTGGCAAATCCTTCCTTTTCAACAAGTAACGCAATCGCCTCTTCAAGTGTTAACGAGTCGACTTTGTCCTTGTCCTGGACGGTGGCGTTGGTGTCACCATGTTTGACATAGGGACCATAACGTCCCGAGTAAATGCTGATTGGCGCGCCATCATCGGGGTGGTTGCCGAGAATGCGCAGCGCACCTGCCGCCGCTTTTGCGGCTTTTGCCGCCTTGCCTTTGGCCGTTTTGGGGTCACGCTCCTCAAACTCAAACCCAATTTTCCCGTCCGGTTGTTTTACCAGGAATGCCGAGAATGGGCGGCCTTTTTTACTGATGAACTTTTCTAGCAGCGGTGTCTTGCCTTTCTCCAGCAACTCGATCATTTCCTCGCGGGCAATCGCACGCTTCAAAATGGTGCGACCGGAGCGGAAGTCACATGTACGTGCGGCACCAACCGCCTTTTCGCACGAATAGGCGTTTGGCGTTTCGTATACATTCGCACCGCATTTCGGACACGGCCCCAGCGCCTGCTGGCCGGAAAAATCAACAGGCTCGTCATCGTTCGCGCCGTCGCCCCAGGAAAATTCGATGGCCATTTCCTTGTTGAAGATCAGATTGGCAGAAAATGCGCGTCCTTGCCGGCTGCGAAAGCCATCCAGCGGACCAACATTTTTTGTTTCAATCAAGGTTTCGGCCTCTGACGCCTCCAGCTGCCGGCCGGCGATAATTTTCCAAAAACCAAAATCACACTTCAGGCATTGGAACCGCTTGTAGTTTTCGTGCACTTCCGCACCACATTTCGGACACGGCACCTTTAGTGCACCAAAATCGCCGGGAATGGTGTCGTGTTCAAAATTTTTCGCCTGCCCGACAATGTGCTCGGTCATGTCCACAATTTCGGCCATGAACGTTTCACGCGACATCTTTCCCTTCTGCATGAGCGCGAGTTTTTGTTCCCACTCGGCGGTAAGTTCGGGCGAATAAAGTTCTGGTATTCCCAAGCCATGCAATGCGATCATCAACGACGATGCTTTGGCGGTTGGAATCAGCTCGCGTCCTTCGCGATGAATATATTTTTCATACAGCAGCCCTTCAATGGTTGCCGCGCGTGTTGCAGGGGTGCCAAGCCCTTTTTCTTTCATGGCGGCACGCAGTTCTTCATCATCAATCGCCTTGCCCGCCCCTTCCATCGCCGACAGCAACGTCGCTTCCGAGTATCGGGCCGGCGGTTTGGTGGTGGTGGCCTTTACCTCGACGGTTTCAGTCGTCACTTTTTCGCCCGCCTTGACCGCGGCCAGATTGGTTGAA
>JANMNT010000021.1:0-5015 GCA_031368465.1 Burkholderiales bacterium
CTTCATGGTCGAGGAGCAAAAAACGATCCCCGCCACACTCGGTTATGCGCCACCCGGCCACAAGCCATATCCGGCATCGATTTGCACCTCGGTCAATCATCAGGTCTGCCACGGAATTCCCGGCGACAAACTGCTTAAACATGGCGACGTGATAAATATCGATGTGACCGTCATCAAGGACGGCTATCACGGCGATACCAGCCGCATGTTTTCAATCGGCGAGCCATCGATTCAGGCGAGACGATTGTCGGAAACAACCTATGAAGCCATGTGGCGCGGGATCAGCAAGGTCAAGCCCGGCGCGACCATCGGCGATATCGGCCACGCGATTCAAGTGTTCGCCGAGTCCAACAGCTTCAGCGTGGTCCGCGAATTTTGCGGTCATGGTATCGGCCGCAAGTTCCATGAAGAGCCACAAATTCTGCATTACGGAAGGCCCGGGCAGGGTATGCCATTAAAAGCCGGGATGATTTTTACGGTTGAACCAATGATTAACGCCGGCAAAAAAGATATCCGCATGCTCGGCGATGGCTGGACGGTTGTGACCGCGGATCACAGTCTTTCCGCGCAATGGGAACACACCGTATTGGTCACACCAACCGGCTACGAAGTGCTCACGGTCTCCGCGGGAAGTCCCGCCGCGCCCGCACAACTGCAATAGCGGACTGGCCTGCAGGCCTGCGATGCCAACGCCTGATCCGAGTACGCGCCTCGCCTACGTCAAATCGATCCGCGATTGGCTTGGTGCCGAGCGTGCCGCACTTGGCGCGGCATACCTGAAGCGCCCCCAACCGGACCGTTATTTGCGCAGTCATGCGGCGCTGGTCGACGAGGTGATTGCGCACATTGCGACAGATATCGGTCTGCCAACAAATGCTGCGCTGGTTGCCGTCGGCGGCTATGGTCGTGGCTATTTGTTCCCCGCGTCCGACGTTGATGTTCTGGTGCTTTTGCCGACCGATTCCACAAGCGAAAAGAGCGGGCCGGACACCCCCGCATCGGTCGAGGCGTTTGTCAGCCTGCTATGGGACGTCGGACTCGAGCCGGGCATTTCGGTACGCAATGTGGAGGAGTGCGTCGAACAGGCGGCCAAGGACGTTACAGTCGACACCAGCGTGCTGGAAGCACGACCGATCTGGGGTGACAAACGACTTGTTGAAAAATTATTGAAGGCGCTGACCAAGTCGCGCAAAGTGCCTGATTTTTTGGCGGCGAAGCTCGAAGAACAACGGCGACGCCATGCGCGGCACAATGACGTCGCACTTAACCTCGAACCAAACATCAAGGAAAGCCCGGGCGGTTTGCGCGATCTACAAACCGTATTGTGGATATGGCGCGCCACACAGGATGACAATAGTCATGACACAAAACCCGGTAATGACTGGGTAACGCTCGCAAAAAACGGACTCATCACCAGCGACGAGGCAAAGCTGGTGGCAAAACACCGGCGGGTGTTGATCGACCTGCGAATTCGCCTTCATCTGCTCGCCGGGCGGCGCGAAGACCGGCTGGTATTTGATCACCAGAACGCGCTGGCCGAACAGTTGCGCCTCAAGCCGACCCGAACCAAACGTGCGTCGGAAATTTTAATGCGGCGCTATTACCTTTCCGCCAAAGTCATCTGGCAATTAAATTCGATCCTGCTCGCCAATTTGAGCGAGCGGATATTGCGCAAGCGGCGCGACATTGTCGAAAAAATTGACGATGATTTTGAACTCGTCAACGGTAACATCGCGGCCGTCGATGCCGGCATTTTCAAACGCGACCCGCGCGCGATATTTCGTGCGTTTTTGGCGCTGCAAAAAACCCCTGCGGCGGAATTTTTTTCCGCCGAAACACTGCGGGCACTGTGGCGCGAGGTGCCGCGGATCGGTCCGGCGTTCCGCGCGGATCCCGCGGTCAATGAATTGTTTCTTGAAATTCTCAATAGTGAACGCCTGACATTTTCCCTGCGTCGAATGAGCCGGTATGGCATCCTGGGGAAATATCTACCCGCGTTTGGCCGCATTGTCGGGCAGATGCAACACGATCTGTTTCATGTCTACACGGTCGATGAACATATTCTGATGGTACTGCGAAACATGCGGCGCCTGGTGTTGCCACGGTTCAAAAACGAGTTTCCGTTTTGTCACGAACTTGCCGGCGAATTTGACGGCGTGCACCTGCTGTATCTTGCGTGCCTGTTTCACGATATTGCAAAGGGACGCGGCGGCGACCATTCGGCGCTGGGTATGAACGACGCAAAACGATTTACGCGTCAACTCGGCCTGCCGGCGGCGGACGGCGAGTTTGTTGCGTGGCTGGTTGAAATGCATTTGGTCATGTCGTCAACCGCGCAGAAACAGGACCTCACCGACCCCGGCGTCATATCCCAATTTGCCGCACGCGTTGTAAGTGAACGGCGGCTGGTTGCGCTTTATCTGCTGACCGTGGCGGACATTCGCGGCACCAGCCCGCACGTATGGAACAGCTGGAAGGCAAAACTGCTCGAAGAATTGTTTCGTGCAACTCGACGACTAATCCGCGGCGACAGCGCACCGAACGCATTCTGGTTGGACTTCAAGCGGCGAGATACCATGGAAAGACTCGGCAGCGATAAACCACCGCCGATCTGGTCGGTGGTGGATGATCGTTACTTCCAGCGATTCGACATCGAGGATCTGACCTGGCATGCAACTGCAATCGACAGCGATATCGGACCGAAAGCGCCGCGCGTCTACGTGAAAGAAGTGAACGCGGCAAAAAGCGGACGGCCTGATGAACCTAGTGAGTTGTTTGAGGTTTTGATCATGGCAGGTGATCGTTCCGGGCTGTTTGCCAGAATGACCGGCACATTTGACCGCATGCAGCTCGATATCGTTTCGGCGCGGATTTACACAACACTGAACGGTTACGCGCTTGACACCTTTCTGGTGGTACCAAAATCACGAAGCCACCGCAGCACCGGCGATATCCTTGCAAGGGTTGAACGCGAACTCAGTCTTGCCATTGCCAGCGCCAAGCTGCCGGACATGCACACGGCGCGCATCGCCAGACAGGCAAAACACTTTCCGCTTGTTCCCGAAATTTCACTCCGGCGTGCCCGCTCGACGGCGGACGCAGGTTTTTTCGAGTTGAGCGTGACTTGTGCCGATCGGCCGGGCCTGCTGTCCTCATTGGCGCGCACGCTGCACGAATCAGGTGTCGGCATTCACGACGCTCGCATCACCACATTGGGTAACCGCGCCGAGGACGTATTTGTGATCGAGAACAATAACCTCGCCGAGACCGCGTTTGTAAACGCGTTAAAAGCAAAGCTGGTCAGCGCCGTACGCTAATTGCCGATTGACTTGTTGTCGTTGAGCCGCAGCCAGCCGAACACCACGCGGTAGAGATACCAGACAAACACACCCAGCGGGAAGATCCACAGCACAATCATGCCGATTCCCAGCGTGAGAAGGCCAAGCACCCAGAATACGCACCATGCCACCAGCCACCACAGCAGTCCAAACCAGAACGTTCGCGAAAGCCAGCTGTAGTGTGTGTCGAGCCAGGTACCGCGCACATCATCGCGTTTGATGGCGCCAACCACCATGGCAACAATGGCGAGCGTCCATAACGTGAACGGGGCAAGACCGTGCAGCATGTAGAGAATATGCAGCGTGTTTTTTTCCGACGATAGATCGCGTTCGGGAATCGGTGGCGGAACAGCGCCCGCGCCACCGGCAGAATAAGGATTGGTGCCGTCAGATTCGCTCATGTTTTTCCTTCAATCGTCGTCGTAAGGTGCCAGGTCAGGGAACAAAATTTCGGTGAAACCAAATTTTGACATGTCGTTCATGCGCATTGGATACAACACGCCATCCAGATGATCACACTCATGTTGCACCACGCGCGCGTGAAAGCCGTCAACCGTGCGATCGATCAAGTTGCCCCGCTCGTCGTGCCCCGTGTAGCGAATTTTGCTCGATCGCGGCACCAGACCGCGCATACCAGGCACCGACAGGCAGCCCTCCCAACCCTCTTCGATTTGATCAGACAGGGGGATGATGGCCGGATTGATCAAGACCGTATAAGGCACCACAACGCCCGGATATCGCGGGTTGTCTTTGACTTCAAAAATTACCACCCTGACATTTTCGCCGATTTGCGGCGCGGCCAGTCCGGCGCCATTTGCCGCAATCATGCTGTCGCGCATATCCGTCAACAGGCTGTTGAGTCCGGGCGCGTCAAATTTTTCAGCGGGCCAGGGCAGCGAGGGCTGCATGAGTGATGGCGTCCCCATCTTCAGGATCGGTCGGATGGCCATTTCGTTATTTCCAACCGCGCACTTCGGCGGGCATTGCCGAATGCATCGCAACGGCGTGGGCAAGAATGGATTTCACTTTTTCCATGCCGACATGTAAAACCGCGTCGGCATCTTTGAGTTTGATGCCGTCTGCCGACGATCCAAGACCCGCTGCGTGGTTCATCGACAGCGCCAGCGTGGCGTATGAAAGTTCCTTTTCACGTGCAAGTGCCGCCTCTGGCATGGTGGTCATGCCAATCATGCTGCAGCCGTCCTTTGCCAACCGGTTTACCTCGGCACGCGTTTCGAGCCGTGGCCCCTGTGTGACGCCAAGCGTGCCACCGACAACAACGTCAATTGCCGCCGCTTTGGCCGCCGCAACCAACAGCAGCCGCGCACGATTGCAAAACGGCTCGGTGAAATCGATATGGATCACCGGCGCTTCACTTTCAAAAAATGTGTGTTTGCGACCGTAACTGTAATCGATCACCTGATCAGGAACACACAACACACCGGGTCCCATATCGGCGGAGACACCGCCAACCGCATTGACCGCCATCACCCGCGTGACACCGACGGATTTCAGCGCCCAAATATTGGCCCGATAGTTCACCTCATGTGGCGGCAGGGTATGACCATAGCCGTGGCGCGCCAAAAAAACCACCACTGCGTCGCCGATATGTCCATAGGTCAAATGCCCCGAGGGGTCGCCATAAGGCGTGCGCACGATTTCCTTTTTCGTGATTTC
>JANMNT010000048.1:0-6064 GCA_031368465.1 Burkholderiales bacterium
CTTCATGGCAGTACTTCAACTGCAGGTCCATGTTCTCTTTGATGAGATGCATCGGCACGTGGCCGGGGCCTTCGATCATCACTTGCACGTCGTGTTTCCACGCGACTTGTGTGAGCTCACCGAGCGTCTTTAATTCACCCAGCTGCGCTTCATCGTTCGCGTCAAAACCTGAGCCGGGGCGCAGGCCGTCACCCAACGAGAACGAGACGTCGTACGCCTTCATGATTTCGCAGATGTCTTCGAAGTGTGTGTAGAGGAATGACTCTTTGTGATGCGCCAAGCACCATTTCGCCATGATCGAGCCGCCACGTGAGACGATGCCCGTCATACGCTTGGCGGTCATCGGAATGTAGCGCAGCAACACACCCGCGTGAATGGTGAAGTAATCCACACCTTGTTCGGCTTGCTCAATCAGCGTGTCTTTGAAAATCTCCCACGTCAGGTCTTCGGCTTTGCCATTGACCTTCTCCAGCGCCTGATAAATCGGCACGGTGCCAATTGGCACGGGTGAATTGCGGATGATCCACTCGCGCGTTTCGTGGATGTTTTTACCGGTGGATAGATCCATGACCGTGTCGCCGCCCCAGCGCGTTGACCAGGTCATCTTTTCGACTTCTTCGGCGATGGATGATGAGACGGCGGAGTTGCCGATATTGGCGTTGATCTTCACCAAGAAGTTGCGGCCGATGATCATCGGCTCGGATTCTGGATGATTAATGTTTGCGGGAATGATGGCGCGGCCGCGGGCGACTTCATCGCGCACAAATTCTGGCGTGATGTGGCGTTGGATACTTGCGCCGAACGATTCACCCGGATGCTGATGCGTGATCATCGCCGGATGGTTGGCCAGCATCCATGCGCGGTTTTGGTTTTCGCGGATGGCGATGTATTCCATTTCCGGTGTGACGATGCCGCGTTTGGCGTAGTGCATCTGCGAAACATTAGCGCCGGCTTTGGCGACGCGCGGATGCCGTTTCAAATTGAAGCGCAGTTCGTTGAGCTTGGCGTCGTTTAATCGTTCAACGCCGAATTGTGATGACGGGCCGGCGAGTTGAATCGTGTCGCTGCGTTCTTCAATCCACTTTTCGCGCAGCGGTGCAAGACCTGACCGGATATCGATCTTGACGTTAGGGTCGGTGTACGGGCCGGATGTGTCGTAAACAAAAATCGCGGCGTTTTTCTCGCCCTTGCCGTCGGCCGACATCGCCAGCGGTGTATCGGCTTGTGAGATTTCACGCATCGGCACACGAATATCGGGACGCGAGCCTTCTATGTAAACCTTGCGTGAATTCGGTAGCGGCTTGACGGCGGCTTCATCCACGGTGGCGGTGGATTCGAGGAATTTGGGATTGGTGGGTGCGTTCATGGTTGTTCCTTGTTGGTCTAAACAAAGGACACGCCCACCACAAGGGTTGAACGCATCCCTTCGGCGGCATTACCCGCATCAGGTTCGATGGGTATCTCTCACCCGACCAATCACGGCCAGGACCCCAGCGTTATCAAACTAAATCCAGCCAACACATTACACGAATACAACAGCGAAGACGACTGGCTTGACGGAGACAGCGAACAAGGGTATCTTAATGACTGGATAGTCATTAAATCGATTCCATTATGTCTGCACTCGCGAAAATAATTGAACCGCGTTGGGAACGCCGCAAAGATGCGCGTCCGGGTGAACTTGCGTCAGCGGCACTCGATCTTTTTATCGAGCGCGGCTTTTCGGCAACCCGTTTGGATGATGTCGCCAAACGCGCCGGTGTTTCAAAAGGCACCTTGTATCTCTATTTTGACAGCAAAGAAGAGCTGTTCAAGACCGTCATTGAGGAAGGCATTGTATCGCGAATCGCCGAGTATGAAGTCTATATGCGCGCCTATGAAGGGCCGTCGGCCGACTTGATTCGCAATCTGGTCACCACCTGGTGGGAACAGATCGGCGGCACCAAACTCGGGGGCATCACCAAGCTGATGATGTCCGAATCGGGCAACTTTCCGGAGCTGGCCAAGTTCTATCACGACGAAGTCATTACCCGCGGCATGGGATTGTTTGTATATGCCATCGAGCGCGGCGTGAAGTCGGGCGAATTCCGCGATATCAAGATGGACTACGTGCCGCGTATTTGCGCCGCACCGGTGGTGATGTTGATGTTGTGGCGGCATTCATTTGATGTTTGCGGCGGCAACCAGATCGACCCGGCAGCCTATCTGGCCGTCCACACCGACATGCTGATCCGCTCCCTGAGTGTTGCGCCCGCGGCAGAATCGCCGGCACTGGGTAAAATAGCGCCATAGCGTTCTCAACGAATCCAGACCCTATGAACACCGAACAAGCCCGCTTCAATATGGTTGAACAGCAAATCCGCACCTGGGAGGTGTTGGATCAGTCGGTGCTCAACCTGCTGTTCAAGGTCAAGCGCGAGGATTTTGTACCGGCGGCGTATCGTTCCTTGGCGTTCATAGATACCGAGATACCGTTGAGTGAAAACGGTGAAGGTCAAACCATGCTGTCGCCCAAACTCGAGGCGCGCATCGTTCAGGAAGTCGCGCCGCAAGCAACCGACTGCGTGCTCGAAATCGGTACCGGTTCGGGTTATTTGACCGCACTGCTGGCAAGCTGCACGGCGCGTGTTGCGTCGATTGAATATTTTCAGACACTGGCCACCAGTGCCGCGGCAAAAATCGCCGCCGCCAGGATCGGCAACGTGGAAATTACCGTGGGCGATGCGGCGATTAGCCCGGCCGCATTCTTCCCGCCACAGCAGCGCTTTGACGTCATCGTGATGAGCGGCTCGGTGCCGGTGTTGCCAACGGACTTTTTGCAATATCTGGCGGTCGGCGGGCGCTTTTTTGCTGTTATCGGTGACGCCCCGGTGATGAAAGCCACCTTGATTACCAAAATAGACGACGTCGCCTTTAATACCATCGAGCTGTTTGAGACCGTGGTTCCGCCGCTGAACAATGCGCTGCAGCCTTCACGCTTCACGTTTTAGCCTCGCGACCCGACATGCGCCAACTAACCGCCTCTGAATTAAATGCAATGCTGCAGGCGCCGGCCGGCGAGCGCCCGGTCGTCATCGACGTGCGCGAGCCATGGGAGCTGGAACTGGCCAGAATCGACGGCGCGACGCACCTGCCGATGGGCGAAATACCGGCACGCATCCAGGAGATCGATCCGGCGCATCCTACGGTCGTAATTTGTCATCACGGGGTGCGAAGTCTGCAGGTCGTCGCATATTTGCAGCGCATGGGCTTTGATAACTTGCATAATCTCAGCGGTGGTATAGACGCATGGTCGCGGACGGTTGATCGTTCGGTACCGGTTTATTGAAGACCATCCTTTTGCGTGATCATCAGGTTTTGCTGGTTTCTGTTTGTCTCTGTTTGTCTGTTTCGCCGAATTTCACTTTTTTCCCTTTGCCTTCAGGTCTTTGAGTACACATGAAAAACCAAATTATTCGCCGCGTCGTCGCCGGACTGTTTAGCACCTCACTGATTGGTGTCGCTTCCGCCGCCGACCTGATTTCGATCTATCGTGACGCGGTATCACAAGACCCTGTTTATGCATCGGCGCGTTCAACCTACGAAGCCGCCAAAGAAGCGTCACCACAGGCGCGTGCCGCCGTATTGCCGGCGATTTCGCTGTCGGGCAACGTCAATCGAATCAATAGCGATACTGACACCGCCGGCATCAACCGGACGACCGATTACACAACAAAGGGTTATACGCTATCACTCACCCAGCCGCTGTTCAGGATGCAAAGCTGGATTGCGGTTGACCAAGCCGGGTTGCAGGTTAAACAGGCCGAAGCGGTATTTGCCGACGCCAAACAAAATATCGTCAACCGCGCGGCGCAGGCCTACTTTGATGTGCTGCTGGCGCAGGACAACGTTGCATTGTCCGCGGCACAGAAAAAAGCCTTTGCCGAACAGCTTGCCCAAGCAAAACGCACCTTTGAAGTCGGTACCTCGACGATTGTCGACACCTATGAAGCACAAGCGGCATTTGACCTTGCCGTCGCGCGGGAAATCGCTGACCAGAACGATCTGGAAATCAAGAAGAATGCCCTGCAGCAGTTGATTGGCAAAAACGCCCCATCGCTTTCACCATTGCGTGACAATGCCGCACTCGCGCTGCCATCCCCGGCTGATCCGCTGGCCTGGGTAAAAGGCGCCGAAGAAGCGAGCCCGACCATCGCCCAATTGCGCGCCGTATATGAAATTGCCCTTAAAGAAGTTGATCGCAGCAAGTCAGGCCATCTGCCAACGCTCGATTTGACCGGCAGCTACGGCTACACCGATGCCCCGTCAACCGGTATTCCGTTCACCTCAAAGTCAACCAACATCGGATTGGTGCTGAATATCCCGTTGTATCAGGGTGGTGGCACACAATCACGCATCCGCCAGTCGTTGTCGAACCGCGACCGCGCCGAGCAGGATTTGGAAAACACCAAACGTACCGTCGGCCAAAACGTCCGCACCTCATTTCTGAATGTCACCAGCGGTGTGGCGCAGGTCAAGGCGCTTGAAGCGTCGCTGGTCTCGTCAAAGTCCTCACTCGACTCAACCCTGTTGGGCAAGGATGTCGGTGTACGAACCAACGTAGATGTGCTGAACGCGCAACAACGTTTATTTCAAACCCGTCGCGATTTGCAGCAGGCGCGTTACAACACCGTGTTGTCGCAGCTGCGCTTGAAGTCCGCCGCCGGTCGTTTGACTGAAGACGATCTACTTGAAGTGAACCGGCTGCTGCAAAACTAGTTCGCTGTCGTGGCATAGAAGCAGCGAAGCAATATTCAAACGCCATTATCGGCGGGGCTCTTGGGGCAAAAATGCCTGAAAAGCCGCGCCAATAATGGCGTTTTCTATTCTAATTTTGATTCGATGACAGCGAGCGTGCGGTCGGTTGCACCGCCGTGTGCCTGTGCAAATTTCTGTTAATTCGACCCTGGAACCTTTGTTCGCTGGCGTTGTTGATAACAGCTATGGCGTCATGTGGAAATCAGTTCGAGCCTGGGGCCTTATGTGCTTGGACCCTTGTCCACATAGTCACATAGTCACGAACTGACTGGATCTCCTTTGTATCAGCCGAAAGATGTTTAGCATGGAGTGCGGCCTGAAGTTCAAGCATCAATACGTTTACGCCATCGTCATGCTCCCATCCATGAGGTGGCTTTAACTCGTGGTCAAATCGATCGCTGGACTTCAGCTTTTCTGCTGGGACTCCAAGTACATCTGCAATTTTGCGACGCAAGCTCAATGCGAGATTGACGTCTTGAGCCTCACACTCAAGCAAGAAATCATGCTCCGATACCGGCGACCTTGTATCAAATCGCTTGCGCCTCATCGCATCTGATCGAGACGATTCCCGAAATAGTACAAAAGCGACGGCAGCAAGAAGCAGGACAACAAGGAGCGGCTTGATAATTTCAGCCATGGTCAATCCCCCCAACACTTGACAGCGCAAGTTCCAATCGCTCCCCATGCGTATGCGCCTTCAAATATTGTTGAAGCGACCGCCAGCCGACCCAAGAATTTTCCGATACGCCCCGCAACTGGACTCTCACAAACTCTCGATATGAATGATCCAACTCGATGCTGCCAACTCGTCGCATGCGAAGCTAAACCAAATCCTTGCCCTGTTGCTGGCGTAACGGAATTTGCCACTGTGTTGACCAGATTGATTGCTGTAAGGCCAGTAATATTGAGCTTATTCTCATCGACGCAGGTCGCAAAGCATGCAAAATATTCTGACTCGTCTAGCGGCAACAACCCAGATGGATCAGAGCGCATGGCCGGAGCCCCACCGACAAAGTCGAAAGTATTTGACCCAGCTGCAAGCCCAATCGGATCACTCTGCACATACCTGCCAAGTTGCGGATCATAGTCCCGATGCCAGTTCTGATGTAATCCAGTTTCTTTGTCGCGATACTGCCCCGGAAAGCGGTGATTGAAATTGAACGTTCCCAAGCTCGCCGCATTGTCATTGGCTGCGGTTTCACCAAATGGAAGCGAATCCCACTTCCACAGACTAACGTAGGTATTGGTTGTGGCGTTGATCCGCGCT
>JANMNT010000056.1:0-24148 GCA_031368465.1 Burkholderiales bacterium
GCGGCCCTGATCCGTTCGCCATCCTGAAACACAAAGGGCGTAAAGAGCATGCCATAGAAGGGCGGCACCTTAAACACCGCGGACAACAATGCGTTTTGAGCCTCTTTATTGCAACCGGCAACAAAATTGTCGAAGCTGGGCGCGGGCGCGGGGATGAGTTCGAGGACTAGCTGTTTCACCGGGTAATTATATGTTGCTGCCGTTGATTTGAAGCGCCGCTGCCGAATACAAAAAAAGCCGCCTTGCGGCGGCTTTTTTTGTATTCTGAAACAACAGTCCTTTGTGTTCCATACCCCCGCGCAACAGCAAAACCTTCAGATAATCGTTGATGCGCTCCATACGCTCTTGGAAGTGGTTGAAGAACACCATCGCATATAAGGCAATACCAATCCCCAGCGCGGTCGCCTCAAGCGCCGTACCAATCGCTTTTGAGACGCCTCCCGCGTCAGACACACCCGACGTGGCCAGCACGGCAAATGTATCGATAATGCCCAGGATCGTTCCCAACAAACCCAATAGCGGGGCCGCCGTTACAATCGTATCCAGCAGCCAGAGATTGTGCGACAACGGCGCGCGCTGCACGACATACACCGTCTCGACCGCATCTTCAACGTCTTGATGGGTTTTCAACGTCGGTTTCGCTGCAAGAAACTCGCGCAGTGCATTTGAGGCAATGCGATTTGCCACGAGTTCGGCTTCCGGCAATCCGGCAATATTGGTGTCCGCCGTGAGTTCAACCAGCTTTTTTGCGTGTCTTGTCGTGGCGGTATAGAAAATCAAACGCTCGATGATGATGAACGTGGCAATTGCGGCGGCCATATACAAACCGTAAAAGGCAACATCGTGCAGGATTTGGTTATTCATTGACTAGGCTTTAAGTGGGAACATTTTCAAACGATCGATGCGCGTGCGCGAGGGCATTGCCTGCCCCCGCGCACGGCCGCTGCCGATGGCAATCTCTAGAAATCGAATTGCAACGACACGCTGGTGAAGCGTGGCGCACCGACGTAGTAAAAGACGGTTGAGGTTGTCGACGTCACACCCGGGATCGGCAATGTGTTGTTGACAAAACTCGAACCGCTGCCCGTGCTCAGCAACAACGATTCCCGGCCAAACAGATTTGAAACATTCAACCGAAGGGTCGCGTTTTTCATCCAAGTGGTTGCGCCAAAACGATAGGCCATGTTCAGGTCGGAGGTCACAAAGCCACTTACCGCTTCGTCGTTCACCAGGCTTGAATAACGTCGGCCCGTGTATTTGCTGCTGAGATTGGCCAAAAACGGACCATTTGCGTATTGCACGGTAAAGCCGGCCAACCAACGTGGCGTGTCGGCAAACTCCTTGCCCGAGGTAGGGAGCCGCTGCGTCAACAAAGCCGTTGGTGTACCTTGACCAAACACATCGTTTTTCAGCTCAGTCTTGGTATAGGTCAGCGAGCCATACATGCTCACGCCATTCCATGGACGGGTGCCGGCTTCCAGCTCAAATCCGCGGATAGAGGCATCGCCGACGTTTGTGTCAACGGTACGTGCCGCGACTTCATCAAATGCCCGCGAAATGCGGTTCTTGAATTCGGTGGCAAACAACGTGCCCGAGAACGTAAACGCGTCCGACAGGTGGCGGTAGCCAAAATCCAATGTTGTCGACGTCTCTGGCTTCACATCAGGGAACAGCAGCACGCCGTTAACGAGCGCGGTTGCCGCCAGGTTGAAGTTATTTGAAGTGCGTGAGCCGCGGGTAACACTGCCAAATACCTGATGTGCGTCGGTGATGCTATAACGCGCACCAATGCTCGGATTGGTATTGCGTTCGGTTTTTTTGCGGTTGTACGTCAACGCGCCCGCGCCGCCGGAGTCGTTGGCGAAGTTCGTAAAGTCGCGCTCGATAGTCGGCACCTTGATCGATGGGGTCACAATCAACTTGTCGTTCATCAGGGAGATGGTGTCCTGCAGGAAGAACGATGACGCCGTCGAAATTGTGCGCTGCTCGCGCCCCTGATAGGCCGAGCCATCAACCCGGCGAACCCAAAGGCTCTCATCATCCAGGAAATAGTTTGCGACGCTGCCGTCGGTGTTTAACTTGATCGCCGGTTGTGTCTGACGATGGCGCGCCCGTTCAAACCAATAACCGCCAACAATCCGGTGGTTATTCCACTGGTAATTCAGCTTGACCGTCACGCCTGGGCGGAACGTCTGGGTAACGCTTGAACGGAACACGGACACCGTGTCGAGTCGGTCACCGTCGCCGTTGATATCACGCAATCCACCACCCAGGGTGGTTGTGCCGGTACCCTCACGCAACGTTACCACCGTTGGTGCGGGACCATTTCCGTTGCCAAAGCCATACCAAAAATACGGCTCAATATCTGCACGCAGTTGCGGTGTGAGTGCGAACCAGCCCTTGGCCGTCACGACCGCATTTTTAAATGGATTGACGGGAATCGTCCAATATCCATCAACACGCGTCGGTGTTGTTTGCGCTGTATTCGCAACTGGTGTCGGATCAGGAATCCACACTGTTGCATAATCAAGTCGTGTTCCACCCGCGGCAATGTTCGCCCGGGACAACGAACGGATGTTGTTATTGGTCGCGTCGTTCCACAAGGCGGTGAATTGCAGGCTCGAGCCTTTGCCGAGGTTATATGCGGCTTTGAAATCAATGTGCTGGCGATCGGCTTTGCCGGTACCCTTCCATTTGTTTACCTGTGCATCCGAGTACGACAAGAACGCCTTGAAGTTCCCCAACAGTCCGGTGTCGACGCGAAGGAATGTTTTATTCAGCGCCAGTTGACCACCGGTCATTTGCCAGCGGACACGAAACTTGTCGAGTGGATTCGACGAAACAATGCCGATGTTTCCGCCGGTTGCACCAACGTGCGGTGCTTCGTTATCAGCCGAGCCCTGGGTGACGAACACTTCTTCCAAGTTCTCTGCGTCCACATACTCCTGCGGGAAAACGGCAAAATTACCCGAGTCGTTTACCGGTGCACCATCAACCGTAAAACCCATTTGGTCCGAGTTGAAGCCGCGCACACGCAACGATCCGCCGAAAAGGCCGGTGGCGTCCTGGCTAGAGGTGTTGACACCGGGCAATAACGAAATCACCTGGAACGGGTTTGCCGTTGAACGCTGTTTATCGATTGAAGCGCGGGTTGCGGTTGAACGCGCCTTGGTTCCTTCTTCCTGAATGATGGTACCGGCACCCAACTTGTCGCCCTCGCCCGTCACACGCACGGTGCCGAGTTCGGTTGTTTTTTTGTCGTCTTTTTTCTCCGCCGCCGGGGGCGTGGCAGGCGCTGTTTGCGCATTTGCAATGTGCACCATCCCTGAGGCAAATAGCCCGGAAATCAATATTGCGAGTGTTTTTGGCTGCAGTTTCATGATTACTCCCTGTGGTGAATGTACAAAAAATTACCGGTGATCAATTTTCTTGTTGCACGTTAAATTCAAGCGTGACACTAAATCGGTGGGTTGCCTGCCCCGGGTAGGCGTCGGCAGGGAAAGGGGGATACCTCCCTTGCCGTGCTGTCGCCAACGCCGCATTATCAAGAATGATGGAATCAGATGAACGACTGACCGACACACTTTTGAGGCTGCCATCACGTCCAATTTCAAGTAACAGGGCGACTTTTCCCTGCGGGCGTTGGCTACGCGCCTCCCTTGACGTCGGATAACGTTTGATCGACTCGATATAACCCAAGATGATGCTTTCGTAGCCAGCCTGAATCTGACCGACGCTTGGCCCGGTCCTTACTGGCGGGACTTCAATCGCGCGCGGGACATCCGTCTGCCGTGGCGGCTCCGGTGGCGGAGCCGGCTTCACTTCGGTGACGACACTGTCCTTGGTTATGACGTCAGCCGGCTGCATTGGCTGTTGCTCGACCGGCTGTGGTTTTATTTCCTGCGTTTCAAGCTTCGGAGGTGGCGGTGGCGGCGGCGGATCGTTAAGCGTAACGGGAATCTCAAACAAATCCTTTGGCAACATTCGTTCGACGACTTTTGAAATCGGCGTTGTGATGATGACGATTGCCACAATCACAGCAGGCGGCCCGGAAAGGAATTGTCGAAATTTGTAGAAAAAATCCATGCGTTGTCGGCCGGCCGTCAGAGGCGTCAAGCTGCTTTCTTTTTTGCGGCTATCGTTACCGTGTCAAATCCCGCGGCCTTTACGACATCCATGACATCGATCAGTTTTTGCAGCGTGACGTTGTCCTCGCCGTTGATGATGACGATGAATTTTTGGTTGGGCCCGGCACCGGCTTTTTCGCGCAGCAATATCACCGGCACTTCGCGAAGGCTTCCGACCTCTTTGCCGTCAACCAAATAACTTCCCTCAAACGGGATCGAGATGACAACCCGTTTCGGTGCGAGCAATTCCTGGGCGGTCGATGATTTAGGGATGTTGGTCTTGAGGCCCTGTGCCGGGATCACATTCATGCTGATAAGCACGAAAAAAACCAACAGGAACATCATGACGTCGATCATTGGAATGATCTCAATTCGCGCCTTTTTGCGAGGTGCCTCGTTCCAACCCTTCATCAAACAGTCCTCACGCAAAAAAACGATTAAACATACAAAGGCGCTACGAAAAATGGCGAAACCCAAGCATCTTTGGCAGGCCCAATTACATCCCAGAATTATGACGGATTAGTGACATCAATGGAATCAAAGGCTTGCTGCATGCGCAACAGCCATTTCCCGAAATGAACCAAGACAACATGTTGCATCGCACTCCTGACAAATTGCATGAAGTACGATTCAACAATTCAACGCAAGCGTTTCGCCAAATTGTTGTAATCGCACAACACCTGCATGTTGCCGCTAGTTTAAACGTGCAACTCTTGACCCCACCGGTGGCGGCATATAAAGCGTATTTGTTGGTTGTGCGGCAAAAAATGAGACCAGCGCTTCCAGATCAAGCACGCTGACCTGCCGCTCGGTTCCCTCGCGAAACACCGACAACCCCTCGCTGCCACCGGCAATGAAGCTGTTGGCGGCCACGCGGTATTGCAGGTTTGGCTGAATCGTGATGCCATTCAGTTTGAGTGATTCCGCGACGACACGTTCGCCACGCGGCTTGGCGGCGTCCCAGGCATAACTGAAACCTCGCGACACACCCATAATACGAACACGTTCACCCACCGTTGCGCCGAACTGCTGCTCGAGCAATTGTTTAATCTGTGTACCTGTCAGGTTCATCACGATCAGGTCATTTTGAAACGGCTGGGTTTTGAACAAGGCGCCGTATGAAACGCTGCCGTCGGCGCCGGGGATTATCGGCGCACGCAAGCTGCCGGGATTATTGAACGCAATCACCGCGCCACCCTTGTCAGGGCTGCTGGTGGCAAACAAATGTGCGTCGGCAATCAAATTACCCAATGTGGATTCGCCCGCCGTGTTGGTGACAGCATTAATATCCTGCCTGACCATTGCGACAACACGATTCTCCAGCGGCTCCGACAATTTCGCATATTGCTCGACCAGCAACGTGAGCGATGCGTCTTTCACGCCATCCGGCTTAACGACCACGTTTCTCGCCGACTTTCCGACAATTTTTCGGGTCGCACGATCCAATACCAAATCGATTTCCGTCACGAGTGTGCCGTAGCTTCCGGCACTGGTGACCAGCTTGCCCGCGACATCACAAACATAATAACGGTGGGTATGCGCCGTCACCACGACGCCGACAACCGCATCAAGTCTTTCCGAGACCTCCCGGCCTTTGCCTTTGAAGTCGATACACTCGTTAATACCACCGGTCTGCTCACCGCCTTCGTGCATCACCACAACAACGGCTTCAATGCCTTGCGCCTTTAATTCGGGGACAAGTCTGGCGACGGTCTCAACTTCATCGGCGAAGGTCAGCCCGGCTGTACCACCCGGGCGAACAATTGCAGGCGTGCCGCGCAATGTCATGCCAATAAACGCAACCTTGATACCGTCGAATTCTTTGACCCCGTATGCCGGGAAGAGGGTCTTCTTTAGCGCGTCTTCGACAACATTAGCCGCCAAGAATGGAAATTGTGCGCCTTTGTACGGGACCCGTCCCTGACAGTCAGGCATGTTTGTTTTGGCGTCGACCGGGCACCCCCCCTGCTGCAACCGCTTCAAGTGTGCAACACCATAGTCGAACTCATGATTACCGACGGCGTGGAAATCAACCCCAACCAGGTTCATTGCCTCGATGGTTGGCTCGTCACGGAATAGCGCCGACAACAACGGGGTTGCACCGACCATGTCACCCGCCGAGACAACCACGTGATTCGGATTTTTTGCCTTGATTGATTTCACCACGGCGGCAAACTGCTCCACGCCGCCGGCAGCCTCAAAGCGTATCCCGGTCGCCTGGCTTGGGTCGGCAACCGGCACCCGCAATGACGGCGTTTTAAGATTGCCGTGAAAATCATTGAAGGCAATCATTTTCACGGCCACCGTTGGCGGCAATGCGGCCGGCGCATTCGCCATTGGCGGCAGTTGTGCACACCCTGCCAATAGCAGCGTTGTGATGAGGCTACTGGCAGTATTTCGATGAAGCATCGGCATTTTCGACAACTTTCACAATGGGTTGGGCGACGGTAGGCATGATTTTACGCCGACGGGTGAAAGTACTGCGCACCGAGTATCATTTCGGTTGCCAAACCGAACAACGCTGGCGAACAAATATCAACGAGACCAATCGACCATGATGCTAATTTTGCAAAGCCTGCTCGGCTTTTTTGTGTTGTATGCGTTTGCCTGGGTTTTATCCGAAAAACGCGGCGCCATTCAATGGCGCACGGTCGGTGGCGCGATCATCCTGCAGATCATCATGTTTGTGTTGATGTTCAAGTTTCCCTATTTTCGGGAAGTTGCCGACCTGCTGAACAACGCCTTGAACAGTGTGGCCAACGCCACCCGCGAGGGCACCAAGTTTGTGTTTGGTTTTATCGGCGGTGCGGACGCACCATTTGCGCTGAAAGACGGTGAGCGCGCGCCGTTTATTTTGGCGACCCAGGCGCTACCGCTGGTGATTGTCGTCTCGGCACTTTCATCGGTGCTTTTCTATTGGAAGATCCTGCCGCTGGTGGTCAACGCCTTTTCGTGGCTGCTGAAGAAGACCCTCGGCGTTGGCGGTGCGGTTGGTGTTTCATCAGCAGCCAATATTTTTCTCGGGACGGTTGAAGCACCGCTGGTCATCAAGCCCTATATCGCGAAGCTCACGCGGGGCGAGCTGTTTATCACCATGACCTGCGGCATGGCCGGTATCGCCGGCACGGTGATGGTGTTATACGGAGTCATTCTGGGGCCGGTGGTGCCCGATGCCATCGGCCATATCCTGATCGTTTCTTTTATCAGCGCGCCGGCGGCAATTGCGTTTTCAGCATTGATGGTGCCGCATGAGGGGCCGGTGACGGACGGCATGATCAGCAGCGAACATCCGGTTGCAAGCACCATGGATGCGGTCACGCAAGGCACTGTTGAGGGCGTGTCGATTTATATCAATATCATCGCGATGTTATTGGTGCTAACTGCTTTGATTGCGTTACTCAATTCTGTTTTCAGTTTTTTGCCTCACGTCGACGGCAGGGCAATCACCCTGCAGGGCATTTTTGGCTGGGTGATGGCGCCTGTTGTGTGGTTGACCGGTATCCCGTGGGTGGAGGCACAAACCGCCGGCGCGCTGATGGGAACCAAGACCGTGCTGAATGAATTCATCGCCTATATCGATCTTTCCAATCTGGCACCGGGCACACTGTCCGAGCGCAGCCGCGTCATGATGATTTATTCGTTGTGTGGATTTGCCAACTTTGCGTCTCTCGGCATCATCATCGGCGGTATGGGTACCATGTGTCCCGAGCGCAGAAGTGAAATCATCGACATGGGCTACAAATGCCTTGTCTCGGGCACGCTATCAACGCTATCCTGCGGCGCGCTGGTCGGCATTTTTTATTAGGAATGATGATGAGCATCACCAATGAGTCGCACAAAAATGCCGCGCCACTGATCGCGGTGACACAGGAGCAGTACGCCGGCTTTGTTGAAAAGCAAGATACAAAGACACAGACCTGGCTTGCCGTTTCAGGTTTTGCCGGAAAACCGCACAGCCATGTGATTGTGCCCGGCACCGACGGATCAATTGACAAAGTGATTGTCGGCATTCGCGCCAATGACGATATTTTTGCCCTTTCACATTTGCCGTTTGCATTACCACCAGGCACCTATGCGCTGGGCGGTGAGAATACGTTGACCAACTATGCGGCGGCCCTGTCATGGCTGTTGGGTTCCTACCAGTTCTCCCGCTATAAAAAGAGCCCAAAGCCCACTGCCATATTGTCGCTAGCCGCATCCGATGAATCGGCGCGCGCGCAGCAAATGGCGGACGCCATCTGCCTGACCCGTGATTTGGTCAACACCCCCACTGAAGACATGGGCCCGGCACATCTTGCCGAGGTTGCCATTGGACTGGCGAAAGAGTTTGGCGGCGTGTTCCGGGAAATTGTCGGCGATGATTTGCTCCACGAAAAATTCCCGGCGATCCACGCTGTCGGCCGCGCCAGTCATCGGCCGCCGCGCTTGATCGAGATTACCTGGGGAAACCCCGCCCATCCCAAAATTGCCGTAGTCGGCAAGGGTGTCTGTTTCGACACGGGCGGACTCAACATCAAGGGCGCCGATGGTATGCGGCAGATGAAAAAAGACATGGGCGGCAGCGCGCACGCGCTGGCGCTGGCGCGACTCATCATGCAGGCAAAACTAACGGTATTTCTGCAGATGCTGGTGCCGGCGGTCGAAAACGCCATATCCGGCAACGCCTATCGGCCCGGTGAAATTGTCTCAACACGCGCGGGGTTGATGATTGAAATCGGCAATACCGATGCCGAGGGGCGCGTCGTCCTGTCGGATGCATTGGCCTATGCGGCCGAAGCGAAGCCGGCGCTCATCATTGATTTTGCAACACTCACCGGTGCTGCCCGGGTTGCGTTGGGGCCGGAATTGCCGGCGACGTTTTCGAACTCGGATGATTGGTTTGGCCGACTGAACAGTGCGTCTGCCTCGACCCAGGATCCGCTATGGCGGATGCCGCTTTGGCAACCTTATCACGACATGATCAAGAGCAATATCGGTGATATTGTAAATACGGGTGGCCCGCAGGCTGGCGCGGTTACCGCAGCACTTTTTCTGGAACGGTTCATCCCGCCCGGTCAGGCTTGGATACACATTGATTGTTTTGCGTGGAATCCGAAATCACGGCCCGGCCGGCCTGAAGGCGGCGAAGCCCAAACTCTTCGGGCAGCATTCGAGATGCTGAAATTGGCATTTTCAACGTAGTCGGACTTTGCCCGCTCGACTTTTTCAGCTATAATCACCGGCTTTCCACGGTAATAAAACAAATACTGTCGTGGAAGTGATGGGGCGTTAGCTCAGCCGGTAGAGCAGCGGACTTTTAATCCGTTGGTCGGCAGTTCGAATCTGCCACGCCCTACCAAAATTCAAACGGCTCCTGAGAAATCAGGGGCCGTTTTTCTTTGCGCACCTGTCATCCGATGCAGCCGCCGGTTATCCCCAACGCACCTTCATTACCATCACCGCACCAGCCAATATCAATGTGACGATATTGGCGGCAATGATCGGCACCGAGACAATCAACACGCCATAAATCAGCCAGCAAACAACGCCCGTAGTAAAGCATGCATACATCGGCAGCGAAATGTCGCGGGCACTTTTGGCACGCCGGATCTTTAGCACTTGGGGAACAAAAGCAACCGTTGTGAGAAATGCAGCCACCGTGCCGACAAGATCAATCAAGGCCATCACGTCTTCAGCGAAAACGGTGTGAAGTTGGTATCGCGATCGTAGTAATCTTCCGATTCAGCCTTTTTGAGGGCGCGTACGATGTGGATGGTCAACGGCAGAAACAATATTTCCACCAGCACCTTCAGCCCCCACTGCGCCGCCATGACCTTGAGCAGCAAGTCGTTGCCCCAAAGGCCGTAGAAGGCGAGCGGATAAAACAGCAACGAGTCGACTCCTTCGCCGACTACCGTGGACGCCACAAACCGCCAGCCCATACGTTTGCCGTTGTCTGCCAGTTTCATCTTGGCGAGTACAAACGAGTTGACAAATTCACCGCAGAAATACGCGACCATGGAAGCCAGCACAATTCGCAGGGTCTGGCCATAAATCGTTTGGTAAGCAGCCTGATCTGGCCAGCCCGGCGCAGGGGGTAGCGCCACCACAACCGTTGCCATCAATGCAGCGAACGCCATCGCGATAAAGCCGGCCCAAATGACCTTGCGGGCACGTGCGTACCCGTACACCTCGGTCAGGATATCGCCGAATACATAGGACAGCGGAAAGAACAGTACACCCGCACCAAAGGTAAATGCGCCAATAAATGGCAGGTCAATTTGCGCCGCCTTGGCCGGACCAATCAAATTTGAACAAAGAAACACCGTGACAAAACCGACCATGACCAAGTCGTAATAACGGTACTGGCGCGCGATCGGCAGCGCTGACCGGATTGTTTCTGTTTCGTTTGACATCGTTGGTGTCCTGTCCTCGGGCAAATATCTCAACGCAATTATCGCCGCTGTCGTTTCATTTCATACATCGCAATGGCTGCACAGACAGCCGCGTTCAAGGATTCCATTTTGCCGGACATCGGTATGGTGACGCGATGTGTTGCCGCCGCAACAACCGCGGCTTCAAGACCGGCGCCCTCACTGCCAATCAGAAATGCCACCGGCTTGGTCAGGTCAACACTGGCAATTGATTGAACATCGTCTTGTTTGGGCACGAGCGCCAGCGACATCCCGCCAAAAGTGGAAACAAATGCGTTAACGTCACCGCCCTCAACAATGTTCACCACAAAGTGGGCACCCTGCGCGGCGCGTAATACCTTTGGCGACCAGGCAAATGCCGTTCCGTGACCGAACAATGCGTGTTTGACGCCGAACGCTGCCGCAGTGCGCAATATCGAGCCGACGTTGCCCGGGTCCTGCACGTTATCCAGCACCACCACGGCATCCGCATTGGCGGGAATCAACTGCGAAACAGGCGTTTCAACAATCGCCATGATTGCCGCAGGCGAATCGAGACCCGATGCCTCGTTCATCAACGCGTCCGCCAGGATATTTATCTCAATATCCGCCGATTGCAACTTGGCGACCCTTTGCATCACCGCCAAGGCATCCGCGCTCTCTGCTGCCGACTCACGGATCGCCACGGACAACGGCAACCGCCCGGATGACAAAAACGCATCCACCAGATGCGCGCCGTCAAGCACCGTATGACCGCTCTTTTTACGCTCGCGCGACGAGTGCGCCAAACCAATCAGGTGGCGAACGTAATGATTGTCGCGCGAACGAATCGTCTTCATCGGATAAATGAAACGCGCCTACCCAAGCGGTTTTTCAGCCATTTATGTCTCAAAATGTCCGCCAAATGGCCACTTTCATCTTTCATATCTTGATCAATTGTCATTGCTTGACTTGTGCCGCCGCCCGCACAGGCGCAAAACTCATGCGATGAATCGGACAAGGCCCGTACTCCGCCAACGCCTGCATATGCAGCCGCGTACCGTAACCCTTGTGCCTGGAAAACCCATATTCAGGATAACGCATGTCCATCAAAACCATCTCGCGATCGCGTGCATTCTTGGCCAGTATTGAGGCGGCAGAAATATCGGCAACGATGGCGTCACCACCAACGATTGCGCGGGCCGGCACCGCCACGGTCGGAATATACAATCCATCGATCAGCGCCTCACGCGGCACCAACCGAAGCCGCTCAATTGCACGCTGCATCGCCAACAGACTGGCGCGCAGAATATTTAACCGGTCAATTTCTTCAACGCTGGCAAACGCAACCGCATAGGCCAGCGCCGTTTCAGTGATTTCCTGCTCCAAACGCAGCCGCTTTTTCTCTGAGAGTTTTTTTGAGTCGGCCAAACCGGAAACTGGATGCTTCGGATTGAGAATCACCGCGGCAGCGAATACGGCACCAGCCAAGGGACCACGACCGGCCTCATCAACCCCGCAACAGTACGCGCTAGGCGGCAACGGGTTCTCCGCCCTTTTCGGCCACCGGTGACGCCGCTTGAACCACCGCGAGCCGACTGCTCAATATCGGACGCAACGCCTCGACAACGCGCTTACTGTTGTCAACGGCAAGACTTTCGTGGATCAATGCAAACCGTTCGCGCAGCCGCTCTGCGGCGTCGCTGTGTTTGATCCAATTGCCCAGTGCCTGCGCCAGATTGGCCGGCGTCGCATCGTCCTGCAGCAGCTCTGGGACCAGCCACTCACGCGCCAGAATATTTGGCAGGCCGACGTACGGTAAATACGCCTTGGATTTCATCATGCGGTAGGTGGTCGGTGACATCTTGTAGGCAATCACATGCGGGCAACGTAACATTGCGGCTTCCAGCGTCGCGGTACCACTGGCGACAAGGGCAACGTCGGCTGCCGCCAACGCAAGACTGGCGTGTCCAAATAGGATTTGCAGCGGCAAATCCTGCGCGCCAAGCTTCCATTTGGTTGCGTCAAACTGTTCACGCGTTTCGCGCGTGGCAAGCGGCACCAGAAAAACAGCGTCGGGAAATTGCTGATACAAACACTTTGCTGTTTCGATGAATAGGCCGGCGTGATAATCCAGCTCGGTCTGGCGGCTACCCGGCAACAGCGATACCACCAGCTGGTTTGGTTTTAGGCGCAGTTGAGCACGTGCCGATAATTGTTGTGATGCCTTTGGAAATTCGTCGGCGAAAGGATGGCCGACATAGGTCGAGGCAATACCGGCCTGGTCGTAGATTGCCTGCTCAAACGGAAAAATCGTCAACATCTGATCGACGGCGGCTTTGATTTTGTGGATGCGCTCACCCCGCCACGCCCAAATTGATGGGCTCACGTAATGCACGGTGGTGACACCGGCGCGTTTTAGATCACGTTCGAGTCCAAGATTAAAATCCGGCGCATCAACACCAATGAACAAACTGATGTTTTCGCGCAGCAACCTTGTCTTGAGTGCGCGCCGCATTGCATGAATTTTTCGAAAGCGTTTTAGCACCTCGACATAACCGCGCACCGCGAGCGTTTCCATGTCGAACCATGATTTGGCACCGGCGGATTGCATCTTGGGCCCGGCAATGCCGACAAACTCGAGTTGCGGGTACGCGCGACGCAGGGCGCGGATCAACGACGCTGCAATCGCGTCTCCGGATGGTTCACCCGCGACAATACCAATTTTCATCTGTTTAACGGACGATGCCGCGGGTTGACGCTTCCAGGAAGCGGGACAGCAATTGCACCTCGGGCGACGTCTCGTTTGCCAGCGCTGCCTTTGCATCGGAAAAATTGAGTCCGCTGCGATAGAGCGTTTTGTAGGCACGCTTCACATTGGCAATTTGTTCCGGCGTGTAACCACGGCGCTTTAGCCCTTCGGCGTTGATACCGGCGGGCGAAAGCGGATTGCCACCGCAGGTCACGTATGGCGGAATATCCATCAGCACCACGCTCGATACACCACACATCACGTGCGCACCAATCTTGACAAACTGATGCACGCCGGTGAAACCGCCCAACGTCGCCCAATCGCCGACCTCGACGTGGCCTGCGAGCTGTGTGCAGTTGGCAATGGTGGTGTGACTGCCGACAATACAATCGTGCGCAACGTGTACGTATGCCATCAGCCAGTTGTCATTGCCGATGGTCGTCACACCCTTGTCCTGAATGGTGCCGCGATTGAGAGAGCAATACTCACGAATCGTGTTCCGGTCACCGATCACCAACCGCGTTGGTTCGCCTTTGTATTTTTTATCCTGATTCGCCTCGCCGATCGAGACAAAATGGAATATTTTGTTGTCGCGCCCGATGCTGGTATGCCCGGTGACAACGGCATGGTGGCCGATACTGGTACCTTCACCAATCTCGACGTCTCCGTCAATCACGGTATAGGCACCGACCCTCACGTTCGCGCCCAATTTTGCGCGCGGATCAACGATCGCCGTCGGATGTATTCGCGCCATTACGGCACCTGCCTCATCGTACATAGCAATTCGGCCTCGCACGCCAGTTGTTCGCCCACCAGCGCCCGCACTGCAAACTTCACGATACCGCGCCGCTCGTTGATAATGGTTGATTCGAGTATCAGGGTGTCGCCGGGAGTGATTGGTCGCTTGAAGCGCGCGCCGTCGATGCCGGCAAAATAATAAACTGTCTTGTCGTCAGGCTTGGTGCCCATCAGCTTGAATGAAAGAATGGCCGACGCCTGCGCGAGGGCTTCAATGATCAGCACGCCCGGCATCACGTGAAAATAGGGGAAGTGCCCGGGAAAATGTGGCTCGTTGACGGTGACGTTTTTCAGCGCACGAATTGTTTTGTTTTCGAGATCTATATCCAAAACGCGGTCGACAAACAAAAAAGGATACCGGTGTGGAAGATATTTTTTAATCTCTTCAATATCCATTGCAGTTGAATCACTCATTCTTTTCTCCCAACTTCCTGATTTTTTCAGCCAGCGCATACAGATGTCGAAGCTGCGCCGCATTCTTCAACCATTCGCGATGCGGCATTAACGGAAAGCCGGCGCTGTACATTCCGGGCACGGTAATCGATTTGGTGACAAACGCATTGGCGGATAACACCGCATCGTCACAAATTTCCAAGTGTCCGGTGATCGACACGGCACCACCGATCATCACACGTTTGCCAATCTTGGTGCTTCCGGCAATTCCGGTACAGCCGGCGACAATGCTGTGTTCGCCGATGACACAATTGTGCCCCACCTGAATCTGGTTATCGAGTTTCACACCATCACCGATAACAGTATCGTCAATCGCACCCCGGTCGATTGTTGTGTTCGCGCCGATTTCGCAATCGTCGCCAATGATGACCCGCCCTGACTGGGGAATCTTGACCCAGCTTGCCTGATCATTGGCAAAACCGAATCCATCAGCACCGATCACGACCCCGGCATGAATCATGTCGCGCGCGCCAATTTGTGTTTCCGGGTAGACCACGACGCGCGCAACCAATTCCGTGTCGGGGCCAATCACCACACCTGAACAGATGACCGAACCGGCACCGATGCGGGCCCCAGCGCCGATCACGACAGCGGCACCAATTGAAACGAATTCGGCTACTGATGCCGTTGAAGAAATATTCGCCGTGGGATCAACCACAGCGCTGGGATGCACGCCGGGGGCGAACATAATCCGGGGCGAGAGTAACTGGGCAACGCGCGCGAAATACGCATATGGATTTTCCGTCACAATGCGCGGCTTGTCAGTGGCGTCACGCTCTTTGGGGGAAACGATCACCGCGCCGGCATTGGTTGCATCGAGCGCCCGGCGGTATTTTGGGTTGGCCAGAAAGGCGATTTGTGTGACCGACGCACGTTCCAGTGTGCCAACCGAGGTAATTGGTGTGGCCACTTCGCCAATCAAGACGCCGCCAAGTTTGGATTGTAGATCGCGCAAATACATGCGCTATTTTCGCACGTGCGCCCGAATTTGTGGGATCAGCAACACATCAGCGCCAGTCGGAAGAATATGCCGCGATAATCGCCGCGGTATACCGGCTTCATTGCGGCTCGCCAAACGACAGTCTCGGCAAATTACCGGACAACCGCAGGCAGGGACTATTTTTCGCCCAACGCCTTGATGACTTTGTCGGTTATGTCGATCTTGGCGCTCGCAAAAACCGCCTCCTGAACAATCAGGTCGAATTTTTCTTTTTCGGCGATCTCGGAGATGATCTTGTTGGCGCGCTCTTGCAACGACACCAGTTCCTCATTGCTACGAAGCGTCTGGTCTTCGCGAAACTCCCGCTGCATTCGTTTGAAGTCACGCGTGAGTTGGGCCAGTTGCCGTTCGCGCGCAGACACCTCTGCCGCAGGCAACGTGACGGATTCCTTTTGCAGCATGACTTCCAAATCGCGACCCTGTTTTTCCATCTTGTCGAGCTCGGCCTCGCGCGTGGCGAATTCCTTCTTGAGCTTTGCCTGCGCACGTTTGGCGGCACCAGATTCACGCAAAATGCGTTCGCGATCAACAAAACCGATCTTGATTTCAGCCGCCACCACCGGCAGTGCAGCCACCAATGTGGCGACAACCACAAGGCTCACGAAAATGCTGCTGAGATTAAAAGCGCGGCGCATATAAAATCTATCGATTGGGAAGGGGCTGTCAGGCATTTTGCCGTTCAAAGTACACTAAAAGGCTCTTCCAAGCAAGAACTGAAAGCGCTCAACCCGGTCGGTCGGCTTGGTCTGAAATGGTTTGGCCAAGCTGAATTTGAGGGGACCAACCGGTGAAAACCAGCTGACGGCAAAACCAGCGGATGTGCGAAGGTCACCCAACAACAGCTTTTGGTCTTCGCTCCAAACGTAGCCAAAATCGGCAAATACCGACAGTCTCACAGACTTTTCGGCCTTTACGCCAGGCATTGGGAACAATACCTCAACGTTTCCAACCAAACGCTTGTTTCCGCCAATGTATTCACCGTTGACGTCTTTCGGGCCGATTGTGCCGCTTTGATAGCCGCGCACCGAATCAACACCGCCGGCGTAGAAGTTCTTGAAGAATGGCAGCGGTTTATTGCCGTAACCGTTCGCAAATCCCAGTTCCGCATTCAACCCAAGCACAATCGGACCCCAGACCGGCCGCAGATATTGCGCCTTGGCTTGACCACGATAATATTTCAGATCACCACCTGGAAGCCCGGTCTCAAATCCCACTTCAAACAGGAAGCCGCGGGTCGGAAAATAAATGCTGTCACGGGTATCGCGCGCATAACCAACCGAACCTCGGACGGTGTCGCTGGTGGCACCAAACGAGGTGACATAATCGAAATAACGCGGCGGACTGAATTCGTTCAGCGCAATTTTTGTCCGTTCCCAACCGATGCCAAAGTTGATGCTGTCGTACTCGGTAACCGGCACACCGTAACGCACACCGGTACCGGCTGCACGCGAGCTGAAGTCACCCGTATTGGTGCTGGCGGTATTGAGCTCACGTTCGTAAAGATCAAATCCCCTGGAAATGCCGTCAACACTCCAATACGGATTCAGATAGGAAATTTCATAGGCACGACTGACGCGGCTGTTGTTAATGCGAAACGACAACTGGTTGCCGGTACCAAAAATATTGGCCTGGGAAACTGATGCTGACACCGTCAATTTGTCGACGCCACTGCCATAACCCACGCCAAACTGTAGTGAGCCGGTGTTACGTTCCTTGACCGTCACATTGAGGTCAACCTGATCGTTGGTGCCGGGTACCGCCGGTGTATCAACGGTGACCTCCTCAAAGAAGCCGGTACGGTCAAGACGTTCCTTGGAACGGTTGATTTTGTCGATGGAATACCAGCCCGCCTCGAGTTGACGCATTTCACGCCGGATAACCTCGTCGCGCGTCCGGCCGTTGCCCTGCACGTTAATCCGACGCACATAAACACGGCGGCCGGGGTCGACAAACATGGTGAATGACGCCAGCTTGGTGACGGGATCGCGCTCGGGAACCGGGTTGATATTCGCGAACGAATAGCCGTCGTTGCCGAGGCGGTCGGTGATCGCCTTGATTGAGTCGACAATTTTCTGCCGTGAAAAAACTTCGCCCGGCTTGAACAACAGCAATGAACGCATTTCCGCTTCTGGAATTTTTAATTCTCCGGAAAACTTTACATCGGAAATCTTGTAGACCTGACCCTCGTTGACAACAATCGTTATGTAGATTTTGTCCTTCTCGGGGGTAATCGATACTTGTGTTGATTCGACGTTGAAATCCAGATAGCCGCGATTAGTGTAGTACGAACGCAGCTTCTCCAAATCGCCGGAAAGCTTCTGTTTCGAATATTGGTCGTCCTTGGTGAAGAACGTGAACCACCCGGATGTCGTCTGTTCGAACTCTTTAAGCAGCTTCGATTCGCTGAACGCCTTTGCGCCGATGATATTGATGTCGACAATCTTTGACGGCTCACCCTCGTCAATTGTGAACGTCAGCGACACCCGGTTGCGTTCAAGCGGCGTTACCGTCGTGACGACTTTGGATGAATAAAAGCCGCGGCTGGTGTATTGCCGTTTCACTTCTTTTTCCGCGCGGTCCAACACGGACCGATCAAAAATCTTGGATTCGGAAATGCCCGCCGTCTTCAGACCGTCCTTCAGATTGTCCTTCGAAAATTCCTTGGCACCATTAATTTCGATTTGTGCGATGGCGGGCCGCTCAGCGACGAACACGACCAGGACATTATTCTCAACCTCGAGCCGCACGTCGGTATAAAAGCCGGTCGCGTAAAGCGCCTTGATCGCGGCGGCGGCCTTGTCGTCGTCGAGTAACTCACCAACCTTGACCGGCAAATAGCTGAAAACGGTGCCGGCTTCAGTCCGTTGCACACCTTCGACCCGAATATCCCGAATCACAAAGGGCTGGATGGCAAACGCCGCCACCGAAAAAAACCCACCCACAAGGGTGGCGAGTAATCGGGAAATGGTGCGGGCAACTGGGGTATGGCAGGAAGATCGAGGCATTAAAAAATTAACCGGAAACAAGACGATAGATGTCGTTATAGAAGGCAAAGGCGGTCAAACCCAGCAGCAGTACGAGCCCGACACGCTGGCCGACTTCCATCGCTTGCTCCGAAACCGGACTACCTTTGATCAGTTCGACGATATGATACAGCAACTGCCCCCCGTCCAAGACGGGAATCGGCAGCAAATTGAGGACGCCGATACTCACGCTGATGAGTGCCAAAAACAGCAAATAATAAATCGGCCCCATTTGCGCCGATTGACCGGCGTAGTCGGCAATTGTGATAGGGCCCGACAGGTTTTTCCAGGAAATATTACCGGCGATCATGCGCCAGAGCATTTTCAGGCTAAATACCGACATTTCCCACACTTTTGTCACCGCCTTTGGCGCGGATTCAAGCATGCCATATCGCACATTGGTGAAAAGCGCGTCATTTGCGGCCCGGTCAATTTTGGGTGACACACCAATGCGCCCGAAGGTTCGGCCATTTTCGTTGACGGTGTCGGGGATAACGCTGGCATCAAATACCTCACCACGACTTTCAACCATCAGCTTGACCGGTGATCCGGGATTTTTGACAATGACCGCCACCAGTTCGTTCCATTTGCTGATTCTGCTGCCATTCACCGCGACGATTTTGTCGCCCGCGCGCAGCCCCGCCCGCTCGGCGGGACCGTTCGGCGCAATCACCTGCATGACCGGCGCAATATTCAGCCGGTACGCAGTCAAACCGAGTTTTCCGGAAAAATCCTTGTCCAGATCCGAACTATCGAGTGATGACATCACCAGATTGCGCGTTTGTCTTTGCCCCGCCCTTGTTTCCACAACAATGTTGACCGTACCACGCGCCGCGGCGTGGTCCAGCAGCATCAAACGCGCATCCCCCCAGGTCCGGACCTCTCCGCCGTCGATACTGATGATCCGGTCGTACTCGGCAAATCCCGCTGCAGCCGCGACTGAATCCTGTGGTGGCTGCGCGACAAACGGAATGGCTCCCGGCTGCCCGGCAACAAATACCGCCCAGTACAGAATTGCGGCCAGAATAAAATTGGCGAGGGGTCCCGCCGCAATGATGATCATCCGTTGCCATATTGGTTTATTGTTGAAGGCGCGGGCACGGTCATCATCCGCCACCGACCCATCACGTTCGTCAGCCATTTTGACGTAACCGCCTAGCGGCAGTACCGCCACCACCCATTCGGTTTGGTCAGCGCCGAACCGTCTGAGCCATATCGTCCTGCCAAAGCCGATTGAAAAACGCAAGATTTTTACATTGCAAAGGCGCGCGGCCCAATAGTGGCCCAATTCATGAATGGTCACCAGTGTGCCTATTGCAACCATAAACGCCAGTACTGTCGTTAACAGATTCATCTAGTTGGCGGCCATTTTCTGGCCGGCGCGAAATTCGATACATTTGATTGCTGCCACGCTGCGGGCAAAGTTATCCGCCAGCAAGATTGACGCAAGCGTACCAGCATCTGAAGCCGTCGAGTTGTCGAGTACCGATTCGATCACGCGGGGAATATCAAGAAAACCTAGATCGCCCTGCAAAAATGCCGCCACCGCGATTTCATTGGCGGCATTCAACAATGCCGGTGCGGTTCCACCGAGGCGCATCGCTCTGTAGGCCAAGCCAACACACGGAAATCGCGCCATGTCGAGCGGCTCAAACTCAAGCTTGCCGACCTTGGCAATATCCAGCGGCAACACCCCGGCATCGATGCGATCCGGGTAACCCAGCGCATACGCAATCGGCGTGCGCATGTCGGGATTACCCAGTTGCGCAATAACCGACCCGTCGCGATAGGTCACCATCGAATGGACAACACTTTGCGGATGAATCACCACTTCAATTTTGTCGGCTGGCGCATCAAACAACCAATGCGCCTCGATCACCTCAAGCCCCTTATTCATCATCGTCGCCGAATCGACCGAGATTTTTCTGCCCATCACCCAGTTCGGATGCGCACAGGCCTCCGCCGGGGTTACCTGACCGAGTGTGGCGATGGGGCGGGTCCGAAACGGCCCACCCGAGGCGGTGAGAATGATTTTTTCCACACCAATATTATTGAGACCATCCGCATAGTTGGACGGAAGCGATTGAAATACAGCGTTGTGCTCACTGTCAATCGGCAGTAGTGTCGCGCCATTTTCATGAACGGTATCCATGAACAGGCGACCCGCCATGACCAATGCCTCCTTGTTTGCCAGCAACACGGTTTTGCCCGCTCGCGCCGCCGCCAGCGATGATTTAAGCCCGGCCGCACCGACAATCGCCGCCATCACCACATCGACTTCCGGATGTGCCGCAATGGTCTCAAGCGCATCGGCACCGGCGAGCACTTCTGTGACCAGCCCTTTTGCCTTGAGCGTTTTACGTAGACTCTCGGCGCAGTCGGGATCGGTCATTACTGCAAATTGCGGTGTGAATTGCGCGCACTGGGCCGCAAGCTGCTCGACGCGGGTTGCGGCAGACAATGCAAATATCCGATAGCGGTCGGGATGACGTGCGACGACATCAAGCGTACTGACGCCGATCGAACCGGTTGCACCAAGCACGGCAATGTTCCGCATCCCGCTCATCGATCCTGCATCAAAACGAGGTAAAGCCCGGCCAGCGGGAGCGTTGAGGTCAACGCATCAATACGGTCCAAAATACCGCCGTGTCCGGGCAATAATCCAGAGGAGTCCTTCATGCCCGCACCGCGTTTCATCCAGGATTCATACAAGTCGCCCAGGATCGACATTGCGCCGAGCAATAGAAACAGCCCGAACAAGATCACGCCATGCGAATGAAGCTCGCGCGCCCAGTCGTCGCCGCGCGCAACGGCCTTTTGCACCAACAACTGCCAAATGAAAAAATAGAGTGCAACGCCGATCATCCCGCCAATGGCACCCTCGATGGTCTTGCCGGGGCTGATGGATGGCGCGAGCTTGTTTTTTCCAATGCCTTTGCCGACAAAGTAAGCGGCAATATCGGCGACCCAGACAATCAGCGCAAACGTCAGCAATGTCCAGGGGCTCAGGTCATGCAGCGTCAGAAAAGCGAGCCAGGTCGGAAAAATTACCACCCAGCCCGCCACTGCCGCAAAACCAAATCCGCCGCGACCATGCGGCCGCCAATTGTTGAACAGCCACCACGGCGCAACCAACAGCCAGAACAATGTGGAAACAACAAATGCGGCAACCGACAGTTGCCCGAAATCAATCCATGTGCGGTCGAGATAGGCGAAAAAGATCACCGCAGACAAGGCCGCAGAAATGCCAAGGTAAACCCGCTTACCACCCGCCGGGAATTGACAAAACCGGCTCCACTCCCAACAGGCACCGAGGGCGATACCGAGCGTGAACAAATCCCACGCCCAATTCGGGAACAGGAACAGCGCCACAAAAACAATCGGCAGGATGACGAGCGCAGTGATAATGCGGGTCTTCAGCATGATGGCGCCGCTTCTAAAATCCGTTTGGGGTCAACGTGACGGGCGCTAGGCGGCGTCAATTGCAGAACCGGCTGCGACAACAACGCCGCCTGATCCGGTTGACTGCGCGAGTTGTTCGCTGGTGCGACCAAAGCGCCGCTCGCGACGTGCATATGATTCAACCGCCTTGAGCAGGCTGCTGCGACCAAAATCGGGCCACAGTTCGGGCGTGAAATAAAACTCCGTGTAGGCCAGTTGCCACAGCAAAAAATTGCTGATGCGTTCTTCGCCGCCGGTACGGATAAACAAGTCTGGTTCCGGTGCATACGCCATCGACAGGTGGCGGGCGATATCAGTCTCAACGATGACCGCCGGTCCATTGTCGTTGCCAACAGTCAAACGCGCTTTGTTGACTGCCTGCAGAATATCCCAGCGGCCACCATAGTTGGCAGCAACAGTCAGCGTCAACTCAGTGTTTTGGGCTGTCAGAAGTTCAGCGGCCGCTATTTTCTCCTGTATGCGCATGTCAAACGCGGCAAGGTCGCCGATCACCTTGAAGCGGATGTTATTGTCGTGCAGCTTGGCGACTTCGCCCTCGAGCGCGCGCAAAAACAGCTGCATCAATACCGATACCTCGTCTTTTGGACGCCGCCAGTTCTCGGACGAAAAAGCAAAGAGGGTCAAATACTCGATACCCAACTCACCACACGCCTTTACCGTTTCTCGCACGGATTCAACACCACGTTTATGCCCCGCAACGCGCGGCATGAAACGATTGGTTGCCCAGCGGCCATTGCCGTCCATGATGATTGCGACGTGTTTTGGCACGTCGCTAACATCCGGTATGACTTGTGTTGGACTCTGGAAGGTCATGGTTGGCAAATTGCTGGAGTTTGTTTCGAGTTGGCAGGGGCGCGTGGCACCTAAACCGACATCAACTCTTTTTCTTTTTCGTGTACCAGCTTGTCAATTTCGGCGACAAATTTATCCGTCATTTTTTGCACCTCGTCCTGCGCACGTTTTTCATCATCTTCGGGCAGCGTCTTTGCCTTGAGCGCATCTTTCAGCGTGGTGTTTGCGTCGCGACGAATGTTTCGGACCGCGACTTTTGCATCCTCGCCCTCACCTTTCACCGTCTTGGCCATTTCGCGGCGCCGCTCCTCGGTGAGGGATGGCATCGGCACGCGCACAACGTCGCCGGTCGTCGACGGGTTCAGCCCCATGTCGGCGTCGCGAATCGCCTTCTCGATGATGTTGGTCATCTTCTTTTCAAACGGCTGCACAATGATCGTGCGCGAATCGGCAAGCGTCAGGTTCGCCACCGACGTCAGCCCGGTCATTGATCCGTAATAGTCAACCTGAATCTGGTCGAGCATGCCGGCATGCGCGCGGCCGGTGCGGATTTTGGCCAGATTATTTTTGAGCGCATCGACACTTTTATGCATCTTTTGCTCGGAGGTTTTTTTTAGGTCTGCGATGTTCATGATTCATTCACTCCATCAAACAATCAACGTTAGGCATGAACAAGGGTTCCTTCATCATCACCCAGCACCACCCGCTTCAGCGCACCCTGCTTGAATATTGAGAAAACCTTGATGGGCAATTTCTGGTCGCGGCAAAGTGCCAACGCGGTCGCATCCATCACCTTCAAATTTTTCACAATCGCCTCGTCAAATGTAAGCGAATGATAACGTGTTGCCGATTTGTCCGTTTTGGGATCGGCGCTATAGACGCCGTCGACCTTGGTCGCCTTCAACACAATATCGGCCTCCATTTCGCGGCCCCGCAGAGCGGCTGCGGTGTCGGTGGTAAAAAACGGGTTGCCGGTGCCTGCGGCGAATACCACGACCTTGCCCTCTTCGAGATAGCGCATGGTCTTGCCGCGGATATAGGGCTCCACGACCGGCTCGATATTGATTGCCGACTGCACGCGTGGAGACAACCCGACTTTTGACAGGGCGTCTTGCAACGCCAGTGAATTTATCACCGTTGCCAGCATCCCCATATAGTCGGCGGTCGCGCGATCCATGCCGGCGGCGCTGGTCGAGACGCCACGGAAAATGTTGCCACCACCGATGACAATACCAATGGCCACCCCCATGTCGGCAACCTCCTTGATCTCGGCGACAATGCGCTCGATGGTCGGCCGGTTGATACCAAAAGCATCGTCACCCATCAGCGCTTCGCCGGAAAGTTTCAGCAGAATGCGTTGATATTTTGGT
>JANMNT010000126.1:0-16220 GCA_031368465.1 Burkholderiales bacterium
CGCCTCAAGGACGTTCATTTTGTCGATCGAACACAACCGCTTGCCACGCTGGCTGGCAGTGCGAAAACCGACATGCATGATGCGACGGATCTGTGCCTCGGTGTAATGCATGGTGTTGATGCCGACACGATTGCCCTTTTCACCCGACACCCCGCGCGGCTCACCAAAATAAATATCACCGGTGAGTTCGCGAATAATCATGATGTCCAATCCCGCCACCACGTCGGCGCGCAGGGTTGATGCATCAGCGAGTTCCGGGAAAACGGTTGCAGGTCGCAGGTTCGCAAAAAAATCGCATTCCTTGCGCAGGCCCAAAATCGCCTTTTCCGGACGGTGTTCGCGCGGCAGGTTGTCGTAGGCCGGCCCACCGACCGAACCAAACAACACCGCATCCGATTGTTGCGCAAGATTCAGCGTGGCATCCGGCAATGGATGTCCGAATGCGTCAAACGCCGCGCCACCAACCAACGCCGATTCGGTCTCGACCTTGAGCCCGTCACGTTTTAATACCGCCAGCACGTTGAGCGCTTCGGCCATGATTTCCGGACCAATGCCGTCACCGGCGAGAACTGCAATTTTCATTTTGGATTGTTTCTTGTTATGTGCACAGATAACGCATGACTGAATTGATGCGCAATAAACCACGCCGTCAACTAAAAATCCACGGCTCCCGTGATGCCCTTGCCGCTTCATAGGCGCGGACCTTGTCGGTGTGGCGCATGGTCAGGCCGATTTCATCCCAACCGTTGAGCAGACATTCCTTGCGAAAACCCTCGACTTCAAACGAATAGGATTCCGCAGCGGGCACCTCAACCACCTGCCGCGCCAGATCAATCTGTAACTTCAGTCCCGGTGTCGCCAGGGTGACATTAAACAAATGATCGACCTCGGCTTCACGCAACACGATCGGCAACAAACCGTTTTTGTAGCAGTTGTTGAAAAAAATATCGGCGAACGACGGCGCAATAATCGTCTTGAAACCAAATTGTTGGAGTGCCCACGGCGCATGTTCACGCGACGAACCGCAACCAAAATTTTTGCGCGCCAGCAAGACCGTCGCGCCCTGATAACGCGCCTCATTCAATACAAAATTCGGATTCAGTGGCCGCCGTGAATTATCCACACCGGGCTCGCCGTGATCCATATAACGCCATTCGTCAAACAGGTTCGGGCCAAAACCCGACCGTTTGATCGACTTCAAAAATTGTTTCGGAATGATCGCGTCGGTATCAACGTTGGCGCGATCCAGCGGCGCGACCAATCCCAAATGTTGGCGGAACGCTTCCACTATTTTTTTGCCGCCTTCTCAATGGTTTCGCCGGTTTTTTTGACGTCTTTGCCGACGCCCTCAATGGTATTGCAACCGGCCAAAAATAATCCCGCCAACAAAATCGTCATCAGCTTTTTCATCATTTCATTCTCCTAAAGAATTTCTCTAACATCAACAAAACGACCCGCCACGGCCGCTGCCGCCGCCATTTCGGGACTTACCAAATGGGTGCGGCCACCCGCACCCTGGCGGCCTTCAAAATTGCGATTGGAGGTTGACGCGCAGCGTTCACCCGGCGACAAACGATCATCGTTCATACCCAGACACATCGAGCAACCCGGCTCGCGCCATTCAAAGCCCGCGGCAATAAAAATTTTGTCCAACCCCTCAGCCTCGGCTTGGCGTTTAACCAATCCGGAGCCTGGCACCACCATCGCCAGCTTCACGTTGTGGGCGACCTGCCGGCCACGCACCACACCCGCCGCAACACGCAAGTCTTCGATACGTGAATTGGTGCAGCTACCGATAAACACTTTGTCGATCTTGATCTGCGCAATCGGCGTGCCGGGGTTTAACCCCATGTATTGCAAAGCACGTTCAATGGCTTCGCGTTTGACCGGATCCGTCTCATTTTTCGGGTCCGGCACCACGCCGTCAATCGTCGTCACCATTTCTGGCGAGGTGCCCCATGTTACTTGCGGCCTGATGGTCGAGGCATCCAATTCCACGACCCGGTCAAACGCCGCGCCGGCATCACTGTGCAACGTGCGCCAGTACACCGTGGCAAGGTCAAAGTCGTTGCCTTTCGGCGCAAACGGCCGCCCTTTCAAGTACGCAATCGTTTTTTCATCGGCGGCGATCATGCCCGAACGTGCACCGGCCTCAATGGCCATATTGCAGACTGTCATGCGGCCCTCAATCGACAGGCTGCGAATTGCGCTACCGGCGAATTCAATCGCGTAGCCGGTGCCGCCTGCCGTACCGATCTTTCCGATCACCGCGAGCACAAGATCTTTGGCGGTGACGCCGCGCCCTGCCTGGCCTTCAATTTTCACCAGCATCGACTTGAGTTTTTTGGCGTTGAGGCATTGGGTCGCCATCACGTGTTCGACTTCGGATGTACCAATGCCAAACGCCAACGCCGCAAATGCACCGTGCGTCGAGGTATGTGAATCCCCGCACACAACGGTCATACCGGGCAGCGTCGCGCCCTGCTCTGGGCCGACCACGTGCACAATGCCCTGCCGGGCATCATTCATGCCGTAATAATCCGCCACGCCAAATTTTTCGATATTTTTGTCGAGCGTTTCGACCTGCAAACGCGAAATCGGATCGGCGATTCCCTCGCGGCGTGATGTCGTCGGGACGTTGTGATCTGCCGTCGCCAAAATCGATTTGAGCCGCCACGGTTTACGGCCGTTGATGTCGAGACCATCAAATGCCTGAGGGCTGGTGACTTCATGCACCAAATGCCGGTCGATGTAGACGAGCGACGTGCCGTCTGCTTCGACGTGAACGACGTGTGCATCCCACAACTTGTCGTAGAGGGAGCGAAGTGGATGGGGCGAGGCAATATTCATGCCTCAATTATACGCTGACGACGCCCCGCCAAGACCTGCCAGGGCGTGGTCGCGAGACGCCTAATGCTATTTCTTTATGCCCTTTGGCGCTTCAGTCGGCGGACTACTGGCCAAATTTTCCCATGCCTGCGTGAGCGCAAGCTTGTCTGGCATTTTTTCCACGGAATTTTTCTGTGCCGCTTCGACTGCCCGCGTTCGCTCCTGCGTTGATGGCAACGTCGTCTTTTCGGCGCAAGCGCCGAGCAGTGCGGTAAATGCGATTACCAGACCGGACACGAGTCGAGACTGATGGCGCCTGTTGAATCCAGCTGCGCTGCGGTGCCGGCGGGGAAACAAGCGGGGCATATAGAAGACCTTCTGAAGAGGACAATTTGAGCCCGTCATATTGATGGGCTCACATTACAAGGCGATGACATTCATCGACAGGATGTTCTCGTCAAAACGGTACTTCGACCGCGAGGCAAACGGTAACTAACGACGTGGACGCGCAACAATTTCGACAATCTGCGCCCCGTTAATCTTGCCGGGTGGCAGCATTCTGGCCGCGCCTTCAAGCGTAGATTAGACCGGCTGAACATCATCTTGTTTCCAAACCACTTGGCTTGGACACAGCGGCTGGTACTTATGCCTCGCTGGGGTCGGGGTTTTCCGTTTGGGCTGATGTCGTGTCGCCTGAGACGGTCCCTGATGATTTGCCGGCATGCAGGCCGCTGCGACCATCCGCCGCCACCTTCGGCGCTGAAACGACGACATCGGCATTCTGCGCACGGTGCAACAGCGCGTGATCAACCAACACCAACGCCAAATACGCTTCGGCAATCGGTGTGGCACGAATGCCGACACAGGGGTCGTGGCGGCCGTGGGTGTTGATCACCACCGACTCGCCGGCTTTGTTGATTGATTGACGGTCCAGACGAATTGATGAGGTTGGCTTGATCGCGATCGACACCGTCACATCTTGTCCTGTCGAGATGCCGCCCAACACCCCGCCGGCATTGTTCGACAAAAATCCGCCCGGTGTCATTTCGTCCGAATGCTCGGTACCGAACTGGGTCACGGAACCAAAGCCTGCACCAATTTCAACACCCTTCACGGCATTGATACCCATCATCGCGTGGGCAATCGACGCATCAAGCCGGTCATAAATCGGCGCACCCCAACCCACCGGCACACCGCTCGCGACCACATTGATGCGCGCGCCGCAGCTCTCGCCCGATTTGCGCAATTGGTCCATATAGGTTTCAAGCTCGGCAATGTTGCTGGCATTGGCGGCAAAAAACGGATTGTCATGCACGTGTTCGAGCGACTCAAACGGGATGAGGTTTTTGCCGAGCGCCGCAAGGTAGCCGTTGATGGTCACGCCATACTTTTCATGCAACCATTTTTTCGCGACCGCGCCGGCGGCAACGGTTGGTGCCGTCAATCGTGCCGAAGAACGCCCGCCGCCACGGTAGTCGCGAATGCCGTATTTTTGCAGGTAGGTGTAGTCGGCATGGCCGGGCCGAAATGCATCGGCAATGTTGCCGTAGTCTTTGCTTTTCTGGTCTTCGTTGTGAATGATCAACGCAATCGGTGTGCCGGTGGTTTTACCTTCAAACACACCGGATAAAATTTCCACGCGATCATCTTCACGCCGTTGCGTGACATGCCGGGACGTGCCCGGTTTGCGCCGATCCAAATCCGGTTGAATGTCATCAACCGAGAGACTCATGCCCGGCGGGCAGCCATCAATGACACAGCCGATCGCCGGGCCGTGCGATTCGCCAAAATTGGTGACGGTAAAGAGTTTTCCGAGCGTGCTTCCAGCCATGATTTTTGCCGATTGATGTTTTTTTTGAGTGTAGCATGCGCCGTGAAAACCGCCATTCGCGCTCATTTCCGACCACTCATCGCTATGCTGTTTCCAACCGGGCGGTGATTCGATAGATTGCGGCCTTCACGTTTACGAGGAGAACATCATGTCGAACTTGTGCAGAACCGCCGCCGTATTCATCACTGTTGTGCTGATGCCAATGGCGGGCGCCCAGTCGTTTCAAATTTCCCCGGCCAACCCCGTCTTGCAGGGTGACCCCATGCGTATTCTGCTCAGTGGTGTGCCTGCAAATTCAACGGTGAAAATTTCCGCCGAACGGCCGGTGCCGAGTTGGACCGGTGGCAAGCGGTTGATCTATCGAAGTGAAGCTGTTTTCACCGCCACCGCCAATGGCGAAATCGATTTGGCGACAACACCCGCGATTGCCCGCTCGGGAACCTACAAGGGCGCCGATATTCGCGGGCTTTTCTGGTCGATGATCCCGACCGATAAAGAGGCCGCGGCAACAGACAAAAACGGCATCGTGACGCTGCGCGCACTCGCCACGACCGCCAATGCCGAAAAGCCGGCGCAAGTCATCGCCACGGCCAGCATCGAATTCTTGGCACATCTTCCAACATTGAAGATCGAGTCCGTCGAAAAATTTCCCGGCGCGATATTTGCCACCCAGCCGGGTGCGGAAAAACGCCCGGCGCTGATTGTGATGGGTGGCTCGGAAGGCGGCAATAGCAGCGTGAATCGTTCGGCACGAGAACTGGCCTCGCACGGATTCGCCGTGATGTCATTGCCCTATTATTCGCCCAAACAATGGCCGGACATGAAACAGGAAGTGCCGGCGCTGCCGGCAAGCTTCGTTGATATTGATATCAATCGCCTGAGCGCCGCGCGCGATTATTTACGGTCCCGCAATGATGTCGATGGCGAACGTATTGGTGTCTATGGCGTATCAAAGGGTGCCGAATTTGCTCTACTGGCTGCGGTGCATTTTCCCTGGATCAAAACTGTTGTTGCCGTCGTGCCGACCGATGTTGTCTGGGAAGGTTGGGGGGAAGGGGTCGAGCCCGGAAAACGGGCTTCGTTTGCATTTAATGGAAAGCCATTTGCGTTCACACCCTACAAAGATTTCGGCGCCGAGTTTATGGGCTTCCAGACCGGTGCGGATATCCGCATTCGTCGCCCCCAGGACAAAGGCCGTGCCGCCAATCCGGCCGCTGCTGCCGCCGCACGCATTCCGGTTGAACGTTATCGGGGGCCACTCATGGTGGTCGCCGGGCAGGAAGACCAAGTCTGGAACTCAGCGATGATGGCCCACAACATTGCCGAGCGTCGCGCCGAGGTCACCCAGCCCGCCAAACTCGAAACATTAGCGTTGATTTACACCGATGCGGGACATTTCCTTAGTGGCAATGGCTGGTCACCGACCACCCAATACAATGCCAGCATGAATAAATCCGGTGGGACGCCTGAAGCCAACGCTTACGCACAGGCCGATGCACACGAGAAGACACTTGCGTTTTTGAAGCGGACGCTCGATTTGAAATAAAACGTTGTTTATCCACGGGCGTTTTGGGGCATTTTTGCCCGAAACGCCCGGTCCGGATTGCACTTTGTATGCTTTATTTGACCACCGCAGCTCTGGTCATCGTCCGTCACGCCGGCTGTCCCCGGCCGATCCAACATCGCGCCCCAGCCGCACCGCCATCCACGCCAGCAGCGCCACCCCAATCACCAATACCGCCCAAAGCGCGACTTTTTTCCAGTCGGTACCATCCGCCGACTTTGCCGCCGGCGGCATGATCTTGGGCGCATCAGTGACCGCCTGCAGCACCACCGATGGCAGCGCGAATTCGGCACCCGGTTTATAGCCGGGCATCAAATCGCTGACAGCAAAATTGGCGGGCGACGCGTCGAGCCGGCCGAAGGCCAATGTAAATGGCGCATCACCGCGCGTGGCAAACACAATTTGCTGCGGCTGCCAGGTGACTTCAAGCGTCGGCAATCCCGCACCAACACCGCCGCCGCGCGCGTCAACCATCGCCTGCCAGTCTTTTGCGCCGCGCGCACTTGCATTGTTGATTGCCATGGCCGGTGAGACCAGCTCAATGCCATCGCGGCTGAGACGATAAAACGTTGCATTGGCGACCGGTTGCCACGCAAGCACAGTCTCTATTTTCCCGCCCGGCTTGCGTTCCAGGCGACTGGTCTTGATCGACAATTGTGTCGGCGCAAGTGTGTTTGCGTCCGGCAGCAACAATCGGACCTGCTCAATGGGTAACCGAGCCGCCAGACCAAAGGTGTATTCGCCGGCGTCTTTGCCGGCAACACCAACCGCGGTGGTCGATTGGGTGGTGCGTACGTAGGTGTTTGCGACGCTTTCGACATCCAGTCCGGTCAGGGTAAATGGCTGCTTCGCCCAGGTCAGCCGCAGGTATTTGTCCGCCGGTACTGAAACCGGCGCGCCAAACAGCACTGTTTTTTGACTGAGTTGCCGTCCGTTGAAGGCGAGGTCGATCAACGGCGCATCGCGCACCACGGCACGCCAGTTGTTGAGGTCGGTACTCGCCTCAATCGTGACACGGCCGGTTTCGCTATTGGCACTTTTTTCCCACGCAAAGTGCATTGCATGAATTGGTGCGGCCAGCCGGCTGGCATCAACCAGATAGCCGGTTGTCTTGCGGGTCACCATCGCACCATCCGTCGCTGGCGACGTATTAAGAGAAATCAAGGTGCCGTCACTTTGCAATCTGACCGTCAGTTGCGCATTGCCCGCAGTGCCGCCAACCGTATTTCCGGTTGGGTTTGCCGCGTCTTCTGTAATGGGAAAAATCGGCAGTGCCGTCGTTGTGCGCGCTTCAATGGTTCGATCCGGCGCGGTGACAATCGCAATCGGCACCCGCTCGCCTTTGGCATTAAAGATCCGCACATCACGCAGGTCGCCGTGTGCCACACCGCGGTACACATCAAGCGGCAGTTGCAATCGCACCAGACCCTGTGTTGGTGCCGCCGCATTGGTTGTGTCTATGGTCCGCTTGTTGGAGTATTCTGACAAGACATCGCTGCGTTTCGCATCGTCGGCAGCCGTACCATTAAAACCAACCAGTGCCAGCAGCACTGCAACGAGTGATGAGATGCGTTTCATGCCGGCACCTCTTTGTCCGCCGCCGGCGGTACCGGCGCGACATAACCGATCACCAGCATCAACACCCCCACGCCGATAAACGACACAATGCGCTCAACACCGGCGAGGTGCGACAAATCAACTAGCAGCAGCTTGCCGACCACCACCGCCATCAAAGCGGCACCAGCCATCCATACGCCGCGGCGCATTTTACGCGCCGCAAACAGCATCAAACCGAGCGCCAGCACCGTCCAGAACAGTGATAACGACGCCTGCACCAGCACCGAGCGCAGCATTGGCTCAAAACGATATGGCACATCCGCCCAATGGTGCAGCGTGCGCAGCAAAATGGCGTTGAGCCAGATAAACACCAGTCCACTGCCGACCACCATGAATAACCGCTGGACATCAGGACCGGATCCGCCATCGGATTCGACAAACACCCGACGCCGCCAGACGATCGCCGTCATCAACAAAAATAAATGACCGAGGTCGATCGCATTGACGACAGGCAAATACGGCAGCGGCGCAGATTGACCGTCGTGGGTGAAATTGGCGTAAAGGCTCCACAGACACAACGCAATCACAATCGGAACACCGGCATATAGCCGGTACGATTTTGCAAATGCTGACACCGGCCAGGCTGTGTCCGCAGCGCGGCTGGATACCCACAACAACAGCCCGCAGGGTATCAACATCACCGCGGCCACCGACCAGGCGCTGTCAATCAGCCCCCACTTTTGCATCTGCCAGTTGAGCTCGATTGCACCGATGCCGGCAACCAGCAACATCGTCGCCGCGTGCACGACGGCAAAATAACCCGTCAGTGATGGTGACGTGTCTGCTGTTTCCGGAACCGTGCGGACGTCCGGCGCGTGCCGCTTCAGCAGCCAATAATGAATGCCCAATGCAAGCGGCCACGCCCACCACCCGCCATAACCGAACAGATGCGAAGTGGTGGCGAAGGTGGGCACCGCGATCATCAACATCGCCGGTAACAGCGCCAGTTGCGGCCATGCCGCTTCGCGCCAGCACATGCGCGAATGCGCCACGCTGAACAACAACGCCGACAACGCAATAAACACCAGTCTTGCCGCGTTAAGGTACGGGCCGTCGGTCAACACAAACCGGTTGATCTCGCCGAAGCCGGCTGCCATCCACCAGGCAAAGCCCCAGACGAACAAAAACGGACTGACGCCTTTTTCCATACCGGTTGTTGACGTATCCGAACGGCTGATAAGGCGGTTCAAGAACAAGCCACTACCCGCCATCAATAACGCACCGATGCATTGCCGGTTAAACACAACATAGGTGTCCGGGTTGTATTGCCAGCCGTTAAAAAATGCAACGCCCGCCAGCGGTTGCAATAGCAGGCCAAAGGTGCGTGCCAATTTGCGGTCCTGCCGGACGCCAACCCAGTAAACAGCTGCACCCTCAAGCGCCCATGCCGCCGAGGTCCAACGCGCATCGAGTGCCAACGGAATCGCCAGTGTGGCAAAAATCACCCCCAGCGCCAGAAAACTCTCAATCAGCAATTTGAGTTGCGGCCGCATTGTTTGATGCAGCCAGGTTGCGAGCAATAAATAAAACGCAGCCAGCGCGAGGCTCGAAAACGCAAGGCCGAATTCCATGCCCCTGACCAGCCCGGCCTGCAAACCAAAGCCGACGATCGGCACACCAAAAATCAAGGTGCCGTCAACATAATGCGTCAAACGTGGCGCCTGCTTAAATGCGTACATCACTGCAATCGCCACATAGGCGACAAAAAACAACACGAGGAACGGCTCCGTGGTGGCGAAATAATCCGACCGGTAATACTGCCCGCCCCAAACCAGCCCGATGACAAACGTGAATACGAACCCGACCAGATTGAGTGGCCGCCACGCTTTATACGCCGCCGTCAAAAAAATACCGGCATTCAGCACCGCGTAATAACTGAACAACATCACGTGACTGCCGCCACCGGTTGAGGCAAGTATCGGCGCCAAAAATCCGCCCGCCACACCGACCACCGCCAGCGCCATCGCGTCTTGGCGAATCGCCAGCAGCGCCGAAAAACCAGCGATCCCCACCAGCAACGGAAACGCCATGGCCGCCGGGATCAGGCTGTACAAACGCAGCGACGCAAACACCGTCAAATACAAGATGGCAATACCGGCACCCTGCAGCGTCAGCGCATAACCGGAGCGGTCAGGGTTCAGCCGTAAACGCCAGCCCACCAGCAGCAGTGCCACCGCACCCGCGGCAACTGACGCGAGCCGCAACTCAATCGGAAACATCGAATGCTCCGCCGCATATTTGACCAGGAAGGCGACGCCGATAAACAGGATAAGCACACCAACACGCACAATGGTGTTGCCACCGGTCAGCCATGCCCACAGCGGGTTGGGTGTTGGCGCCGGCGCGACTGTCTGAGATGACGTACGTGGTGGCGGTGTCGGCGGTCGTGACGAAAGCGCGGCCGCTTGGTTGGAAACATCAGCCAACGCTTGTTTGATGGCAGCCGACTCTTCATTGACGGCGTTGGTCGCCGCATCCAATGCCGCCGGTGTCGACGCCTTGCCCCATGGCTCAGCCGGCGCAGCGTGCGCGGCGACGACCGCGTCGCGATTCGCGCCCTCCGGATCCACAGGCGCAGGCGACTGCATGGGCGAACCGACAAGCCCGTTCTGTTTTTCAATTCGCTGCAACCGCCAATGGATGTCTTCAACCGCCTTTTGCAGCCTGCCCAACCGGGCTTCGACATCTGGTGCAGCGGTTTTTCCGCCCGCGCCGCCGGCGTTAAAAAGTTTGCCGATCGACCAACCGATCATCGCGCCGACAAACGCGCCGAAAGCGGCGCCACTACCACCACTCGCCAGTCCGCCCAATATCAATCCGCCGATCAGTCCAAGAAACCACATGTTGTCACCTTAATTTTTTGGTCGGTAAGCCAATTTGTCAAAACGGCAAAGCCCTTATCGAGTAACGATCTTCAGGCATTTCGACACCAAACAAGCCGTCAATAATTTTGTTTCATTTCCAATTGCCACGTAGCGCCGCGACTTTTTCCTGCAGCCCTTCTGCACTGACGGCTTGCGGCGGCCAAGGCGTGTCAATGACAAATGCGATATTGGAAAACACGCCGCGTGGATAACGCATCGCCACGCCGCCCCAACGCGAAAAAAAGCTGCCCCACAATCCCTGCAACGCCATCGGAATCACCGGCACCGGATTTTTTTCAAGAATGCGCATGATGCCTTTTTTGAACGGGTAAAGGTCACCGCTGTCGGTGATGCGCCCTTCTGGAAAAATACAGACAACTTCACCGGCCTGCAAATATTCGTCGATGCGTTCATAGGCACGTTCAAGCATTGCCGGGTCTTCTTTAACCGAGGCGATGGGAATGGTGCCGGCGGTGCGAAACACAAAATTCAGGAGGGGGATTCTGAAAATCCGGTAGTCCATGACAAAGCGTACCGGCCGGCGGATACACCCGGCAATAACCAGCGCATCAACATAGCTGACGTGGTTACACACCAATACACACGCACCTTCATCGGGAATATGTCGTTGCCCTTCTTCTTTCACGCGGTAGAACGTATGCACCAATATCCAGACGATAAAACGCATCAGGAATTCAGGGATCAACATAAAGATGTAAATCGCCACCACCGCATTCATGATGCCAACCACCAAATACAGTTGCGGCAGCGACAGTCCTGATTTCAACAGCACCGCGGCAAGGATGGAAGCCACAACCATAAAAATGGCATTCAAAATATTGTTCGCTGCAATGATGCGCGCCCGATATGCCGGCTCGGCGCGTGCTTGCATCATGGCGTAGAGCGGCACCGAAAAAAAGCCGGCGAACATCGCCATCAAAAACAAATCGGCCATCACCCGCACATTTGACCAATGTTGGGCAAATTCGAACACGCTACTAAGTGTGCCCGACGGTGCAATATTGCGCGACGCAAAATAAAGATCCACCGCAAAAACGGTCATGCCGAACGAACCAAACGGCACAAGGCCGATTTCGATTTTGTGTCCCGACATTTTTTCGCAGAGCACACAACCGATACCGATGCCCATGGTGAACAGGCCCATCAACAACAGCACCACCAATTCATCACCACCCAGTACTTCTTTGGCGAAGCCGGTGAGCGAGGTCAAAAAAATCGACCCCATGAACCAAAACCACGAGTTGCCAATCAGCGAATTAAATACCGCCGGACTTTTATAGGCGATCTTCAGGTTGTGCCAGGTCTCGGTGACCGGATTCCAATTGATTTTTAACGCCGGTTCCGGCGGTGGCGATGCCGGAATATAGCCGGCGATAACGCGCCCCAGCACCGCGACCGCCAGCGAAACGGCCGCCACTGACATCACGCCGGCATCACCCTGCTTGACCAAAAAACCACCGGCCATGCTGCCGAGAAGAATGGCGGTAAAGGTACCCATCTCGATCATGCCGTTGCCACCGGTCAATTCAGAGTCATGCAGATTTTGCGGAAGATACGCAAACTTGACCGGACCAAACAGTGTTGAGTGGCAGCCCATCAAAAACACACCAACAAACAACAACGACGCCATATGCATCGCAAATCCGGCGGCGATCACCACCATGAACCCGATTTCAAGATTCTTGACCACGCGCGTGAGCATTGCTTTGTCGTACTTGTCGGCGAACTGCCCGGCAGTCGCGGAAAACAATACAAACGGCAGGATGAACAACCCGCCGATGAGTGGGCCGGCAATTTTCGGGTCGAGTTGCCCCCACTCAGCCGCGTGATAGGTCGCCAAAATGGTAAAGGCAAATTTAAAGATGTTGTCGTTACCCGCGCCCAGAAACTGGGTCCAGAAAAACGGCGCAAAGCGACGCTCCCGCAACAATTGAAACTGGTTCTGTGTTGGCCTCGAAATTGTCAGATCAGTTGCGGTATGGGTCATTGGTATGCGCTCCGGAGTTCTGGTTGCAAAAGCCATTTGCCGTTTGTAGGGGGGAATTACTCGCCGCTTGTTGCCGCTGATATTTCCGCTTGCCTGGCATCAAGTTGGACGGTCACTGCTGGTGTACTTTATGGGCAATTGGCAAAAACACAAAGCAAATACGAACCGTCCGACAAAAGTATCAATACGGGCTACTTTTGGTCCTGATACGATCGCTGCCCCATGCTAGACTTCACGCAGGAGAACAGACCATGCCAAAACAAGACGAGTTGAAAAAAAGCGCGCTCGATTACCACCGTTATCCGAGCCCCGGCAAAATCGAAATTGCCCCCACCAAGCCACTCGCCACACAACGCGATTTGGCGCTGGCCTATACGCCGGGTGTGGCGGCGGTTTGTGAGGCCATTGTTGAAAATCCCGCAGAAGCACGCAACCTGACGTCGCGCGGCAACCTGGTGGCCGTGATCACCAATGGAACCGCGGTGTTGGGACTCGGCGCCATCGGCCCGCTGGCGGCCAAGCCGGTGATGGAAGGCAAGGCGGTACTGTTCAAAAAATTTGCCGGCATCGATGTTTTTGACATCGAAGTCAACGAACTCGACCCCGACAAACTGGTCGATATCATCGCATCGCTTGAGCCAACCTTTGGTGGCATCAATCTCGAGGACATCAAGGCGCCCGAATGTTTTTACGTCGAGCGCAAACTCCGTGAGCGCATGAAAATCCCGGTGTTTCACGACGACCAGCATGGCACTGCAATCATTGTCGGCGCGGCGATTGTGAATGGCCTGAAAGTTGTTGGCAAGGATATTTCCCAGGTCAAGCTGGTGTCGTCTGGCGCCGGTGCCGCCGCATTGGCATGCCTGGATATGCTGGTCGCGCTCGGCATGAAAATGTCCAACATCTTTGTTACCGATATTGCCGGCGTGGTTTATCAGGGCCGGGTCGAAGAGATGGATCCCAACAAGGCGCGTTACGCCAAACAAACCGACGCCCGCAAGCTGGCGGATGTGATCGGCGGCGCGGATGTGTTTTTGGGGTTGTCGGCAGGCGGCGTGCTCAAGCCGGAGATGGTCAAAACCATGGCGGCGAAACCGCTGATCTTGGCACTCGCAAATCCCACGCCGGAAATCCTGCCGGAAGAAATCCGTTCGGTTCGTGATGACGCCGTGATTGCCACCGGCCGCTCGGACTACCCGAACCAAGTCAACAACGTGCTGTGTTTCCCGTTCATTTTTCGCGGCGCACTTGACGTCGGTGCCACCACCATCAACGAGGCGATGAAACTGGCGGCGGTCAACGCGATTGCCGAACTCGCCCAGGCCGAACAATCCGATATCGTCGCCATGGCATACGGTGAATCGGGTGTGTCATTTGGCAAAGATTATCTGATTCCACGACCGTTTGACCCGCGACTGATCGCCAAGGTGTCACCCGCCGTTGCCAAGGCGGCGATGGAGTCCGGTGTCGCAACCTCCCCGATAACCGATTGGGACGCATACATGCAGCGTCTCGATCAATTTGTGTATCACTCCGGTCTGATCATGAAGCCGGTGTTTGGCAAGGCCAAACAAAACCCCAAGCGCATCGTCTACGCCGAGGGTGAAGAAGAGCGTGTTTTGCGTGCGGTGCAGGTGGTGGTTGACGAGGGTCTCGCCAAACCCATCCTTATCGGTCGCCCGACCGTGCTCGAAAAGCGGATTGAAAAATTCGGTCTCCGCATCCGCCTCGGCATCGATGTCGACGTGATCAATCCGGAGTATGACGAGCGATATCGTGACTATTGGCAGGAGTATTACAAGATCACCGCACGCCGTGGTGTATCCGAGCAATACGCCAAGATTGAAATGCGCCGCCGCCTGACCCTGATCGGTGCGATGCTGATGCACCGTGGCGAGGCCGATGGCATGATTTGCGGGACATTTGGCACCCACGCGCTGCATTTGCATTATGTCGATCAGGTGATCGGCCGGCGCACCGGGGTCAATCATTTTTATGCGATGAACGTGCTGATGATGCCAAAACGCACGGTATTCATTTGCGACACCTACGTTAACGAGAATCCAACCCCCGAACAGGTTTGTGAAATGACCATTCTGGCGGCGGAAGAAATGCGCCGCTTTGGTGTCGTGCCGAAAGTTGCGCTGCTGTCGCATTCGTCATTTGGTTCGTCTGACGCGCCGACCGCCGTCAAAATGCGTGACGCACTCAAACTCATCAACGCACGTGCGCCGGGTCTGGAAATAGACGGTGAAATGCACGGCGATGCCGCACTCTCCGATGAGGTGCGCGCGGCGGTGATGCCAAATACAACCCTCAAGGGCGACGCCAACCTGTTGGTGATGCCCACACTCGACGCTGCCAATATCGCCTTTAATCTGCTGAAGACCGCCGCCGGTAGGGGCATTACCATCGGGCCGATATTGCTCGGTGCGGCCAAGCCGGTGCATATCGTCACGCCGACCGCCACTGTCCGACGCATCATCAATATGACGGCGCTGGCCGTGGTCGACGCGCAGGCACTGCGGAAATAATCCAATGAAGTCGTTGCGATTTATCATTCCACGGGCGCTGCCCGCGGGTGGCACCATCGGTATTTTTTCCCCGGCTGGCTCACCTGATGCGGCGCGCCTGGCGCGCGGCGTCGGCCGACTTGAGGCGCTGGATTATCGTTGTGTCATCACGCCGCACGCGGGTGAAGCGTTTGAATATTTTTCCGCGCCGGATGACGTGCGCCTCGCGGATTTTCATGCGATGCTGGCGGACCCGTCCATCGACATGATGATGATGTCACGCGGTGGTTACGGCCTGTCGCGGATTGTGCATCGCATTGATTGGCAGGCGGTAGCCGCATCAAAAAAGATTCTCTGCGGCTTTTCTGATTTCACCGCCATCAATCTTGCCGCACTCGCGCTTGGCAACATCATCACATTGGCCGGCCCCGGTGTCGCCACAGACTTCGCCGACGAAACGCTTGAAGGTGAATTGGCTGACGATAAACAGTTTATGCAGGCGCACTTTTGGCCGGTGGTCGCCGGCGACCCGGTCAGTTTGCGTGTTGACGTGGGGCACCCATACGCACCGCAAGTCATCGGTGGCCCGATCTGGGGGTCAAACCTGTCGCTGTTGTGTGACCTGGGAGGTTCGTCGTTTATTCCGGATATCGACGGCGGCATTTTGTTTCTCGAAGAAATTGGCGAGAAACCATATGTTGTTGAACGCATGTTGTTGCAGCTCTACCACGCCGGCGTTTTGTCATCGCAGCGCGCCATCATCTTTGGCGACTTCTCCGACTGCGAACCGGACCAGGACCGTTTCCCTTACAGCATGGCCCATGTGATCAAAACATTACGCGCCCTGCTGCCGATCCCAGTGCTGACCGGTTTGCCGTTCGGACACGTCGCAAAAAAAATTACCGTGCCTTATGGCGCGGATTGCACACTCGACATCAAAGACGGTCGTTATACATTGTCATATTGATTCTTAATGTCAACGGCAATGTCAATG
>JANMNT010000135.1:0-2558 GCA_031368465.1 Burkholderiales bacterium
GTTTGATCTGATTCTCGACGTGCAATCCAAGCCTGCGTTTGGCATGCATCAGCCGCCCCAAGGCTATTTCCACGCCGCCGACTCAGACGCGTTTGCCCGTGCCTGTACGGAATTGCCGGAAATGATCGGCGAATTCGAGAAGCCGAAGTTTTTTGCCTACAAAGAGTCCATTTGTGCACACAGCCGCTCGCAAAAACAGGGCTGCAATAAATGTATCGATATTTGTTCGACCAAGGCCATCACCAGCGCGGGCGACATCATCGCCGTTGATCCGCATCTTTGTATGGGCTGCGGCGCATGTGCAACGGTTTGCCCGTCCGGGGCGATGAATTATCAGTATCCACGTGTTGCCGATCGTGGTGCCGAGTTGCGGGCAATGATAGGTGCGTATTTTGCGGATGGCGCTGCCGGTAAATCGTCGATTGCACCGGTCGTCTTGTTTCACCGCGCGCCGGACGACGTTATTCAAAACCTGCCTGCGCACGTGTTACCGGTTGAAGCATGGCACGTTGCCTCAATCGGGCTCGATGTCATGCTCGGTGCGCTGGCCTACGGCGCGGCCGGTGTGGTGGTGCTGGCCGAAGGTAATGAGGCCGCTGAATACGCGGCAGCATCCCAAGCCGAAATGCAGACCGGCGAAACCATTTTGCACGCGCTGGGCTACGGCGGTACCCACTTTGCGTGGGCAACCATCGGTGCGGTGCCGTCCGTAATTGACAAGGTCAATCAGGCCCATGGCGTGTCGACCCGCGCGACATTTCATCTGTCCAACGACAAACGTGCCACGTTGGAATTTGCCATCGAACATTTTGCAAAATTTGCCGCGACCAAGCCGGGCGAAATCAAACTCGCCGCCGGCAGCATGTACGGTGCCATTGAAGTCAACAAGGACACCTGCACCATGTGCCTGGCGTGCGCCGGCGCATGCCCTGAATCGGCGTTGATGGACGGCGGCGAAATTCCGCAACTCAAATTTTTGGAACGAAATTGTGTGCAGTGTGGTTTATGCGCCAATACCTGCCCGGAAAAGGCCATCACCCTGGTTCCCCGGCTGTTGATGAGCGATATCCGCAAAAAAGAAGTGGTTTTGAATGAAACCGAGCCATTTGATTGTATTTCGTGCGGCAAACCACTCGGCACCAAAAAACTGATCGACAACATGCTCGGCAAACTTGCCGGGCACTCGATGTTCCAAACCGAGGGCAGTTTGAAACGGCTGCAAATGTGCGCCGATTGCCGGGTGGTCGACATGATGTCGAACAAAAATGAAATGTCTGTCTTGACCGGGATGCCGATTAAATGACCGCGGCGGCCGTCAAATTTGAAAGCCCGCGGTTGATCGCGCCCGAGGATCAGGCGCGGGCCGACTATTACGCGCTGCTGGCAAGCCTGTTTTTCCGGGCGCCGGATGAGCGGCTGCTGCAGTCGATTGCGATTGCCGAGCCGCCGGAAGGCGTGCTGGCGCCGTCCTGGCAGGCGTTGGCCGACGCGTCGAGTGTGGTACCGGCCGAGGCGGTCAGCGAGGAATATGCCATGACGTTTGTCGGCGTGGGCCGGCCACCACTGATGTTGTTTGGCTCGTTTTATTTGGCCGGTTTTATGATGGAAAAACCGCTTGCCGAACTTCGCACCGATCTCGAAAAATTAGGTGTCGCGCGGGTTGCCGAAGTGCGCGAATCTGAAGACCACCTTGCCGCACTTTGTGATGTGATGCGCTTCATGATTCTGGGCGACGTCGCAAGAAAACCGTTTGATGTTGCAGCGCAGCGGACATTTTTTTTGACCCATATCAAGCCGTGGGTTTTTGATTGCACAAATGCCATATTGGCGTATCATCAAACCAACTATTACAAGCGCGTGGCGTCATTCGCGCAGGCATTTTTTGAGGTTGAATCGGAAGCATTTCAGATTGAAGAATGATTGTTAAATTGATGTCGACGTTAGCCGTGTCTCATACGAGGAGGTATGAAATGAAATCAAACCAAGCCAAACCAAACCGCCGCAATTTTTTGTTGGGTGCAACACTCGGAACGGCCGCAGCTGCAGCCGCCATCGTGACCGGCAAATCAACCGAACAAGCGAGTGCCGAAGTTGCCGCACTTGCGCCTGTTGAGGAAGCGCCAACCGGTTACCGCCTCACCGCGCATATCGCCCAGTACTACGACACGACCAAACTGTAATCCGAGGAGAACACCATGCTGCTCACCAAAAAATCCACAGGGTCGGTGCAGAGAAGCACCTTTGCATCCACATTTAATGCCGTTGTCGGCACGGTTGACCGCCGCGCGTTTTTGAAACGCTCAGGCATGGTCGCCGGCGCGGGGGCATTCGCCTCCCAGCTGCCGTTCTCGATGATGCAAAAGGCCGAGGCCGCGTCGGCCGGTGGGCCGAGTGTCGCCGCCGACGGCAAGATGGAAGTTAAACGCACCGTTTGCACCCATTGCTCGGTTGGTTGTGCCGTCGATGCAGTTGTGCAAAACGGCGTTTGGGTTCGTCAGGAGCCGGTGTTTGATTCACCGCTCAATCTTGGTTCGTATTGCGCCAAGGGTGCATCGGTG
>JANMNT010000166.1:0-1673 GCA_031368465.1 Burkholderiales bacterium
CTGGATGTGCGTCACGTCACCATCACCGCGGCGGGTCTGGGCCTCGCCCTGCCGGCCATTTCGTTTGACGTCGCCATCGCGGTGGCGTTTGCCACGTTGTTCGGCGTGGCCGCGATCGGACTGTTCAACCTAGCGGTGAGCTTCGGTCTCACATTGATGCTGGCGTTTAAAGCACGCAACGTTAGCCTTCCCGATCGCAGCCGATTTCTGCCGGCGCTTTGGCAGCGTGCGCGGTCGAATCCGCGCGAATTCCTGCTGCCGCCAAAGGTCGATCAAATTATGAAACCCTAGTATTGGCGGGCGTTTTCCGGTATTTATGTGCGGAAAGGCCTGTCAATACTAGGGTTTCATATTGCCTTTTTTACCCGGTCACTGCGCCTGACCGCGGGACAGATTTCACCACTGATTGAACCGCAGTTGGCCCGGCGGGCAGGGTTATTGACATGCCGCCAACACCATATGGTGCGCCGACGCACCGACAGGTCCGCCGCGGGCTGTGCATCATGGCTTATTCGCAAGCGAGGTCACGTGACATCGCTTAAAGCCAGTTTTGGCCGATACCACCTCGAATGGGAAATATCATGAATAAAGATCAAACCGAAGGCCTGAAAAAAGAAGTTGCCGGAAAAGTCAAAGAAGTTGCCGGTCGAATCCTCGGCGACAAAGTGATGGTTGCCAAAGGCAAAGCCAAAAACAAGCTCGGCAAAGTGCAGACCGCATTTGGCGACGTCAAACAGGAAATCAAAAAAGCCACCAGCTAAGTGCCGTCCCGCGTCACCCCGCCGGCCATCCGCCCGGTGACGCCGTTAGTGCGCCGACAAGTGGCGCTCGACGCATTACGTTCAACACCACCATAGGAAACAACATGACAGGCTATTTCGAAGTTAAAAAAAACAGTTCGGATGAATTTTCGTTCAATCTCAAGAGCGGCAATCACAAGGTCATCCTGAGTTCACAAATCTACAACTCACGCCAGGGTGCGTTGGGCGGCGTGGCATCGGTACAGCAGAACGCATCGAATGACACCCGGTTCAACCGCCTGACGGCAAAAAGCAACGAGCCCTATTTCGTCCTTAAGGCGACCAATGGCGAAGTCATCGGGAAATCGGAAATGTACTCGAACACCAGCAGCATGGAAGACGGTATTGTCAGCGTCAAACAGAATGGCGTCTCGACGACGTTGCGCGAAATCTAGCGCTCGCGATCGTTGGATGTCGCGTGGTGATGTCTTAAGCGCGACGATGCCAAACGCCAAAACGTAACAGCCTGCCCGGCCTGCAGGACAACAGTGGTCGACGACGCGTCAACCAATATCCAATTTTGATGGCACGTGTTTCGGTGCAACTGTCGTGGCATCAGGCGACGCTGTTCGTGACGGGACGACTACGGCTGCCGGCGGCGCAGAATCGTCCGGTTCGTCTGGCAGGCCCGGCGTTGATACCTCGCGCAGGGAGCCGAACGTGTGTGCATACACCCAGGTGAATTCGGCGCCGATCAAGAAAATTTGTGCCGAGTAATACACCCATAAGAGAATGACGACCAGCGACCCGGCCGCACCGAACCCCGAGGCGATACCGCTCTTGCCAATATAGAGCTCGATCAACAGTTTTCCGACGGTGAAGAGTAACGATGTCACCATGGCGCCAAACCAGACGTCATGCCAACGGATACGC
>JANMNT010000180.1:0-4184 GCA_031368465.1 Burkholderiales bacterium
TTACCGCGGCGCATCGTTTTTTCCTGGCACACCATCAGCGGGGTGTTTGGTCGCAATGGAAACCTGGCAGCCCGTCGATGGCCGCATGCAGTCGAGCGATCAATTGTCGTTGGTCAAGGCGTTTACCCGCGATGGTCTCGACCGAGGCTATCTGGTTGTGGTTGAGTTGGATGACCGGCTTGAGCCGGTGACCTTGGCCGACGTGTTGTCAGACCTGCTCGCGGCTGAAAAAAAGCCGTAACCACCGGCGGGAGGGTTACGGCAAGTCCCGCTATGAGGGGTATGTCAGATGCGGCCGTCGTAATAGCAACGCGCTGTTGAAATCTCGATGGCCATATTGATGTTGCGCCGGGTGATGGCACACATTGACTCGATGGTCTGCAGCGTGGCGTTTGCCGCGAATGCATCAACCGCACGGTCATAGGCATCCCGCGCTTGACGCCATTCGGCAATGCCCATTTCGTCTTCGTCAAACTGTCCGCATGACGTTTCAAACAGTTGCTGCAAACCCTGCAACCCATGGCGGAGTTGCTGATTGTTGTCGGCGTGTTTGCCTTTACCGCCCAACCAGCCGGCGCGGCGTCCCGACGGGTTCTGCAACAGGTGATTACCGATATTCATTGTTGTTGCCTCCGATGCCCAAGTGACGGTGCATCAGTCCCTGATTAACGATCAGACCCGATGCGATAACAACAGGATGCGCCCAACAATGCGCGGCTGATCGCGCAAAAAGAAGGGGTTTAGGCGACTAATTTGCAGAATTGTCCAACCATCGCCCGTCGTCCCAGCGGAGCAACCGTGTCAAGCGGTAGGCTGAATTTTCCATGTTTGATCGTTTTTTAGCATTGCATTCAGAATCGTCAGGAGCTTTCGCATGCAGGCAGTGATGGCAAGCTTTGACGGCTTACCAGCCGTCTTAAGACGTTCATACATGTCCTTGATTGGTGGGTTGTGCATGATCGCCGAGACCGTCGCCATGTACAGTACGCAACGAACCTCGGCGCGGCCGCCGCGAATGTACCGTTTACCCTGTCGTTTGCCACTGTCATCCGGGAACGGTGCCAAACCAACCAGCGCCGAAATCTTTTGCCGGTTGAGCGTACCGAGTTCGGGTAAGTCAGCCAGGAGAGAGAACGTCGTCACCTGTCCTACCCCGGGCACACTGTCGAGCAATGTGGCTTTGTGGCACCAGACTTCAGAGTTCTTCAGACGCTTACCCAAATCGATTTCCAGTCTGGCAATGCGCTTGTCCAACCACGCGATGTGCTGCTCGATATCTTTCCTCGCCACTGCCGGTACCGATGCCAGACGCCCCTTCTCCTGCGCACGCATCGTCACCAGTTGCAGCCGCCGATTCAGCACGTCCGCCAGTGCGCGCTGTGCCGCGTCCGGTAGTGTGCGTAACGGCGGGGTCATCCGCTGGCCAAACAAGGCCAGCACCTTGGCGTCAAGCTTGTCGGTCTTGGCAAAATGGCCCATCGCCTTGGCGAAGTCCCGAACCTGCTTCGGGTTCACCACGACAACTGGTAATCCCACAACGGCTAACGCGCTGACCACAGCGACTTCAAACCCACCGGTGGCCTCAACCACGATGCGCTCGACCCCGCTGTGCTGGAGCAAGGCGACCAAGGCGGCAATCCCTGCTGCATCATTACTGAATGGTTGCGATAGGCTGACGGGAAGACAATCAAAATCCAGTGTTACCTTACTGACATCAATACCGACAAATTTGGTTTCCATGTTGATCACCCATCCTTGTGTTCAATCCGGTGTGCAACCATCCAACCGTTCGGGTTTACACAACACGGCCACCAAAAAAAGAAGAAGCACCGATCATCGCTCCGCTCCGTACTTGCTTAAACTACGCAGTACCAGGCTGGGTCGATCTAATACTTCCTCACCAGTTACAACAACGACTACAACGCTATTTTGCGACATACAAGGCTGGGACCCAGTCCTTCGTATCAGACTAGATTTACAAGGTACTGGATTCCTGCCTGCGCAGGAATGACGAATGAGTTGCGCCATGTTCTGCCCTCGCGGGCCCTGGGCGATGCGATCGTTGGCGGCGGTGATCAGTATTTTACTTTGACCTTGTCGAGTTGCTCCTTTGTCAAGGCTGGAACGTTTCCGCGCGCGCTCATGCGATTCAGGTTCCAGCCACCCTCACCCACCCAGGATTTCAAGACGGTTAGGTTGGCCTTGCGCTCGGCGTCGGTTTCGCCGATATACTTGTACATGTTGCCCGGCTTGCCGCCGGCCAATTCGTTGCTACCGTCGTCGAGGCGTCGCATCACGGCACCGGTGCCAGGGTAAGCCACCAAGGTGACGAGATGTTCGTAGGTGTCCAGCCGGGGCCCGACTTTCGCCTTCTTCCACTTAGCTTCGTCGAGCTTGAACTCAGCGTAGCTCGGCGCATCGGGTGCGGCGTGGCAATCGATGCAATACTTCTTGATCATGGGCTGGATATCTTTTCGATACGTCACGTCCTGCTGGGCCATTGCGGGGGCAATCATCGCGGCGCACAGCGGCACCGCCAATAGTCTGAATTTCATGGGTTGACTCCTTGTGGTTGAAAACTCGGATGCGTATCGGCAAAGCAAACGCCAATTTTTATGACGCATTGCTTTGTCGGCTGGCGGGTAGCCAGAACAACCAGACATCTCTTGGTCGCTTCCATCAAGACACATTCCGATAAATTGGATTTGTTGTCTGTTATCCAGGCCACAGAGCCAATTGTCGCGGTGGACGTACCGGCACATCATCCCGCTCGGGCACAGACGCGGAATGTGGAAGCGTCAGCCAGCCGTCGTTGCCGACATGCGCGGAACAATCGTCGCCGATTCCGCGAGTTCTAACAAACAAACTCTAAGAGACGCCAGTGTTTTCAAGCACTTTTGCCTGAAAATTCCCGTGGATATTAGCGTTTTGCGGGAATACGCGTGGTCTGTCCCTGACTATTGATTCTCCTGACTCGCCCGGAATGATCGTCGCTGATCCCTTTTATTTCCAACGTAGGCCAACCAAGCATGGCGAATCTGGGGCTTGACACGAGTTGACGATAGCTTAATACTTAACTATTCGGTTAATTAGCTAATTGGTTAACAAAACATGGAAGACAGCCTCAGCCGCACGTTTGCCGCCCTTGCCGACCCCACCCGCCGCGCAATGCTTGCGCAGCTGTCGAGGGGCGAGGCAAATGTCTCAGACCTTGCAAAGCCATTTCTGAAAGACATGAGCTTGCCCGCCGTCACCAAACATTTGAAAGTGCTTGAAAGTGCAGGCTTGATCACCAAGGGGCGCAACGCCCAGTGGAGACCCTGCACGCTCAATACGGAACCTTTGCGGGATGCGGTGGACTGGATGGAGCAATACCGCATTGCCTGGGAAGAAAAACTGGATCGACTCGATGCATATCTAAAGACCAAAACGAAAGAGATGCGCCATGGCCTCAAAAAATAAATCAAACACTATCTCCATCACGCGCGTTTACGATGCGCCGCTGACGGCTGTCTGGGAGGCGTGGACAATACCCGAAGAGGTCGCACAGTGGTGGGGGCCGCGTGGATTCACATTGACGACACATAGCCGTGATCTGCGCACCGGCGGTCATTGGCACTACACCATGCACGGGCCGGACGGCACGGACTACGAAAATACGACGCAGTATCTAGATGTGCTGCCGATGCAGCGTTTGGTGTATGACCACGGAGGGCACAAGGATCGTCCACCGCTGTTTCGTGTCACGGCATTGTTCACTGAGCGCGATGGTCGCACGCAATTAGATATGAGCATGGCTTTTGCGACGCCCGAAGTGGCGATTGAAATGCGCGGCTTTATCCGCAAAGCAGGTGGCGAAACAACATGGGATCGTCTTGCCGAGTACCTCGGGAAACGCGTCGCAGGCAAGGAGCTCTTTTTTATTGCCCGCACGTTTGAAGCCCCTATCGATCTTGTTTACGCCATGTTTATAGATGCCGAACACTTGGCCCAGTGGTCACCGCCGACCGGCGCCACGATGCGATTTCTGAGGTTCGAGCCCCAGCCTGGCTGCTCCTCTTTCTATGAGATGACGTTTACGGGTGGAGAGCCGATGTATGGGTTGGTCAAATATGTCGAATTGACCAAGCCGACTCGCATTGTGTACACCCAGCAATTCTGTGACGACAATGAACGCGTCATAC
>JANMNT010000188.1:0-3364 GCA_031368465.1 Burkholderiales bacterium
GCTATTCCTGTCCGCTCGCAGTATCCGGGTGGTGGTGTCACCGGCATTCCGGGGCACAACGCCGCGCGTGAGATTTTGAAGGATTGGTGACAGTCATTCCGGATGCGCCGCCGCTACAGCTCGCAGCCCGCGCAAAATGCAAAAGGCGCGCGGGGCCCTGCTCCGCTGTCCGCTGGCTGTATCCTGGTGGCGGTGTCACCGGCATTCCGGGGCACAACGCAGCTCGGGAAATTCTCAAAGATCGGTGACATCGATTCCGGATGCGCATGCGGCTTCAGGTCGCATCCCCACGTTGTGGGGCCCCTGCTATTCCTGTCCGCTCGCAGTATCCGGGTGGCGGGGTGACCGGCATTCGGGGGCACAACGCCGCGCGCGAGATTCTGAACGATCGGTGACATCAATTCCGGATGCGCCGCCGTCCATTTGCCCGCCCAAATCGATGATAAAGAAGTGAAATTTGACTGAATCTGTGTGCGTTTTTTCACTTTTTGTGAAAAATGACAGCGCTGGCATCCCCCGAATGCGGGGTTGCCTTCAAAAACCACCGGTATTGGATTGGTTTTGGTATTGATGTCGTTTACAACGCCATTTGACAAGACTAACATCAACCGGATAGGGAAAACGGGTACTGCAGTGGACTGCCCGGAAACGCGGCCTCGTTTCGAGATTTCACGGCGACGGCAGCCAGCCTTGAATTGAACGCAACACCGAAACGAATATTTGCGCAAATAAAAACAACGGAAATGTCCATGAAAAAAGTATCGGCACCGAAAAAATGTGATGCCATCAGGATTGGCCGGTTTGGCAAATTGGCCGCCCTTGCCACCGTACTGGTTGTTTTGTCGAGCACGTCAATGGCGAATCCGGCATTGTTTGCCGAAGCCAAACGGTTGTTGGCGGCCATGAACGCGAAACAGGCTTATATGTTGCTGGTGGCCGAACAGGACAAATTGATCGGCAACGTCGAATTTGATTATTTAATCGGTGTCGCGGCGCTTGACAGCGGCCGGATCGACGAGGCGATCATCGCGTTCGAACGTGTGCTTGCCGTGCAGCCGAATAACGCCGGTGCCCAGCTTGATCTGGCGCGCGCGTATTTTAATGCCGGCTCGCTCGATCTGTCCGAGGGCACTTTTTTGAAGCTGAAAGCGCTAAATCCGCCGGCAGTGGCGATGATGGCGATCGATAAATATCTGGCGGCGATTGCCGAACGTCGTCGTGCCGCAAAACGCATGCTCAGCGTCTGGGGGGAAATGGCGCTGGGATATGACTCCAACCTGACCGGCGTGCCGAATGATTTTACAACTGCTGTTGCGCAGGCGTTTAATCTGGTCGGCGTTAACGCCACCGGTAATTCGATCAAGCGCAAAGCGGTATTTTTGGGCGGCGCGGTTGGCGTCGATACGCTCTTCCCGATCTCGGACAAATGGAACGCCTATGTCGGTGGCGATCTGCGTGGCCGGGGTTACAAAAAAGAAGGCGAGTTCAATTCCGGGGCGGCCGAATTGCGCGCCAGCGCGATTTGGGACGGCGGCTCGCATCAGGTTCGCTTGAACAGCTCGTACAACGCCTTCCAGCAGGATGGCGACGCGCCGGGCGACCCGAAACCAAAAAATGACCGTCGCAGCGCCATCGGCGGTGCCGAATGGCGGCTCAACCTGCAGCCGACCAAGCAGCTTAGTTTTGCACTGTTTGCCGGGCAGACGCGTTTCCCAAAAAACAATGTTGAAGATTTTGATTCGACCATTGCCAGTGTTGCGTGGCTGAGCACCTTTGCAGGTGCGCGCGCACCGGTTTTGCAGCTGACTGCTTTTGCCACGCGTGACAAGGCGGTGCGTAAACTGGCCGATGGAATTACCGACAAGTCAAAAAAGGTTGAAGGCCTGCGCGCCTATGGCCAGCTCAGTTTGTCGGAAAAATTGTCGGTTTTTACCGCGATCGGCTTATCGCAACGGCGCGACGATAGTGCGTTCGCACGCGCCACCACCGTCGAGTTTGGCCGTGACCGGCTCGGCGATTTGATGGTGGGGACAAATTGGCGGTTTCAGGAGCGCTGCAATTTGCGCTTACAGCTGGCCAGTTCCAAGAGTAATTCAAACATCGATATTTACGATTACACACGGCATGAAGTGTCATCAACCATCCGCTGTGAATTCATGTAATTTTTTGGGAGTTGCACAATGAACATCGCCAATTCAATCAGCCGCACCATCGCTTCTTCCTTCGCGTCACAATCGGCTGCGCAGCCTGCGCAACGGATGGCACGTCTGCGAAAATTCACCGTGGGATGTCTGCTCGCGAGCGGATTGGCGGCGGGCTTGGCGCCGGCCATCGTGACGGCGGCAAGTGGTCAATTCACTTATGTCGCCGGCAGCGTTTTTATCGAGACAAACGGGCGGCGTGTTGCGGCGATGCGGGGCAGCGAGGTCAACCCGGGTGATTTGATTGTTGCCGGCAATGACGGCATGGCCCAGTTGTCGATGATTGATCAGGCAAAACTATCGCTTCGATCAAACTCACAAATGCGCATCGAAAGTTATCAGCGTAACGCGGGCGACCAGGACGGCGCCGTGTTGTCGTTGCTGCGCGGAACCATGCGTACTTTCACCGGTTTGTTGACGGCGTCCAACCGTGAAAAATATCTGATGAAGACACGCGTCGCAACGGTCGGCATTCGCGGCTCCGGCAATATTCTTTCGCATGAAGAAGACGACGGCAAGCCGGTCACAATCAACCATACCATTGAAGGTAGCCACGTCATTACCAGTATCGGTGGCAATTTTGCGCCGATCGTCACGTTCCCGAACGACACAATCAAAGTTGAGTTGGGCAAGCCGCCGGAGAAGATTCCGACCCCGCCGGCAATTTTGAATGCCTCCAACACCATGGTCGGCAAAGAGACGGCAAAAGCGGCGGTCGAGCCGACGCCCGTTGCTGCGCCGCCGGCAGTTGCGGTCAGCAATCCCCAGTCGACAACAGGCACCGGCGGTGGGACGACCGGCGGCGCAACCGGTGTCACCCCACCCACAATCAATACCAATATTGTGCCGGTGGTGGTGGCGGTGCCGGACCCATTGGGCCTGCGTGACATCGTGCTCGCCGGTGGTTCCACCACATATTCCGGCCAGGCCCTGCCGGCAGGCACCACGCTGGCAAACGGTGGCTTGCGTGCGTTTAGCTCGGTCGCCGGCGGGTCAGGCGCAACGGCAACCATCACCGGTGGCACCATCGCCGATGCAAATACATTCGATGTCGGCAATGGGACGTTGATTTCCATCGGTCGCTGGACCACACCCTCCAATGTCAGCCTGTTGGGTTTGGGGTCATTTGGCGGTCTTTCGGCAACCACCCATTTTGCCTATGC
>JANMNT010000205.1:0-26514 GCA_031368465.1 Burkholderiales bacterium
CAGCAATACCAGCAGCCGCTACTGGTTCAAGGATCACTTGGGCAGCCCGCTGGCCGAGTTTGATGCCAACGCCAACAGCACGGCCACGGCCAACCTGACCGCACTCGGCTTTGACACCTGGGGCCTCCGCAGAAAAACCACCGCCACCAACGCCCCCAACAGCTTCACCGCCAGCCTGAGCGCAACCGATCTTGACAGCTACGTAAGCCCACGCGGCTACACCGGCCACCAGCATCAAGACGAGATTGGCCTGATCCACATGAATGGCCGCATTTACGACCCGATGATCGGTCGCTTCCTGCAGCCGGACCCGATCATCAGTGAGCCCTACAACGGGCAGAACTTTAATCGCTACAGCTATGTGCTCAACAACCCGTTGGCGTATACCGATCCGAGTGGGTATAGCACGTGGACGGAAGTGCGAGGTGCGGTCGGCGCGATTACAGCGACTTGGCTGCTCGGGCCGGGTAACTGGAGTTTGTCGGGAATTATTGGCAGCGGCACGGGTGTAACCTCAAGTGCCGTGCTGAGCTCGGCCGTGGCCGGCTTTGCGGCAGGTGGAATTGCGGGTGGGAATATCCAGAGTGCGATTGTTGGGGCGATCTCAGCAGGGGCAATGCAAGAGATTGGCGGCGTGCTCGGGCATGGTGGCGAAGCCTTCCTCGATAGCGTTCACTTCACGCGCATCGCTGCGCACGCACTCGTAGGCTGCGTGATGTCTGGCGTACAGGGAGGTGGATGCGCGCCGGGTGCAGCCAGTGCGGGCTTCAGTGCATTCGTCGGCCCGCTCGTTGGTGACAACTTTGGTAAAGGCTTGGCAGCGAGTATTGCGGCGGGAGGCATCGGCGCAGAGGTTGCCGGCGGTAAGTTCGCGAATGGCGCGTTTACGGGGGCGTTTGGGTATTTGTTGAACTCGAAGGGAGGCAGTAGAAATCGAGCTTCGGGGCCGTCAAGCATGACTGAGCGGCTTGTGGAAGACATGTACGCGCTACGCTTAGAAGGCATTCGCCGAATTGAGCCAAGTTTCCGCGACGAAGTTGTATCAAGTACATCCTATAGGACACAGCAAAGCGACGTAACACGCCTTGAACAGACTTATGAAAGATTGCTTACGAATGCGCGCAATCGCGCAATCGACCAGGCGTGGCGTGATGAGGCTTCTCTTGTTCGACGAGGGGGTGAGGGAACCGTGAACTGGTCATTCTCTCAGACCAACGAATTGCTGCGTACTGGCAAGGTGAGTGGTTATCAGGGACATCACATCAACAGCGCCCGCGCCTTCCCAGAGTTGGCTGGGAATCCCAACAATATTCAGTTTACGCCGCGTGCGCAGCACTTCAACATGCATGGAAACAACTGGCAGAATGTAACCATTGGCCCATTGTTGAACAGATAGAACATGAACATCACGCAAATCTTGGCGCAGATTATTAATGCGCCTTACAAAGATCGCCGGACGGAAAGCAATGGCGTCATCCTGCTTTGCTCAGTACCAGAACGAGGATCTGAAGCGTGGTATCACGTCGTTCACCCACCGTTGCAAAATACGGAAATTGACTCACTTGAGCGGGAAATGGGGATGCTTGTTCCTAGCCAATACAGAGAGTTATTACTGGTAGCTAATGGGCTCAATTTATTTTCGAATCACCTTAGTTTCTATGGGCAACGCCTACGCATTGACCGCTCCCCCGGCGCGCCACGAGTTCCCCATTCGGTTGCATACTCAAATACGTTTGAACGACCTAACCATTTGTCGCAATCTAAGTTCATCATCGGGGGATATTTTTGGGATGGTTCTCGAATCTGTTTAGATCGTATTACCGAGCGAGTTGAGTGTTGGTATCCCGACTTTCGCAAAATCAGAACCAGTTGGGCATCATTGGAAACAATGCTCTCTGCAGAAATTTCAAGACTGCAGTCACACTTTGATGAGAATGGCCACTGGATTTCGCAGGAACGACCAACTGCACCTGACGACGACAGCGAACTAGATGGTTGACTGTGGTTTGCGGGGCATCAGGACGCAACAGGGGCTAGCAACATAGCATCATGTTGCGTATCGCGCATCATCACCAAAAGTGAAAATCACAAACCGCCCGGTCCATCTACCGTTCCAGCCATTTATGCCTCAAACGCCGCGCTCGTAAACGAGTTTCATTGTCCAAGGATCGCGGCTATTCAATCCGCTGCGCCCACCATCACGACCATCTCAAACACACCACTTGCCAATATCGATAGCTATGGCAATGTGAGCTCAAGCGTCCGCACCACCTGCCGATTGAATATTGACCCAACTCGCCTTTACTCAATTGATGCAGGGAACGATTGCCGATTGCATGGTCATATTGGCTGCATCGATCACGTTCTGTGCGCCCTTGGCATACGGATCAATGTCAACCTATGCCAGGCTGGTACGTGGTGAGCGCCTGGTCAAACACCAGGCATTACGGCAACGGCCCGGCTGAGCGCTGCGATTCATCTCCGGCTGGACATCAAGTCGCCGACGTCAAATCGGTTTCATGAAAACTACCAGCAGCCGCGTCTCGTTCCAGGAAGTCGCTGAGCGCTTGGGCCAAGCCGTTGAATGGCTGGCAGGATTCGGCATTCGCGTTAGCAGCACGCGAATAGCGAAATATCACGCTGCCATGACCGCGCTGGTGCGCGAAATCGAATCAGGGGACATCATGGATCGACTGGGACAGCTGAGCGATACTGATCGCGCGGCCCTCATGAGGGGGCACTTCGCACTGTATTTCGAGGTGGGTGAAATTCTCAGTATTTACGATGCTCTACACGGTCTGGAAAATCTGGAGGTCCTGAACAAGCTCAAGGATTTCACGGGAGGGCCGGAATTCTCATCTGGTGAGGATAGTAACTCGGTGTTTTCACGCAACATTGCATTCGAGCTCCAGACTGCGGCACACCTGTTGCGCAATGGCTTCGTGCCCCAATCATTGCTGCCTGCTGATTTCAAATTTGTAGCCGAGGGCAGAAACATCGTTGTTGAGTGCAAGCGCCCTAGCGTACCTGACAAAATTGACCCCCGTGTACATGAGGCATGCAAGCAAATTGAACGCCGCAGGAAGGCATCACCAGCTATGCGCTTGCGCGGCATCGTGGCGGTGGATCTATCTAAGGCGCTAGGCCTGGACCAGCAACTTAGGATCGTAAATCACAGCACGGAAATCAATCAGTACATGGTCGAAACCATGGACAACATTGTTGAGCAAAGGAGACCAGAATGGGTCCGGCGCAACAACGATCGCTCGATCGGTGTATTGATCAGGATTGCCACACTGTTGCTGAATAGGGAAACGCTATCCCCCGTTCACTGCCAACAATTTGGCTACGCGAAAATGTTCAATCTCACGGCTACCGATGAAGCACTTTCACAAGCGATCGGGCGCCGCATTTGAAAATTAGCGCGCCGATGAAAGCTGCTTGCCAGCCGCTAACTTGCTTCCGCAAGTTCCCGACACCGAATTTCCATGGTCATGTCGCTAACAGCAAAGGCCATGGCAAGGCGATAGACATCGATGTCGGGCATTTTTGCAGGGTCGCCAAAAATAATGCCCGCGGACTTTGCATAAGTGCGAACCAAGTTGGCCGGCATAAGTAACTCGGCCGCAAATGTGTTCGCCTCCTTTTCCATTTTCGCATCAGCCCCGCTCTTATTTGCGCTGTCATTTGAGCGATAAAAACTACGATCGACATACAGATTCTCTGATTTCTCAGACGGCAAATGGTGGAGCTGGTGATGCCCAATTTCGTGGGCTACGGTGAATCTTTGGCGATTCACATGGTGCGATGAATTCACAAAAATGATGGGCTTTTTATCTTTCACAAACAAAAAGCCAGAAACGTCGTCGTCCAGGTGCTGCCGCTGAATTGGGATATCGAGCTTTGCAGCAAGTGCTTCAACGTTAACGGGACGTGCGAACAGGTCGAATTGAAGCAATAGCGTCTCGGCCAACGACGCCGTCGTTGTTGTCGCATTCATAGTTATCTCATTTCACTTATTCAGCTGTCAGGATTGACGGCTGACGATTGCTGCCACGCTGGCGGGAACAACTCGGGCGTTGCCCCCGATATCGACTTCCTTGTCAGGCTTATATGCCACAAGTTCCTCAGATGTCGGGACCAGCGTAGCTAGCTCCACGCGCAGCTCGCGCGCAAGGGCATACAGAACATGCAACGGGGCCTTTTGACGGCCCGCTTCGATATTTGTCACTGAACTCCGCTCCAGCCCGACCGCTGTGGCGAGTCCCTCTTGGGTCACCTTATCAGGGGTGCGGGCACGCGCCTCTCGTAGACGTTCGCCAACAAGTAGATAAAGGGCGGTGTCGTCATCCATAGCTGCCTCCGAGGGCAGTATGCGACAGGGGGCAGGCTAGGTCAAGCATGTTATTGTAGCAAACATAAATTGGGTGATATAAATCTCTTTTCTGGTATGATATGATCCACCTTATGACGTTGGGCCGCAATGATCGAAAACAACTACTAAGAAGGCGGCGAGGTATGACAGATAAAAAATAGAAACGGGCACGCCGTAGCGTGCCCGCGGTGACGAAGCCGAAGCCTCGCTGGTGTGAGAACCGCGGATTCTGGCTGTAGCCGTCACCGCTGTCAAGCTCGGACAAGTGCCACCTCTAGCAATACGACAGGCAAATCACTTTTCCTTATGAGGTTTCATTATGTCAGCAATATCCGCAGCAGTAGGGGCCGGCCAGTTCGGTCATGTGACCACCATCAACGTCCAGGTCCGCTTCCCGTCGGCCAAAGAGCCGTTCGTTGACCCGCACGCCAGCCTGCAGGAAACCGTTGGCGCCTTGCGCCAGCGTGCGATGGACGCCTTCAATGTGAAGGAGACTCCCAACCCGGACGGCACCACGACCTCGTATGACCTGTTCCACGATGGCGTGAAGCTTACCGACCTGACCCAGACGTTGGGGGCGGTGGCCGGCGACCAGCACAAGCTTAAGCTCGCGCTGGTCAAGGTCATCATCCAGGGCTGGGTGATGTAATGGCAACAATCCTTGATGGTCATTTGCTGGACGACGATATCGAGGAAGCAAGGTCGGCATCCGATGCAGCTCGTTGGACCCTCGAGCGGGGCAACCCGCTCGAGGTTGTCGTCACCTTGTCTCCCCAATCCGAACAACAAGAGGTATACAGGGCACGCCTGATGTGGGTTTCGTACCCGGGCCGTTGGCCGTCCCTAAAATTCCTCACAGCGGACGGCCGCACCGATGATCCCCGCGCCTGGCCGGCATGCGATGGGTTCCGCCCCGGTTCCTTCGACAGCTGCGTGCACTGGACCAGCGAAGGCCATGGTCTGCATCCGGAATGGGCGACCGATGCGCGCACGCGTTGCCCGGACGGCGTGAACCTTTTGCTGGAGTGCGTCGCCATGCTGCAGGACTCACTGGACTACCGGCATCACGGGAGGTTCAAGCCATGAGCCACTTCGCAACCGCAAACCGCTGGCTGATACCGTCCAACGTGCTCGCCGATTCAATCACTGCCATGGCCCCGGATGGTGCCCGAGGCTGCGAAGGTATCGTCATGTGGTTGGGGCGCGAGCAGGATGGGGTCGCGGAAATCACGCGACTCGTTTCGCTGCGCGGGCCCGATGTTGAACGCCGCCCTGGATTGATCAACATTCCGTCCCATGTCCTGTATCAGGTGGACCTGATCGCGGAAAAGGAGGGCGCGTACCTAGTTGGCCAGATCCATTCCCACCCCGGTAATTTCGTGGACCTGTCGTGGGTTGACCGGGAGGACGGAATCTCGACCCCCCACTACCTGTCGGTGGTAGCGCCGCACTATGCCCAGGATCCCCGCACGACCTGGCCTGACTGCGGTGTTCACGTATGCGACACCGCGGGCGTATTTCACCGCCTTACCCCAGTTCAAGCGCAGGTCGCGTTGTCGATATCGCCGACACTACGCGCGCCGATCACCACGTTGGAGGGATAAATGGATATCAAACCCGATGCCTTTAGTCGTACTGATGGCGTAGCCGCAAACTTAGCGTCCTCCGCAAAGGACGCTCACCGGTTCCAGGACAAGGTTGTTCTGATCACCGGTGAGGCCAGCGTGCTGAACACACCGAACGGCCGCTGGTGCTTGCTGGACAGCATTCGCATGATCGTGCGGGTGTGCCGACAGGTTTACCTCTACGTGCCACCCGAGTGCGGAGCGCTACGTGATGAGGCCATGGCGCTGGCCGAGGAAATCCAGTTCGCCTTCCCGGTCCAGCACTGCGCCGCGGCACCGGATGATCGCGGCTTCGATGCGGTGCTCAACATCGGCTTCCAGGTGCATCCCGGCCGGCCTTGGACCGCGATCAGTTCCAACGGCTGGGTCGCCTGGGCCAGCACAGTGGGGCCCCTGCCGCCGGAAGCTTCGCCTACCAAGGACAACCCCGTCGCCGCGCTTTTTGCGGCTAGCATGGGCGTCACCGAGGTGTTCAAGCGCCTGTTGCAGGTGTACCCGGAGCGTGGGCCGATGTTGGATAAGCTGGCTTTCTCGCTGATGACGCTGGAAGTGGGGGACACCGACCCGGGACCTTCGTTGCCGAGCCGCTTGGACCTGCCGCCAACGTGGCTGGTCGGCCTTGGGGCGATCGGCAACGGGGTTGCCCTGCTGTTCAGCCAACTGCCGTTGTTCGGCACGGTGTGGTGCGTAGACAAGCAGCGATTCGGCGACGAGAACCAAAACACCAGCGTGCTGCTAAATGCCAGCGGCATCGGCGAATGGAAAGCGGACTGGATTAGCGCTCGCATCGCCCGCCCGGACCAGCTGATTTCGCACCCCTTACACGACGAGATTGATAGCATCCGCAAGAAAATCGGGGATGCGCTCCCGCATCCGCACTTCATGCTGGCGGGCCTGGACAATATCGAGGCCAGATGGGACGCGCAATCGGTGTGGCCTACCTGCCTGATCGATGGCGCGACGGGGGAGGTGGAAGCCCAGGCCGCCAAATTCGTTTGGGGCCAGCCCGGCGCCTGCGTGAAGTGCTTGTTCCCCAAGCCGCCCGGCGTTGCTGCAGACGTTTCAAGCGCCGCGTTAACCGGGCTTTCTGTCCAGCGGATCAACGAAAACGGCGCTGTGGTTTCGGAGCAGGACATTGAATCTGCGCCGGCCGATAAGCAAGAGGTACTCCGCGAGCATCTTGGCAAGGCGGTGTGCTCGCTTGTCTCGAAGGTCCGTGCGCAGGCGCTGACTGCTCAAGAGGTCACGATCTCGCCGTCCGCGCCATTCGTGTCCTGCGCGAGTGCGGCACTGATGGTCGCCGCACTCGTGAAGCAACTATCCAACACCGCCGAACCTAGGGGAGTGCGTTACTACTTCGATCTTCTTCAAGGGCCGGCTGCGGGTATTCGCTTCAACACCCATGCGGAGCCGAAATGCGATTGCCATCGTCGAGCATCGGCAATTGGGGAATGGCGCAAAATGGTATCGCAGGATCACCAAACCGCTTAACGCAAACAGGGAGTCAGCATGAACTTCAATCTGATCGTGCAGTTCCTATTCGACGGCCGTGCTCATGTGCCTCATCCTTCTGCGGACGGGGCTGGCTGCATTTTTTCGGCGGCGCACACCTGGATATAGCGCGGGAGTCCGTGATGATCGCGTCCAGCGTGCTGGTTTTCTGGGGGATTTGGTATTTCCGGGCGGAGACCGGCCGAGACTGGCTATCGTTCTGGGAACAATGGGCGGTCGTGTTTTCCATGAGGCATAACCGAGCCTGACAACCGCTTCTTACGGCTACCGGCTTAACCCGGTTTACCAGCAACTGCTGACATTTCCGCAAAAACCCACCTGCGCAGGTAGGTTACTTTCGCCGTCATTCACACTACATGTTCGCGCCAAGAATCAAGGTGCCTACAGGTGCAGAGAACGCTATAATGGAAAAACGTCCAATATTATGTGGGAAAGATTTAACCATGGCTAACTGTAAATTTTGCGGAATTGTCTCGCCTTCTAGGGGTAGCGGGGCTAGAGCCGTTGATCAAATCGTTTTGGAAGATGAGCGCTATTTCGCGATAAGTTCTATTGGCGGCTTTGTTCCGGGTTGGACCTTGGTTTGCACCAAAGCTCATGAACTTAATCTAGCTGCGCAATATTCGGAAGCTGGGTTCCATGATTTTCTTGGCACAGTAATTCAATCTGTATCGAGGGAATTTGGTCGGCCGGTAATATTTGAACATGGTGCGCAATGCGAGGGGTCATCGACCGCGTGCGGGACAAATCATGCTCATTTGCACGTTGTGCCATTTTCAAAAAGTATTGAAAAGCTTGCGTCGTCGCAACAACTTGAAGGATGGCAGACCAGTTTGATCGGCGATGTCGATTTTCATGCTGGTCGATCTGAATATTTGTACTGTGCAGATGAGTACAAGGAGCAGCAGACAATCGGTGTAATGCATCGACTTAGCAAGCCTGAGTCGCAATTTTTCCGACGCGTCATTGCCAAATCAGTCGGTTTGCCAGAGTTTTTCGATTACAAGACCAACCAATTTGAAGAGCTATCTGCTGCTACAGCTAGCAAACTAAAAGAGTCATTGCTTCAGGCGCACGCTTAGTTTGAATGAATCATGGCTGCTACGCATCCAGGCTCTGCGCAGCCGCCAAATAGTAACGTACCACTTGTCTCGCCCGAAGGGATTACAACTGACGGGCGAACGACTGGTAACCATGAGACCCGATACAAAGATACATTGGTACGAGTGCAAATCGCGGTAGAAGCACTTTACTTGGGAATGGTGTTGCTCTGGTCTGCTTATCTAGTTATTTGGGTTTTTCACGGCAAGCTTGACCTCCTTTTTTTCGGCTCAACATTCCAAGGTCATGAGGATGCATTCAGGCGCATCTTGTCATTCGGCATCGGAGGACTAGTAGGCGGTACTTTATTTGCCCTGAAATTCCTTTATCGAGTGATTGCCCATGGATATTGGAGTGAGGATCGTTGGGTTTGGCGCGTATTTTCACCATGGCTATCCGCAATGCTTGCTGTAATGGTGGGCATCATGGTCGATGGCGGGCTCTTAGGGCTGACCTATAGCATTAAACCGCAAGGCAATGTTTTCTCTGTAACAGTTGGAATTGGTTTTGTTACGGGATATTTCGCGGATTCAGCGCTCGCGAAAATGCAAGATATCGCTAATGTTGTATTTGGCACGTCGTCTCGTGGCAGTACTTCAAAATAGCCAATAACTAAGGCGCCTGCTCATATCTATGGAACTCGGCCCCAATAGGTCTGTAGTTTTGGTAGATCGAACAGGTGGCATGACGCTTTCGGAGACCGGTGTCACGAAAGAGTTAGTGGGCGACAAGGCGTTTGGCCTGCTATCGATTCCGGCACCTTGGGTGCCTGAATTTTTTGTGGTTTCTGCTAACGCAGCATCACAGCTGGAAAGCGAAAGTGAACGACAGCGGTTACTTCGCCATATACGAAGTGCCGCTGATCTAGCAAGTGTGCAAAGCGATACCGACTGGATTGTAAGATCAAGCGCAAGTGGCGAATCTATTGCCGATCGCGGAAGCCTCGTAAGCGAGCGCACAACTGCCTCCGAAGTGGTCAATACCGTTCGGCGATGTGTACAGCAAACTCAGTCATCGGTGAATCCTGTTCATTGGATTGTGCAACGTTTGGTACAGCCAACGTGCTGCGGCCACTTATCGAATGAACGTCGCATTTCCGAAGCCAAACGAGATTGGCTTCTCGAGTTCGAAATAAGTGACATGGGCCTCCGGATCGACGACCCCATTACAGTCGCTGTGAGAAAGTGGCGGCAAGGCGACCCCAAGAAGCCCGCGCCACTCAGCTGCAAATCACGTATTCAAATAGATGACACCGCACAACTGCCAGCTCGCTGGGCAACTGACTTGAAATTGCGGTTGCATTTTGAGTGGGTATGGGACGGAAGCACTCTTTGGTTGGTGCAGGCCGATCCGTGTATTCCGGGTGAAGGCGTCGATCCAACGCAACTATTGCCAAAAGGCGCCTCTTCAATTCAAGCGGCTGGTTTGAAGGCATTTCGATTGGCAAACAGTCAGGATTTCGAAAAGTACCGAAAGCTTGGCAATGCCAAGCGCTACTTTGGACTCGGCTACAAACCACCATCGTTTTATGTATTGGACGACAAAGACCTCATTGCGGTTTTGCTTGCCGGAGAGCGAACGCCAGAATTGGTGGCAGATTTGACTCTTCTAACCGGGCGCCCATTGGTAGTTAGAACGGATGGCATAGATATACCTCCGGAATTGAAGCAGATGCTGCCGCGTAGTGATGAATTGCGCGATGTCGAAGTCGCATTTCATTGGCTCAGTAGGGACCTGTCACAGAAACTTGAGCCTCTCAAAGAGCACAAAGACAATATTGTTTTAATCTGCCATCACTTTGTGCCTGCTGTCGCTTCCGCCTGGTGCATGGCCGACCCTGTACGCAAGGCGGTTCGTATTGAAGCACTTTGGGGAATTCCTGAAGGGATGTATTGGTATCCACATGACGTCTACGAGTTGGATACGGGGCATCAGGATGTGGACACAGCGGCAGCAAGCCCGGAGCGCTTCGCTATTTCAAAACGGCTTCGATACAAAGAGTTATTTGTCGCGCCGGATGAGGCCGGCAATTGGGTCACATTCAAAGCGGCCGAGAAAAAGAGGTGGGCAAAAACCATTGCAAGTGAAAAACTGTTGCAAGAAATTGCGATTACCAGTCGCCGAATTGCGGTACAAGTTGGCGAACCGGTCAACGTCATGTGGTTTGTCGGGGTGCATCCCGATGTTTGTGAAAATTCCATCCTTCCATGGTTTCATGAGAAATCTGAACTCGATAGAAGCGTACTGAAGGGTGCCCCACGCTTTAAGAGGGCGGACGCCGCAATTTTTGAGCTGCAGTATTTGACCGACTGGACCGGACTAAAGCAGGCGGATGCTGACGCAAGGGTGCGAATCAAGAGAATTCGTGTATTGCCAAAAGACCCGGAGCTGATTCGAAGCAAAAGTTTTCTCGATGAGCTAAGTGAATTTGCACTTTCCAACGATACCGTAATTGAACTGCATGGCGGCGTGCTGTCGCACGTTTTCTACATCCTGCAGAAGGCGGGCTGCAAGGTCGAGGTGTTCGATCTGTATGGAATCAAAGACGAGGCAACTGCGTTCAACAAGGTAGTCCGGGACAAAATCCCTGAAGACATCGAAAAGAAGGGTGAGCGTGTTGTTCAGGCCCAGCTTTCAGGAGACGATTTAATATTCGCCCTGAAAGCCAAATTGATCGAAGAAGCCTATGAAGCGTTGGACGCATCTTCCACTAGCGAAACAGTTGCAGAGCTCGCCGATATTCTCGAGGTCGTTCATGCAATAGCCAGTCACCTAGGTGTGGGAATTAAAGCTGTTCAACTGGAAAAAAAGCAAAAGCGTCTCAAGCGCGGAGGATTCGACCAGGGCAAGGTTCTTCTTGAGACCGCGAATCCCCAAAGTCTCAATCCAGCATTGGCAATTGAGGTAGCCGACCCAACTAAAAAGCAAACGATCACGCTCACAGAGACATTGCCGTTAGATGGTCTTCGACGGCCAGGCCATACGCGAATGGTTTTGGATGCGCAAACCCATCAGGATGAGCGTGAAAGAGATGCCGGCAAGGAAAAGCTTTTGGAGATTGAGGTGCCGGCAGTACTCAATCGCGATGTTTCCAAACAAACAGAAGTACGATTAACGCTCTATCGCGGTAACGCTGAGTTCACAGGTGAATTTGTTGGCAAGTGGCACGTTAGCCGAAAAAAAACTGGCGTGCGTATTCGGTTGACTCTCTCGCCGCTCCCAATTCAAGGGGTGCTAGATTATTAGCGGTGTTGGCCCTGCCGCGTTTCTCGCCGTTGTTGCTTTTTAAGCTGAGATGGTATGTCCAGACGAGGGTCAAGAACCATCAATTCCGTACCGACCCGCTTTTCCTGCGCCGAGTAATTCAACTCTTGATTGAACGAAGGGAACTTGTTGTACAGCGCGCGGGTTTCCGACACGTCGTCATAAGTCACCATCCAATATGGTTTTATCTTGCGAACCGCTCGTGCAAGATCTATATGGTCTTGTGGGGTGAAATGATTTTTGTAAAGTCCTGGCCCCTTAACGTAGTAGGGTGGGTCAAGATTTACCAAAGTTTTTGAGGGAAGGTCGGGGATCACATTTTTGATGAAATCAATCGCATCAAGTTTGTACAATGTAATTTGATCGCGGTGTAATGCAATTCGCCGAATTTTGCGAATCAGATCTTTTCGATTGAAGCGGCAGTCAAGTTGATAGTTGCCACTTTGTTCAATTCCTCCGATAACACCGCCGCGAATAATTCCAGAGCGATTCGTCCTGTTCAAAAAAAATGTGGAAAACCCTAGGTCTAGGATGCTTACACGTTTCGCGTCTTGGAACACTTTTTGCTCTTGCCATTCCGCGATCGTGATATCAATCGAATCTATTCGCGCGCAGAGATCGTCCGTCTTGTTTAAAACGCATGACCAAAAAGCATGGATCGCCGGATCCAAATCGTTGATGTGGACATGGGAAACGTAACTATTCAGCAATAAGGTCCACGCAATTCCCGCGCCCCCAGCAAAGACCTCTACGTAATCTCCATACAGCAGATTATTCTCTCGGAGAATTTCAACCACCAAGGGTGCGAGTTGGCTTTTTCCTCCTGGATAGCGCAATGGCGAGTCTGTCGTTGGCATTTTGGAGTGTCTAGTAGGCAACAATTATCAGAATAATAGTGATTCGAAGTCAATTTGGCCAGAACTTTATTGATGTCGTTCGATCAAGAGCACCAAGCAGCTCTGAATTGAATCCCAGAACCTCACAAGCTCGACGCTGTTAGGTATCATCCCTCCATGAACGTATGCGCCGAGCGTGTCGGGCGACATTCGACTGTCTTTGTCGCTCGCCATAACTCTCAACGGCTTGAGCTGCCTCGCTTCGACGCCGTCGCTGGCTAATCTATTGGCACACCGCTCGATAATAATATGTAGGTCGGCGTTAGTCGCTATCCCTTTTTTCTTGCAAAAGAGCTTTGCGGCCTGTTCTATCATGGCGCGTACGAGGTACGCTGCGGCAAAGGAATATTCACGTGCATCCAGAGTCCTTAACTCATCGTAGAGCCGCTTTAGCAACTTGTCGCGAATTTGGACTGAAAACGCCGATGGGATAACAGTAGACCTTTCGTCGGGGCTCTTATTGTTGCGTCGTTTCTTGGGGCCGGCGTATGCCCCTCCGCTACCGCTGCCCGCATTTGGGTTTAGGCGTATGGCCTCTCCGAGCCGCGATTTTGGTGCCGCTCCTTGCCCCCTAAGTTTGCGGGCATAGTCTTCTCGTTCGGTTTTACTTGTTCGTGAATGTACGCCGCTGCCTGAGCCAGAGTAAGCGTCTCCTAGAAATCTAGCGGCAACACTATCGAATTCTTGCTGCGGGACAGATACTTGTAGATCGTTATTTGTTGACAAGCCAATGGTGTCCCGAAAAATTGGATTGCTCAGAAAACGTGTCAAGGTTGTAATACTAATATCGTCATGCTGATTACGATCAATAAGGCCTCTTGCTAACGCGTACTCGAGGAGTAGGGCGGCCTGTTTGTTCGGATTTGTTATCTCCCCACCTGTGCGATTAAATCTCTCGACTTGTGGTGCCCTCCATTGCCGCGTTCCTACCCCATCGAGCTCGCCTTCGTGGCGGAGGGCAAGCCAATGCCTGGCGGATTTTCTGTCAGGGAAAATCACGGCGTCAATTGTCGTTATTTTTTCAATCCTTGAAGCTGCCAACTCACGAAAAATTTTTCTGTGAGAGTCGGCTGGCGCTTTGTCAGGATCTTGCAGCAATTTGAGAGCGCATACTCTTCGATTCCCCTCTACGGCAATGTAAACGCTCTTGGTTGTTGGGTGGGGAATCACAGCAAGCCGTTCTAACGGGCTGGCACCATTTTTTGCAATATCGCGAGCTAGGCTTTTTATCTTTTCCTTGGTAACCAAGTTAGCAATGAGGTCAAGTTCATTGTCGATTGGGTCATGCCTCGGATTATTGTTATCGAGATAGACCTTTTGCAGCTGAATGGATTGCGTTTTGTATTCCATGTTGCTCCCTGTGTTTTTGGGGCTGATGGTTCCGATACTCAATTGGCCGGCTGAGCGTCGTACGATTATCAATGATGGTAATCAGGCCAAACTATCGACAAGCCAAGCTATGCCATTTTGGCGCAATCCACGATTGAAAGCTCGACCTGACCGGCCACGCCGGCTTTGAAAACAGCGACTTTCGCCGACCGCCCCTCACGCGGGTAAATCGTCTCCCGCCAACGGATGGCCAATTCGGCGGCCAATTGACCAGTGACGCCGCTCATGAGTCGATCCTGCCGGGTGTCATCCTTCATTAGACGAAAAAGCATCACCAAATAATCGCTGTGCCCGCGTGCATCCTGCACAATTTCCGCTTCTCGCAAGAGGCAGGCAACATAGGCCAATTGGTCGATGAACGAAGGGTGAGCTATTTCATCCACTTCACTAGCGTCACGTCTCGGCTTTCGCCAGAACCGATTCCAGCCCGGCGCAACAAAGACGACGTCCTGATACACCATCGGCAACGCCAAAAATAGCGCGCGCAGTTCAATATGGGTCAGCACAGCCGGATCCAGCGCCCGCCAAAGCGGATGATAAAAAATGCGGGCCGTCTCCGGATATTGTTCGTCAACCCGCTCGATCAGCCCCAACGTGCTGGCTGACTTCCCAGGGGTCGCCGTGCCGTTCAAATACTTCTTCCACAGCGACGTTTGTCGAAACGTCTCCTGCGTTCCCGGCCAAGAAAACTTCTTTTCCAACGCGTATGGCGTGAGCCCTGACTCACCAATCACGGCCCGACACCAGACAACGGTCTGAACCCGTTCGAGGCTGGTCTTCTTTGGGCGTCCGCGGGGTGGCGACATTTGGGAGCGGGTCAAATAAATAGGTATTTAAATGAATATACCATGAGCAAAGAACTCGGCACATTAATTGCCGACGAAAACCGGTTTGACAACCGCCAATCCTAGCGAGTATGGTAGACACCCACAAATCCCGCCAATGTCAAATCCTGCTGGACACGGTGGGTAATAAAACAGCGTGCAAAGATACGGATTTGCGCGTTTTTGCGCTTTTGAGATGATTTTGATTCGTACCAGCCGTACGGCGCCCCAGCGATTGCTGGGGTGACAACCCAAGCAGGAGATGCCCGCCAAGAGAAAGTCGAACGCGCAAATAAAAACGGCCCAGTGCGTCAACACTGAGCCGAATCATTGGAGCGATAGGATTTGGAAGCCCTAGAACTCCATTGTAGTGGGAAAGCGATTGTTGTCAATCGCCACGGGGCCGTTTTGCCCCAAAAAACCCCAGCGCGTCTGAATTTGGTGGGTTGAATCAAAACCAATGGAGAAAGACATGTTTAACGCAATATCGCTCAATGCCTACTTTGAGCAACGCAACATCCCTAAAAACGGCCGTGCTGTTGTCGAACATATTCGCGCCTCGGAGCCGTCCAGGCGGACCAACAGCACGCCGCTCAGTTCTGCGTCACGCTATCCCAGCCGCAAGATGGGCGTGACGATTCAAAGTGAGAGTCTGCGAAACGAATTGCCAGCGGTTTATATCTGGGACCACGACGATGAGACCCACGAGTTCTACGACCAGCCGCCGCGCATCCAAATCACCTACACCGATGTCCTTGGGCGTAAATCCGCACGCAACATCACACCAGACTTCTTTGTCCTGCAGGACAAATTTACGGGTTGGGTTGAGTGCAAGACTGAGCAATGGCTGCTTAAACACCTGGAAGAAGACCGGGATCTGTACCAGCGCGACGAAACGGGCGCGTGGCGTTGTGCCGCCGGCGAGGACTACGCCGCCCGCTACGGGCTGGGCTTTAAGGTGCGTTCGTCGCATGAAACCGATCAGCTGGCTTTCCTCAACCTCAAGTTTTTGTCCGACTTTCTGTCTGAGGATGGCACTCAGGTAGACCCGGCGCTTCGATTGACCGTTTTGGCACGACTGGCGACGCAGCCGATGATTTTGCTGCATGAATTGGTCAATGATCGGCCGGCTGCCGAAACGGCGGACATTTATCGGCTCATCGCCAATGGCGACATATACGTTGATTTGAGCCAACAACGCTTGTCGCAGCCTGAATTTGCGCGCGTGTTTCTGAATCAAGCATCATCAGCGGCATATCAGATCATGGCGCAGGCTGGCTCAGCGGCCGGATGGTCGAATGTCAGGCCGGTTTGCCTTGAGGTCGGCAAAAAAGTCATGTGGCAGGATGCGCTTTTTGAAATCGTCAACGTTGGGTTTGGCAAGATCAATATGCGCCAAGCCGATGGCCAATTTTGTGAATTGACCCTCGAACAGGCGAAATTGGCGATCAAGGAGCAGTTGCTGACCTCCGTCGCCGACGGGCTCAACCATTGGCATACCCGTCTAAACGAGATTCTGACCGGTGCCAGCGCCGACGATTTGGCGGATGCGCGCTGGCGCCACCGTTGGGTGACCGGCACCATCGACATCCAAACCGACGCCAAGGTGCGCCACTACTGGACACAAAAACCGCCGTCAGAAAAAGTCATTGCTCGCTGGCGGCGACATTATGCACGTGGCGAGGCGACGCACGGCTGTGGATTCGCTGAACTGATTACGCATCGGCAACGAAAAGGTAATCGGCGCCGCAAAATGGATCTTGCGGTGGTCGACCGCATGGAGGCAGCCGCGGTCGCCTGGGGGCAGCGTCGGGACAACCTGTCGACGCGAAACGCCTGGGGAACACTGTCAAACGAATGTACTGCCATTGGCTTGGTGCCACCCAGCTTTCGTACCTTCCGGGCTGCCTGCAATGCCCTCGATCGACACACCGTCAAGAAAAACCACCAAGGCAGTCGGGCGGCATACGATCTTGAAGCGTTCCAAATAATGGATCGCGCCACGCCGAAGCACGGCGAGCGGCCATTTGAAGTGGCACATATTGATCATACCCAGCTCGATATCTTCTTGCGCACCGCCGGGCAGGCCGATACCACGCGCAAACCGTGGCTGACCGTGATGCTTGATGCCTACAGCCGCTATGTATTGGCATGGTCGATTAGCTTCGAGTCACCGAGTTACCGCAGTTGCATGAATGTGATCGCCGAATGCGTCAAACGTCATATGCGCATGCCAGACATGATTGTCTCCGACAGCGGCGCCGAGTTTGAGTCGATTTACTACGAGACACTGGTCGCGGCGATGCGGACCACCAAGACCATTCGGGCCAAGTCCAAGCCACGATTTGGGTCGGTGCTTGAGCGTTTCTTTGGCGTCAACAACCAGCAATTTATCCATTGTCTGCGCGGCAACAATGTGGCCCTGAAGGAACCGCGTTCAATGAGTACGACACACGACCCCAGGAATCGTGCCGAATGGAACTTGGGCGAGTTCACCGACCGGTTTGGTCGATACCTGTCGGCGGTGTACCACGCAAACGAACATCCGGCCTTAGGTTGCGACCCGGCCACGGCATTTACCGCCGGCACCATCCGCTCAGGCGAGCGTGCGACGCGCCTGATTGCGCATGACGAAAACTTTAGGATGTTGTGTTTACCCACCACCAGCAAGGGTGTCGCGAAGGTGATCCCGGGGCGTGGGGTCAAGATCAAATACCTGTACTACACGGGTCCAGCGATGCGCGACCCAAAAATTCAAAACACAACAGTTGCTGTCCGCTATGAGCCGATGAACGCCGCAATCGGCTTTGCTTACGTAAACGGCAAGTGGGCGCAATTGCGCTCTGAATATGCAGCCGAATTTATGCATCATTCGACCAAGGAAATCGAAATCTTGACGCATGAGATGCGGCAACGCGCTGGTAACACCGGTACCCGGCAAGCCACCTCGGCCAGGAATATTGCCGATTTCATGAAACAAGTTGGCGAGGATGAGGAATCGATGATTCAGCGTCGCAAGGATGAAGAATGGCGGATGGCAAATCCGGACGCCTCAGCGTCAATGTTGCCAGCGCATCTCAGGGTCGTGTCGCCATCGACCGGCACCACAGCGACAACGCAAAGGTCGCGTGGGCGGCCCAGGAAGACGCACCTTCCGTCAACACTGACGAACAAATGGGAAGGGCTGAACGTTCAGCAATATGGTGAATTCAAATGAGCCATGAACCATTGACAAAAGCATTGTCGCCCGCGGCAATTCTCGCAGTCGACGAATACCGCAAGCGTATCGCGGCGCACCCGGCAATCAGCGCGTCACAGTCGCTGGCATTGGAGGCGATCTTAAGTCGGGCAGGACCAAATATTGTCCTGTTGACTGGGCCAACCGGGGTGGGCAAAACGACCGTCACCAGGTCCATGCTCAAAAAGCTGAAAGTGCACTTTGATGAGGACAAGTGTGCCGCGCGAGGCGAAATCCCGGTCATGTTTGGCAGGGCGGTCCCGCCAAACAAAACCAAATTTGATTGGAAGGATTTCTGTATCCGCACGTTGATCGCCGCAGGCGACGTGGTGACCGACAAAAAGATATTTGTGCCACGTTCACTCGCGCTTTTCCCGGAACTTGCACAGGCGGTTTCGCTGAACGCGCAAACGGCGGCCTCATTGCGACGCGCATTGGAACAGTGTTTGCGCGACCGTAACGTGCGGGTGTTATTTATCGACGAGGCGCACCATTTCCTGATGGTGCCAGCAGCCGATCTGGAAGCCCAATTTGAACACCTCAAGTCGCTTGCCGAAGAAACGCAAACGATCATTGTATTGGTGGGAACCTACGGCTTACTCGGCATTCGGGACGGCAGCGGCCAGCTCGTCAGGCGCAGTCGGATCATTACCTTTCCACGCTACAACAATACGTCCGTGGACGATCTGGGCGCATTCCGCTCGACGTTGGAATTCCTGGTCAACAGTCTGCCCGTTGATAGGAAGCCAGATCTGACCAAACATTTGGACGAGATACAAACAGGATCGATAGGGTGCATTGGTATTTTGAAGGATTGGATGATGCGGACCTTGGAGGCAACACTTCGAGATGGCGTTGCATTTACCTTTGACCGAATGAAAGAACACGCCATGTCCAACAAAGAGGTGTACACGCTCACGCGTGAAGCATACCTTGGTGAAGCCAAGATGGCAGACATCTCGGACGTCGAGTTGGAAACGAAGCTTGCCGAGGATCGACTGCAGATCTTTGGCGCCGATAGGGTAGTACAACAAGCGTCTGCGCAGCGGCCAAACGTCCGACAAAAAACGGGCGCAGGTGGACGCATCGGGCTGCGCAAGCCGACGCGAGACCCGGTCGGCGGTGCCTATCATGCGTAGCGTCGAACGCTGGCCAGATATGGACGATTTGGATGACACTCGGGCGGTCGTCAGGCCGCCGACGGTGCTCTATAACATTGCGCCAATTGGCGTGGGAACGGGGCGGGTGGAAGGTCTGAACTCCTACTTGATCCGACTTGCCAATGAGCATTGCCTTAACGTACGCACCCTGATTCGGGAGGTAATCGTTCGACACGCACAATCGCTGCAGGCAACCCAGCAGCCTGGCTTCAACCACCAAGCGGCACTGTCAATCAACGGCGGTGGTTTTTATGCGCAATCTTTTGCCGACACGCTCAATGCCCTGACCGGTCGGTCGGATATCACACGCCTGACATTGCTACCGTTTGCCACGTTACTTGCCGCCAACGGGCCGGGGCTGCTGACGACGCGACGCAAGTGGTGCCCACAGTGCTTGATTGCTGAACTGCGAATGTCACGGCCTGTCTACCAGCCATTGGTTTGGTCATTCGTTTTGTACAAGATGTGCACCATACACGGCACCCAGATGGTCGATCGGTGCCCGCATTGTGATCGAACCCAGCCCTTCATCCCGCGACTGCCGACCGTTCACCACTGTGCGTTTTGCCGAAAATCGTTGTTTACCAGCGTCGATATCCAATCAGAAATAATCTCACCAGCAGAAATGCCGGTGCAGACCAGAGACGGCTGGTTATCCCATGCCCTTGAAAATCTCCTTTCGTTTGGCGCCAAATATCCTGGTCACGATCTTCGCGCGCAGTTCGTTACGCGCCTTAAAAATATCATCAGCGTCGTTGGCGGTGGATGGCTGGCCAATTTCTACCGGCGCACAGGGCTGCCGATGAATATGTGTAAGAACTGGCTCAGGCGCGATGAGAAGCCGAGCCTACCGCAGTTTTTGCGACTGGCGCATGCCGTTGACCTGATGCCAAGCGAACTCTTGTCGGCGAATGATGAGGAAATGCCGTCCCCTGGCATCGACGGGTTAGGCTTGTTCAAGCCGGCCATTGCCATCGCCAGCCCTTTGATAAATCGAGCGTGCAAATCAAACCTTGATATCAATGACCGCTATGTAATTGCACGTGCCATCGTCTTGGCGTTGAACGCCGAGCCGCCGCCCAACGTATCGACGTTTGCCAAGCAACTTGGCACCACGACATTTGCGATTCGCTATTGGTTTCCCGCTGAATACAGCCTTCTCAGCGAACGTGCACGATCAAATCGCCGCGCAATGGATGCCGCGCGTGATACCAACCGGCGCGCGCTGATCTTGCAGTATGTCGGTGAGCTGTCGATGCTCGGCGTCGCCCCTTCGAAAAACCGCGTTGAAGAAACGCTGAAAATTGACAACTTGACCTTGCGCGGCCGGGAAATGTCGGCGTACTTCAGGCAGGTACAAACCGCGCCGATTGCGCCCCGCGGAATAATGTACACACGACCAAATTCGTATGTACACGAAACTGTGATTTCGACGCCGAGAAAAAGCGACTCTGCGGAAAAATCTCGCGAAGCTGCACTGCCTGCTGGGAAGAAGTAACGACCAATCAATAGGTTACGTTTTGTCGTTCAGGTGTGCACCCATAAATGGGATTTGTGTCCTTTGCTGGCATAAACGGTGTTTTAGGCACTTGTTATGGTTCCCGGCACATTGTGTGGCGCGAAATGCCAAATGTTGGAGCGGGTGAAGGGAATCGAACCCTCGTATGCAGCTTGGGAAGCTGCCGTTCTACCATTGAACTACACCCGCGCAAGGGGCCAAACGAAAGCAAGAATCAAGGGCCGGCCACGCACTGCAGAGAAAATATTGTATCGACTTCGCCGCGCCTGTGCCAACTTGCAGGCAACTTGGCGGGAAACAGAACCCCAGGTAGGGCGCTCTTCTTCGAGCAAAAATGTCTCAAAACGCCCGTTATTGGGGGCGTTTCGTGTTTTACTTTGCATCCGGCTGCGCCGGCGGCGGTCGCCGCAACGCTTCTTGCAATGAGTCTGTTTTTGGTAATGCCGGCGGCGCGGGCGCGGCTGGTGGCGATGGTGGTGGCGCTTGTATGGCCGGCTTCGCGCCTTCCGGATCCAGCGCGGCGTTTAACATTCCGCCAATGCGGGCCCCGGCGCGTGCCAGCAAGATTGGCATTACGCCGACTGCGCCATCGACATATTCCTTGGGCAACAGGTAAGGCGTTTCCGGCCACGGCTTGCCGTCAAATACGCCGGTTGGTTTGCCATCCACCATGCCGCAGGAAAATACCGGTAACTTGCCGTATACCAGCCGTTTCGCGGTGCCGTATGAGTCGGCCATCCACGCCAAAACATCGCCACGCATCCAGCCGGCAAAATTTTTCTTGTAGTTTGAAATGAGGTCCTTTGCAACATTTGCCTCGGACAAACCGCGTGTTGCAATCTTGACCATGTCCGAATCCCATACGGCGTGCAAGTTACGCGGAAATTCCGCGCCGGGCATCATCACCGGTTTGCGATTGCCGCCCAGATCGTTGTCATCCGCCGCGTGCAGCGGCTGGTGAATGTCGCCGACCATATGCACCAAAAAACGCAGCGCTTGCCGCCGGTCTTCCACGGTCTTGGTGAGATCAGCGAGGATGGCAAATTGCCGGGGAATTTGCGCGGACGCACAATTGCCATCGGCGCAAATCGGCGCGCCGGTCGGGTCGCCGCAAACCGGAATATTGTTGTAATGCCAGCGCTCCGAGCCGGGCACCTCGCGCTTGAGCGCTTCACGATAAACATCCATAAACACCGCCGCATCAGCGAGCGAGCCACCATCAAGCAATTGATTGACGGCAATGCGCGCCTTTGGCGTCAACATTTCTTCAGCCATCAAACCGGTAATACGATGCCCCTCGGCGCCCCAGCCAAAGGCATTGGGGATCAACGATCCAACAAAGAAAGGGCTCAGCAAAAGGATCAGCAGGTGCTTTTTCATACGGCGTTTGACTCGGTTGTTTTGGCCCCGGTCGTATCATCTGCCGGGCTGGAGACGTCGATAAATCGTGCGGCGATAATGCCGATCTCGTACAAAATGCACAGTGGAATCGCCAGCGCCAACTGCGAGGCGACGTCCGGCGGAGTGACAACGGCAGCGACCACAAACGCGCCGACGATGACGTAGCGGCGCACCTCAACCAGTGTTTCAATCGTCACCAGACGCGTGGCGACCAGCACCACCACCACCACCGGCGTTTCAAACGCCATGCCAAATGCCATGAACATGCCGAGTACAAAACTGAAGTAGTTTTCGATATCGGGTGCGACGGTGATGGTTGAAGGTGCGAGTTGCGCGATAAACGAAAAAACCATCTTGAACACAAAAAAGTAACAAAACGCCATACCGACAAAAAACAATAACGTGCTCGAAACAATCAGCGGCAGCACAAAACGTTTTTCGTGTTTGTACAGACCGGGCGCGATGAATGCCCAGAGTTGGTACAAAATCACCGGCAGCGCAATCAAAAACGCAGTCATCATGGCAATTTTGAGCGGAATAAAAAATGGTGCGATCACGCCGGTGGCAATCATTTTGGATCCCTGCGGCAGTGCAGCCATCATCGGCGCAGCAAGAAAATCGTATAACTTGCCGGCGATGAACCATGGCGGCGTCACCAGCGGAAGCAGGATCACGACAAAAACGATCAAACAAACCACCAACCGGTTGCGCAGCTCGACCAGGTGCGAAACAAACGTATCTTGAAGATTTTCAGACATGGGCAATCGCGCCTAGACGTTGCGACGCGGCGGTTCGATGCCGAGATCAAACGATTGCAGCTGGGATGTCACCGGCGCATAGCTTGGGGTTGAAGCATCAGCCGGCCGTGGCGTCGTTGCCGGCGTGGCGCCCGGCGGATCAATGTGACCCGAGGCAAACAAGCCGTGTTCCTGTTGCGCGATCAATTCAGCTTGTGTCGGCACTGCCGCTGGCAAAGATGTCGCCGTTGGTGTGGCGGATACGGCATCCGCCGACGCCGCCTTTTCAACGGCGCGTGTTTCACTTTCAACCGCATTGGCGTGCGCCTGGACGGTTTGCTCGAATGATTTTGCCGCCGAGGTGACCTCCTCCTTCATCTTGGCGAGTTCGGAGAATTCCATTTCACGATTGATGTCTGCCTTGACATTGGCGACATACCGCTGCAATCGACCAAACAAATGCCCGGCGGTGCGCGCGACCTTGGGCAGGCGCTCAGGGCCGAGCACAACAAGGGCAACCACACCGATCAGGGCGATTTCCGAAATGCCGACGTCAAACATGGGGGATCAACACGAAGTTGGCGGAAAAACACAACGCAAGCGTTACGATTTCTGCTTATCCTTTACTTCGCCTTCAACCGTGACACCGGCTTTCTCGGCCAATTGTTCCGGCTTTTTTTCTTCCTCGCCACCCTTCACGCCGTCCTTGAAGCCCTTTACGGCACCACCGAGGTCGCTACCGATGTTGCGGAGCTTTTTGGTACCAAACACCAACAATACAATTACCAACACAATCAACCAGTGCCAAATGCTGAAACTTCCCATGATCATCTCCTTGCTGGACGTAAGAACGGATAGGTAAACAGTCTTTGCCCCGCCGGCATATACATCTGGCGCGGCAGGGTAATCAAACAAAACGTTATTGTAGCCGTCCCGTCAGCGCATATCATGACTGTCGTTTGACAACGAGCGGTCGGCATATGGTTAAACGGGGCGGTGTTGCGGGGGCGACGGGTGGGTGCCGTCAGCGGGAGTCAACCGGAAAAAGTCCTAAAGGCACGTTTTTCGGAGTCGAGGTCTGTATCAGGTACGGCCCGCCATGGTTCGTAGCGGTTCGCCTCCCGGGCGATTACCAAATACATGTATGTGCAAATGATACACCTCTTGGCCACCCATTTGGCCGGTATTGATCGCTGTGCGAAACCCGCCGGTCAAGCCCTGCTCGTTGGCCAGCACCGGCACCAGCGCCAACATTTTGCCCAGCAACGCCGTGTCGTCAGGAGTGGCGTCGGCGAGCGTGGCAATAAATTTTTTCGGGATGATCAAAAAATGCACGTCCGCCACCGGATGAATATCGTGAAATGCAAGCACGTCGTCATCTTCGTAGACTTTTTTGGACGGGATCTGGCCATTGATGATTTTGCCAAAAATGGTCGGATTGTCCGGCGTGTCATTTCCCATCATGACCTCGTGTTTTTTTCGGCAATGCCGGATATACCTTCACGACGGCTTAGCTCGGCTAACACATCCGATAGCGAAATATTTTGATGACCGAGCATCACCAGCACATGAAAAAACAAATCGGCGGTTTCGTAAATGGTGGCCTCACGCGAGCCGGATTTTGCGGCGATGACCGTTTCGGTTGCTTCTTCACCGATTTTTTTCAGGATGGTGTCGAGGCCCTTGCTATTGAGCCTGGCAACGTACGATGTCTCGGGCGACGCGTTTTTGCGCGCAGCGATGGTCGCCTCAAGCAGTTGCAAAATATCCTGATTTGTCATGGTTAATCTTTGTGGTAGCCGGCGGGCTTGGTGAGATCAGCGACGATGGGGTCGGTATCGTCGGTCTGAACCAGTGTGCCATTTTCAAGACGGACAAAAAAACACCGCCGTCGTCCGGTATGGCAGGCAATGCCGCCGGTTTGCATGACCCTGATCAAAATGGTGTCGCCGTCACAATCGAGCCGCAATTCGCGCACCTGCTGGATGTGTCCGGAGCTCTCGCCTTTTTTCCACAACGACTGTCTGGAACGCGAGAAATAATGCGCCTCACCGGTTTGGATGGTCAGCGCGAGTGACTCCCTGTTCATGTAGGCAAGCATCAACACTTCGTTGGATGTTGCGTCTTGGGCGATCGCCGGCACCAGTCCATTGGTGTCCCATTTGACGGCGTCCAGAATCATTGCGGGCGTGGTTGGATTCATTGCCGTTGGATTATTGTTTATCACCGGACTTCAATGCCGCGTTCGGCCATGCGTTTTTTTGCTTGCCCGATGGTGTATTCGCCGAAATGAAAAATACTCGCGGCCAGCACCGCATCGGCGCGGCCCTCGATGACACCATCGGCCAGATGATCAAGTGTACCGACACCGCCCGATGCAATCACCGGCACACTCACCGCGTCGGCCACCGCGCGGGTCAGCGCCAGATCAAAGCCGGACTTGGTACCGTCGCGATCCATGCTGGTGAGGAGTATTTCACCGGCGCCCAAATTATCGGTAACGTTTATGGCCCATTCAATGGCATCCAGTCCGGTCGGATTGCGCCCGCCGTGGGTAAAGACCTCCCATCCGCTGCCATCAGCGCGCCTGCGTGCATCGATCGCCACCACGATGGCTTGGGACCCAAAGCGGTGTGCCGCGTCGCTAACCAACTGCGGATTGGTAATCGCCGCAGTGTTGATGCTGACCTTGTCTGCGCCTGCATTCATCAGGCGGCGGACGTCCTCAACCTTGCGCACACCGCCGCCGACCGTGAGCGGAATAAACACCTGTTCGGCCACTCTGGTGATAACGTCCAAAATCATGTCGCGCTGGTCGGAGCTGGCGGTAATATCGAGGAAGGTGATTTCATCGGCACCCTCGTCGTTGTATTTTTTGGCGATCTCAACCGGGTCACCGGCGTCGCGAAGGTTGACGAAGTTGACACCTTTGACAACGCGTCCCGCGTTGACGTCGAGACAGGGAATGATTCGCTTGGCTAACATGATCGGCTGGCGGGCACTTGTCGCCGGCTCAATTGGCGGCGTCTTGCGCGGCTTTGAAATCCAGTTTGCCTTCATAAATGGCGCGCCCGGTGATGACGCCCATGATGCCCTCGGCTTCGACCAACTTCAATTTTTTCACGTCAGCCAGATCATTCAATCCGCCCGAGGCAATCACGGGTACGGTCAGCGCCTGGGCGAGTTTGACGGTGGCATCGATGTTCACGCCGGTCATCATGCCGTCGCGGCCGATGTCGGTGTAGAGCACCGCCTCAACGCCGTAGTCTTGAAACCGTTTGGCCAGATCGATCACGTCATGGCCTGACAGTTTGGACCAGCCATCGGTCGCCACCTTGCCGTCTTTTGCGTCGAGTGCCACGACAATGTGGCCCGGAAACGCATCACACGCTTCGTGCAGAAACCCGGGGTTTTTGACTGCCGCGGTGCCGATCACAATATAGGTCACACCGTCGTCGAGATAACGTTCAATG
>JANMNT010000208.1:0-6377 GCA_031368465.1 Burkholderiales bacterium
ATTTGAGTCAAAGCACTTCCCTGCAGAAGCAGATGAGGATGAATTGATTAATCCCGGTGTATATGGAAAAAAGCTCGCCGAGTTTATTGCGGCGGGCCTACCGGCCCACAATCTGAAAGTCAGGACGGTCTTTGCAGAAGATTGGGGGTGGACAGTTGAACTTGAAAACAAGGAGTTTCCGCTTTGGATCGGCTGCGCAAACTACGAGGAGTTTGAAAATGGCTTCTTGTGTTTTATTGAGCCATCCAAACCGGTCGTGCGTAAGTGGTTTTCAAAGCTCGATACCACTTCGACCGTTGAGGCTGTTGCCGTTGCTTTAGACTCGATCCTGAAGGACAGCGGTAAGACTTCCCGGCTTCGCTGGTGGGATGACAGTGAAGTCCGTACATAACGGCCACAAGCGGACCTTCCCGCGTGCGGTCTGATTTCATAGTTTGATCCACCGAATCAACTGAAAAACAATTCCTCACTCCCACCCCTAGTGTTTTTATGCCAATCTACTGGACCATAAAGAGTATTCCTGAGCTATCGCAGCTGCCTCCCAAAGAGCGAGGTATCGTTTGGCGTCGTGTCTACAAAATGACATTTCGTCACTGGCAAACCTGGATCGCTCTCCTTGGCTGCGGTGCTTTCGCATTCTCCGGCATCTATCTCGCAAAGTTTATAGACATGCACTCAACAATTGGCGCAGCAATTGGTGGCGGCGTTGGTGGACTACTATTCTCACAAGTTGCCATCTATGTTGCGCGTCGTTACTACAAGGACTTTTTTGTCGTCCAGGTCTAACTCTTCTCTCAGGGTCGCCGTCTTCGGCCAAAACCGGTCCTTCCCGGCCGCGCCTCAACATGGTAGTTTCTACTGTCACATGAAAATCCTCTTAGCATTTCTTATCGCGTCGATATCCTTGCCGACTTTGGGTGGCGTTGAGACGGCGCCGAAGGTCGGTAAATTCTGCTGGCCAATGCATTACGCAGGTGTGGTCGTTGGCACGTCACAAGACAAGCACGTCGTCAAGTTGCTTGGCCGGGGGGCTCATAGACCAAATGAGTCAGACGGTGTCCGTTACTACATTGACAGTCGCAACAGGCTCACGATGAAGATATCGACTTTTACCGACGCGATAGTCGGCGAACTGTCCTTAGAGGCGGGTGTTGCAAGCACTCTGACTGCTAGCGAGAGGAAGAGCGCAATTACCAAGGGCCTCGACGCCGATGAGGGCTTCGGAAACTGGCACGCTCTTAGACTGGGTTCTACAAAAACTGATGTCGAAAAAAATCTTGGAAGGCCCGCGAAAACCGAAGGACCGGACGCTTGGGTATATAACGCCGAGTGCACATGTGAACTCCCTGAGTACCTTACTGTGTACTTCGAAAAGGGCAAGATTCGTCAGATAGTCTTCTCTGCGCCGCCTGGTTGAAGTCAAGCGTTAAATGACTGCTTTCGGGCAATCGCGATGTCCGCTTTGGGTCAGCAGCAGACAAAAACGCTGCCGGAACCCCGCCCTTCCAGCAACCACGAGACCTCGCCTATAATTGTGCTGCATCGCACCATGCGGTTTTAATCAACACGGACCCTTCCCATGCAGCTCGCTGATCGCCTCTCACGCGTCAAACCCTCTGCCACCATCGCCATTTCCGCCAAGGCCGCCGCACTTAAAGCGTCCGGCAAAAGCGTGATTGCCCTGTCATTTGGCGAGCCTGATTTTGATACGCCACAAAATATCAAAGACGCGGCGATCCGTGCGATTCAATCCGGTGATACGAAGTACACCGCCGTGGATGGCACCCCTAAATTGAAGGAGGCGATTGTCGCGAAATTCAAACGCGAAAACGGCCTGACCTACACGACCAAACAAATCACCGTCGGCACCGGTGGCAAGCAGGTGTTGTACAACGCATTTATGGCGACACTTTCTGCGGGCGATGAGGTGATCATTCCCGCGCCCTACTGGGTGTCGTATCCGGAGATGGTGTTGCTGGCCGAAGGCACGCCGGTGATTGTGTCGTGCACCGAAAAAAATCATTTCAAGTTGGACCCAGCTGATCTGGAACGTGCGATCACCCCGCGTACCAAATGGGTATTGCTCAATTCACCGTCGAATCCGTCCGGTGCCGCGTATACGCGCGCCGAGTTGAAGGCGATCACCGATGTGTTGATGCGCCACCCGAACGTTTGGGTGTTGACCGACGACATGTATGAGCATCTGGTGTACGACGAGTTTGTATTTGCCACACCGGCGCAGATTGAGCCGGGCTTGTATGACCGCACACTGACCATGAACGGCGTCTCGAAAGCCTATTGCATGACCGGCTGGCGCATTGGTTATGCGGGTGGCCCGGAAAAACTCATCAAGGCGATGGGTGATGTGCAATCACAATCGACGTCCAACCCCTCCTCGATTGGCCAGGCGGCCGCTGTCGAAGCCCTCAACGGCCAGCAGGACTTTATCGCGCCACACAATGCGGAATTCAAAAAACGCCGTGACCTGGTGGTGAAAATGTTGAATGACGCCAAAGGGCTTAAGTGCCACACACCGGAAGGTGCGTTTTATGTGTATCCAAGCTGCGCCGGATTGATCGGCGCGACCACACCGTCGGGCAGTGTCATCAAGAATGACGAAGACGTGGTGAATTATTTGCTCGACAGCGAAGGGGTGGCGGTGGTGCATGGTGCCGCGTTCGGGTTGTCACCACATTTTCGGGTGTCGTATGCCACCTCGATTGATGTGCTTGAAGAAGCGTGTCGACGCATTCAGCGGGCGTGCAGTGTGTTGAGTTTTGCGCGGGAAGTTGCGGCGGCGTAGTTTTATTACACGCGGCCCAGGCTCGTCGTCCCTGCGGAGGCAGGGACCAAGTACGGTTCATGTATTTGCCAATACGAAGGACTGGATCCCTGCCTACGCAGGGATGACGGGAATTTTGTTTAGAGCGCACGCAGTGATTTGCGTTTTGCACGTTACGTTGCGTTGCTGCGGCGTAGGACGTTTAGACGCGCATCAATAGGCTCGTCGTCCCTGCGGAGGCAGGGACCCAGTACGGTTCATGTTCTAGCCAATACGAAGGACTGGATTCCAGCCTGCGCAGGAATGACGGCGCTTAGGTCAACGCTAACCACACTCGGGCAGACTCTTCGCAGGGACGACGGGCATAATGAAAAGTAATTTATCGGCGGCTATTTCCAGCCATTTTTGCCAGAAAACGACCGCCCTGCCTAGACTTTCTTTTTCATATCGCCACCAAAGCGATGCGCGATTTCGCCGACAATGCCGCGCCGGAAGACGAGCACACAAACCACAAACGTGGCACCCATAATGACGGTCACCATCGAACCGAGGCCGGACAAATAATTCTGCATGGCAACGATCGTGGTGGCACCGACCACCGGCCCGAGGATGGTGCCCATGCCGCCCAGCAAGGTCATCAACACCACCTCGCCCGACATTTGCCAGCTGGCGTCGGTGAGCGTTGCCAATCCCAACACCAGTGATTTGGTGGCACCGGCCAGGCCGGCGAGCGCGGCGGAAATGACAAAGGCCAATAACTTGTATTTGTTGACGTCGTAACCCAGCGATAACGCACGCGGTTCGTTTTCACGAATCGATTTCAGCACCTGACCAAACGGTGAATGAATGGTGCGGTAGATCATAAAAAAGCCGAAAAGGAAAACCGCCAGCACAAAGTAATACATGGTCAGATCGTCGGCGAGGTTGATCACACCGAACAATTTGCCGCGCGGAATGCTTTGAATGCCGTCTTCGGCATAGGTGAACGGCGCCTGCACACAGACAAAATAGATCATCTGCGCCATGGCGAGTGTGATCATCGCAAAATAAATGCCCTGCCGTCGAACCGCCAGCCAGCCGACAAAATAACCAATGGCGGCAGCGGTCACCGTGCCCAACAGGATCGCCACTTCCGGCGTCAGCCCCCAAACTTTTGCCGCATGCCCACAGATATACGCCGCGACACCAAAAAACATCGCATGGCCAAACGACAACAAACCGGTGAAGCCGATCAGGAGATTAAACGCACAGGCAAACAACGCAAAACACAGACACTTCATCAAAAATATCGGATAACCGACAAACGGCGCGGCGATGGCGGCGAGCAACAAAACCACGTACAAAATTTTGGTGGCCTTGTTCATGTTATTGCTCCCGGCCAAACAAACCGGCGGGCCGGATCAACAACACAATGACCATGATGATAAATACCACGGTCGACGAAGCCTCGGGGTAAAACACCTTGGTCAACCCTTCGATCAAGCCGAGCGCCAGGCCGGTCAGAATCGAGCCGAGGATCGACCCCATGCCGCCGATCACCACCACCGCAAACACAATGATGATGATGTTGGCGCCCATCAACGGGTTCACCTGATAAATTGGCGCGGCCAACACGCCGGCAAATCCGGCGAGTGCGGCACCAAAAGCGTAGGTCAGCGTCACCATCAGCGGCACATTCACCCCAAAGGCTTGCACCAGTTTTGGGTTTTCCGTGCCGGCGCGCAGGTACGCACCCAGCCGGGTTTTCTCAATCACAAACCAGGTGCCGAGACAGACCACCCGCGAGGCGAGCACCACCCACGCCCGATACTTGGGCATAAACATAAAGCCAAGATCAAAGCCGCCGCGAAACACATCCGGCAATTCATACGGCTGACCGGAGATGCCGTAGCCCTCACGAAACGCCCCTTCGATGATCAACGCGATACCAAAGGTCAACAGCAGGCCGTACAAATGATCGAGTTGATACAACCAGCGCAGCATGGTTTTTTCGATGACGATTCCAACCACACCAACCACCAGCGGCGACAGCACCAACGAAAACCAATAGTTGATACCGAGATATTGCAACAACATCCACGACACAAATGCGCCCATCATGTACAACGCGCCGTGGGCAAAATTAACCACATTGAGCATGCCAAAAATGACCGCGAGCCCGAGTGACAACAATGCATAAAACGAGCCGTTGACCAACCCAATGGTCAATTGGCCCATCAATGCTTGAATGGGGACGCCGAATATTTCGTTCATCTATGAAGTGGTCGTTGTGTTCAAAACAATCGCCGCCAACCGCGATTCAATACGCGGTTGGCGGCAAGGATGGAACATCAGCCTGCGGTTAGGCCTTTTTCATGAACTGCGGGCACTGCGATTTTTCCATCGACTGGAACGCATCGTCACCCTTCACGGTACCCTTCAAGTTGTAATAGTCGCCGGGCGCTTTTGATTCAGACGGCTTTTTCACCTGGAACAAATACATATCGTGCACATGGCGGCCGTCTTCACGGATTTTGCCGTTTTTGGCAAACATGTCGTTGACCGGTGTGTCTTTCATTTTCTTGATAACGGTTGCCGTGTCATCCGTGCCCGCCGCTTGCACCGCCTTCAAATAGTGCATGACCGATGAATACACGCTGGCGTGATTCGAGTTCGGTTTTTTCTTCATGCGATCTTCGTACTTTTTGGACCATGCGCGGGTTTCAGCATTGGCATCCCAATACCAGGCCTCGGTGAGGTACAAGCCTTGTGCGGTGTTCAACCCGAGCGCGTGTACGTCGGTGTACAACATCAGCAGCGCCGCCAGACTTTGATTTTTGGTCAGACCAAATTCCGCCGCGGACTTGATGCTGTTGACGGTGTCACCACCGGCATTGGCCAGACCGACGATCTTGGCCTTGGAGCTTTGTGCCTGCAGCAGGAATGACGAAAAGTCGCCGGCGTTGAGCGGATGACGAACCGCACCCAGCACCTTGCCGCCTGATGCCTTGACCACGTCACCCGTGTCTTTTTCAAGCGAATGGCCAAACGCATAATCGGCGGTGATAAAGAACCAGGTGTCGCCACCATCTTTCACAATCGCCTTGCCGACCACGTTACCCAACGCAATGGTATCCATCAAATAATGGATCGAGGTTGGCTGGCAGGCGTCGTTGGTCAGACGTGCGGTTGCGGCACCCGTCACGACGGTCAAACGATTCTTTTCTTTACCCAATGCGGTCACGGCGAGTGCCACACCTGAATTCAGATTCTCAAACGTTGCCATCACGCCGTCGCGGTCAAACCATTGCAGTGTCACGTTCTTGGCGATATCGGGTTTGTTTTGATGATCGGCACTAACCACTTCAATGGGTTTGCCAAACATCTTGCCACCGAAATCATCAATCGCCAGTTTTGCCGCCGCCACCGCGCCCGGGCCGCCGTAATCGGCATACACACCGGACATATCCGACAACACACCAATCTTAAGGCTGTCTTTTGTCAGCTTGCCCTGCGCAAACGCGCTACCCATGCTGACGGCACACGCCGCGGCAATGACAGCGGCCAGGATCGTGCGTTTGGTTTTGTTTGGTTGATTCATTTTGTTCTCCTCGTC
>JANMNT010000221.1:0-6185 GCA_031368465.1 Burkholderiales bacterium
CGGCTATTTGACGCATTCAACAGGCGCAACCGGATCACCGCCGCGTCGACGTTGGCGGTTACAGGGCCAGCCATGCCGTTGACGGTCAGCACATTACCCATCCAGCCGGTCATCATGTCCATCACCGATGGCTGGTAAACCAAGGCGCCGTTACTGACGCGTTTATCCGCCAGCACCAGTGGAATGTCTCGCACTCCGGTGGGCAAACCACGCTGGGCGTCATTACCGTCGTCGATAATCACCATTCCCGCCAAACCGGAATACGCCTGCCGTGCCGTCGCCTCATGCGGGTGCGGATGATACCAATAGGTGCCGGGCCGCACAATGAGTGGAAACTGATAGCGGCGGCTTGAACCTGTTGTCACCACTTCCATCGGGTGACCATCCATACCGGGCGCGGCGGCCAACCCATGCCAATGAATATTGGTCGGCTCGTTGAGCTGATTTTGCAGGGTCAAATCAAGCACCCCGCCACTCGCCAGTCGAATCAGCGGCGATGGCCACAACCCGTTATACAAATTGGCGCCATCACGGCTACCACCACCCAGATCATAACGACCTGCCGCCGCGGTCAGTGTGTTGCCCGACAGTACCGACAGCGTACGCAATACCCCGCCGCCGGCGACACCGGGGGACGGCAAACCGGCACCGCCCATATTCATGCCACCATTCATGCCGCCGGCATCTCCGCCCCCGCCACACCCGGCCAAACCTGCCAGACCGGTCAAACCAAGCATGGCGACGTTGGATAAAAACTGCCTTCTGTTTTCGATAAGTGGACCGTGCATCGTACCTCCAGCATGGAAAAAACGCGCCTTGATTGTCAATCTAGGCGCAAATCCATCCCGTGCTGTTGAGGCACATCAACCGATGATCAGAAACAGCGCTGTTTGCGTTCAGCCAGGTTGCCCGGCCGCTTCAATCAGCACTTTTTAATCATCCTACCGTCAATACTTGCCGTTGAATTTTAGATTCAGCATCAGCTGTCGTCGCGGTTGGTTATAGCCCCGGGCCAAATCATAGACACGATCACCGAGGTTATTACCGACGACTTCAATGAGCCAGTTTTGGTCAATGCGATATCGCAACGCGGCGTTAACCAACATGTAACCGCCCATTCGCGAGCCTGCTGATTCATTGGCAGAATCAAAGCGCAAGCCATTCATCACGGCGTCAATCCGCCATTGCCACACACCAACAGTCTGGCCGGCGCCGATTGCCCCAAACGTCTTGGCGCGACTGCGCAGCAATTTGCCTGTGATTGCATTTTTTGGGTCCTGCGACGTGAGCTGCGCACGCCAGTCAATCCCGAACACCATCACATCGATGCTTACCTCCACGCCGCGAATGGTTGCCCGCTGCACGTTTTGTGGCTTGGATGTCACAAAATCAAACGCAATCAGGTTTTCGATTTTGTTTTCAAACATCGCGGCGTTGAATCGGAGATTTGGCTGCGTGATGCGCCAGCCCAATTCGGTGGCGCGTGATTTTTCCGGCTGCAACAAGGGGTTGGAAAAGCCCGGAAAATAGAGATCATTGAATGACGGCGCACGAAACGCATTGGCTGCGCTCACATATAGAAGCTGCCCCGCATCAATGTTCCAGCCTAACGAGCCGCCACCAGTCATGCGTGAACCAAACTGATCTTCACGATCGCGACGCATATTCACGTTGATGGTGAATGCCGCCACCCGCTGACTCGCCGCACCAAACATGGCATCAGTGGTCCGGGATTTGGTGGTGTAATTGGTTGTACTGGAAAGTTTTTCATCGCGCCGCTCGACGCCTGCGGTCACATCACCATTTAAGAACGTAAAGTCGTTCTGCCAGCTCAATTGCTGCTGTCGTGTTTTGAACGTACCGGGAAAAGCCGATTCGATACGAATATCATCGGTCGTCTCCCCCAATTGCGCGCGTGAACGCCAGCCGTCGGTTAGTTGGTGATCAAGTTTCAAGCCAGCCCCTGCGAGCCGTTGGTCGTTGCGCGCGCGAACGGTACCGGCACCGCTGTCAAAATCCGTCTTGCCCTGTGACTGCCAAATGTCTAGAGCCACCCGATCGGTTTTGTTGAATTGATGGGTGATTCCAATCTTCACGCTGGTGTTTTCATACGGATCGCGGTCTGGGTTGAACGTAAACGGACCGGCCAGTGGATTCGTCGCCGATGGCGAATCAATTTTTTGTGTGCCCGCCACCAGCGTGAATTGTGTTGCATCACCCGCAACACTGAGTTGTGCATTCGCCTGGCGCGCGCCGATATTGCCTGCACCGAGCGTCACGCTACCGTTGGTACCCCGGCCTTTGCGCGTGAAGATCTGAATCACGCCACCAATCGCGTCGGCACCATACAAACCCGAGCGCGGACCTTTGACGACTTCGATGCGCTCGATCAAATCGAGCGGGATGTTTTCAAACGCCGCGCTGCCAGATGTCGATGAGCCGAGTCGCAACCCGTCTACCAGCACCACCGTGTGCGTCGCGTTCGCACCACGAATAAACACCCCCGATGGTTGTCCCGGCCCGCCGGTGGCGCGGATTTCAACGCCGGTACGGCGTTGCAAAAGGTCGGTGAGACTCACCAGTCCGGCCGCGTCAATTTCATCGCGGGTGATGACGGTGGCTTGCGCAAGAACGTCGGCGAGCGGTTGGGCGGTACGGGTGGCGGTGACAAACAGGGTTTCGGTTGGCGCGGTCTGCGCCATTGCACCAAGGGCGAAACAACTTCCAACGGCGACAAATCCAATTACGTTAATAAAAGCCGACGCTCGCAAGCGGCGTTGTTGGCGGGATGAAGGGCTATTGGGTGCAACGGTTGAACAATTCAGGTTTTCCATGTGATTTTCTTAAAAATCCACGAGCGTCCCCGCAAGCGGCATATCGGTTGCACGCACGACAACGTCAATCGGTGATGAATATCTGACATTGCCATGCGCACGCAGCACCGGCGACAAGGATCGTGCCGCCGATGATGCGAGGCCGGTCTCCGGACTGATGGATTGACGATTGCGACAATCGTCGTCGGCATTTCCTTCCCAAATCAAGTTTCAATTCAGTGGAACTGCAATGCCGAATAATCCAATCACCGTTGCGGGGGCAGTGCGCGACTTGGTGGGCTCATTGCTGATCACCGTACGCGCTTCCCGTTTAACGTTTACGAACAAGCATAAACGCACCTTGCATGCTGGACAGTTTAGCGCGGTATCATCCTGTTTTATCTTTCGGCGTTACCCATGCGTGTTCAATTCTCGTTTCTGCTAATTGTCGTGTTGGCCCTTACCGGATGCGCAAGTGTTACGCCGGTCGCACCACCACATGTCGCGCCATCCGCCCGGCAGATCGACGCCGGCGTAAAGGTTGGCATCAATGCCATCGAGCTGACGACGCTCATCAACACGCCCCTGTTTCAGATGAAGCCGGAACAGGTCGGACGTTACCTGGCCTATCTGCAGATCATCGAACCCGATTTTCGTGCACGCATCGCCCATCTCGGACGTAAAAATATCGGTCAGCCGTATGAAATTTATTTGCTTGGCGAATTTCCCTACGAAACGATCGACGACCAACCGCTGTTCAATCTGGAAAAAAGTGATTGTGTGGTGTTTGCCGAACATACCTACGCGATGGCGCTGTCACAGTCGTGGCAGGAATTTTTCTGGATGCTGCAACGCATCCGCTATCGTGACGGCGTGATCGGCGTCACCACCCGCAACCATTACACCGAGACCGACTGGAATCCGCAAAATGCCTGGCTGGTAAAAGACATCAGCGCGACCCTGGCCGGCGACCGCACTGCCACCTACGCATTGACGGTCGATCGCACACGCTTTTTCAAAACGCGGTACAAGATTGATCACGCGATGCCGGTTGAAAAAACGACAGAAGCCTATGTGCCAACGGCCGACATTGCCGGTATCACCAACCAGTTGCAGGAAGGCGATTTTGTCAATGTCATCTCGGGCCAAAACGGCGGCTTTTGGGCATCACATGTCGGCATTGTCGTGCTTGGGCCAAATGGCGAACGTAATCTGCTGCATTCCGCGGAGCCCGCGGTACGTGAAGAGTCGTTTGCCTCCTATATTGGCCGGGCGACTGAACGCGAATCCAGATTGGCGGCAGCCGGTAAACCGGGCAAGGTGTTGGCGGGGTTCAAATTTCTGCGGCTGAATGATTCACCCGTTGTGCCGCCAATGGCACCGCAGCCACGGCCGTCACCGTCGATGTCGCGGTCGTCATATGCGCCCCCGGGCGTCAAATAGCCAGGCCGTCGCATACGATTGTTACAGCGTTGACGTGCGAAAATAGCGCCTGTCATTTAATGATTGAACGGCTTTGCCACCCATGTCCGCACCCGCCACCGCCATTTGGTTCAACCGCCCCACACTCGAACAACTCAACCGCCCCGCACCCACGCTGGATCGACACTTGGGCATCGAGTACATCGAGGTCGGCGATGCCCACTTGAAGGCGACCATGCCGGTCGACCATCGCACCCATCAGCCGATGGGTGTATTGCATGGCGGGGCGTCGGTGGCGCTGGCTGAAACAATGGGTAGCGCCGGCGCATATTTGTGTGTCGATTCAAGCGCGTTCAGCATCGTCGGCTTGGAGATCAACGCCAACCATGTGCGCGCGGTGCGTTCGGGACTGGTGACAGGTATTGCAAAACCGCTTCACATCGGTCGCAGCACCCAGCTCTGGGAAATTCGCATCACGGATGAAGCCGACCGGCTGGTTTGTATCTCGCGCCTCACGATCGCGGTGCTCGACAAACCGGCGGGCCTAACCAACCGCAACCGCGTCAACCCCGAGATCGCCGCATCCAACCACAATTGATTGTTGCCTGCCAGTCTGATTGACTGATTGGCCAGGCTGCCTGCCATGCTGAATCGTTTTCTCAAACCCTACCGCGCCTTTCTTGCGCTGCCCGATGTCCGGCAGACGCTGATCGTTACTTTTTTTTCACGCATGCCGGTGGGTATGCTTGGCTTTGCGATGGTGATGTTTCTGCGTGAATCGCTCGGCAATTTCAAACTGGCCGGTTCAGTCATCGGTGTTTACTTTATCGCCATGGCGGTGTCATCACCGATTAAGGGGCGCATCATTGACCGTATCGGTCCGATGCTGCCGCTCAAAGTGTGCGGCGTGTTCGACCCATTATTTTTTGCGTTGATGATTGCCGCGGTTTGGTTTGCGTTGCCGATTTCGGTGGTGATTGTTTGTGTGGTGATGATGGGTTTGTTCTCCACACCGGTTGCCACCCTGACACGCGCAATATGGCGGCATCGCTTTGATTCCGATGACAACCGCCGCATGGCGTTTTCGGTGGACTCGGTACTGATGGAAATCAACTTCACGCTGGGACCCGCCGTGATCGGGCTGGTGCTGGCGTTTTCGACACCCAAAGCCGCGATCATCGTCGCCTGGCTGGCGGCGACGTCTTCGATATTGATTTTTATGCGCAACCCCGGCCTTAAGTATTGGCAACAGGAACCACCAAGTGAACGGCATTTGCTCGGCCCGCTGACCGAGGGCCGGCTCATCCTTATTTTTGTCATCCAGTTCGGCCTGGCAATGGCGTGCGGCATGTTGGAGGTCGGCTACCCCGCCTACACCACCTCCCTTGCCATGCCGGCATTTGCCGGCGTGTTGCTGGCGGTTAATTCGTTTGGCAGCGCGGTCGGTGGGGCGCTGTTTGGCGCAAGCAAGTTACGGCTGTCGATGGAGAAACAATTCGCCATTTTGCTGGCGGTGTTCGGCGTGCTGATGTGTCTGCATCTGGCTGTTGATGCAAAAGAGTCGCGCAATTTATTTGCGTTGATGGCGTTTATCGCCGGCTGCGCCATCTCGCCGGCATTTGCGTTGCAGGCACTGCTGATCTCACGCATCGCGCCGGCAAAATATGCGACGGAAGCATTTACCTGGTCGGGCACCTTTATTGTGACCGGATTGGGGGCCGGGATGGCGATCGGTGGCGCGCTCTCGGAGATTTATTTTGTCAAGGCGCCGTTTGTTGCCGGCAGTGCGGTGTTGCTGGTGGCGGCAACACTGGCGTTGTTCTTAACGGCAAAACCGCAACGCGGCTAGTTGGAAAAACAAAGGGCTGAATCCCGGCACGCAACGTTGCGGTACGACTACTGCACGCCTTCGTCCATGAATATTCCCGGCGGCAGCCCGACGGTTTCAAT
>JANMNT010000324.1:0-4969 GCA_031368465.1 Burkholderiales bacterium
CGATGGCGGCGTCCGAGAATTCCTTTTCGTGACGCAACCTGATCTCGGCGGCCTGTCGAACCGCGATTTCGTCTTCCAGCAATTGTTCCATCTGCACAAATTCGCGTGTCAGATTGGCGACATGTTCATCCGTCCTGTTACTTGTTGCGCCAGGTTCACCACCCACTCCGCGTCGCTCACGCCGCGCCTCTGCCCGCGCTTCCAGCCTGGCGGCGATCAGGTCTGCCAAATTGACCAGCGCCTCCATCGCCCGCGGCTTGTTTTCCCGCGCTGCGGTATCCCACACCGCCAGCACACCTACCGGTGCCCGTTCACGCGACAGGATCAGCACCCCGGCATAAAAGCAAACATGCGGTAATGCCACAACCCAAGGGTGGTCGCAGACACGTTTATCGGCAAGCGCATCGGCAATGACCGTGGTGCGCAGCGTCGAACGTGCATCGACGGGATACTCCGGGCTGAACAACGCACCGGTGGCAAACGGGGCAAAAAATGATTGCGCCTGCGGCAGCGTTTGTGCCGGCAAACCCGCCGCGCTTTTAAACCATTCACGCCTCGTTACCGGCGTGTCTGCGACGAGGTCTGCGCTGATCGCGGGGCCGTCAAAAAAAGAAATGCTGGCAAATGCCGCGCCGAACACGTCTGCTGCACGCATGGCAATATCGTCAAATGCCGCTTCCGCCGGCGTACCAATAATTTCATAGCGCCGCAGCGCCAGGGTTGACGCGTCCGGCGGTTGTTCGGATGCGTTCATCGGGTGATGTTTGCCGCAGCAGTTGGTTGATGTTTTTGGCAGGTCGACGCCGACGCTGTGCCGCTAAATGTGGTCGTCGCCGGAGCCTTCAGAATTTGCATCGTGGTCATTCGGCTATTTTATGTCCCGGATTGTGCGGCAACAAAAACGTCCGCCGGACGGGCTGAATCAGCCGATATTGTCCGCGAACAGCCGACAAATGGGGGACTTTAGTTTGCCGTGCGCGCAAGCTCGGCGCTGCGCTTGATGTGACGCATGGCCTCTTGTGGCTTGCCAATCTGCTCCATCAACCGTGCCAGCGTCATATGCGCGTCGAGCGTCGGCTGCAAGGCGACGCTGGCCTCAAGATAACTCTGCGCCTTACCCCATAGCGCCTGCCGCATACACAGCTTGCCGAGCGTGGCGAGCAGCGCGTATTCGCGCGGATTTTTCTTAAGCCAGCTTTCCGCACGCTCGATCTGGGCGGCCGTTGCGTCAGACTTGGCCTCGGCGTAACGCAATACCAATAGCGACAACGATCCGTCCCAGCGCGCCTGATCAAACTTGTCAATACTTTCTTCGATGATTTTTGCCGCGTCGTTGTCGAGGCCAATGGCGATCAGGCGGGCCGCCAGCGCATCCACCAAACGCGGCTGGTAGCGGGTTGCACTGTCGAGCTTTCGCCATGCGTCGAGCAATGTGTCACGTTGTCCGGCGCGCGATTTGGTCAGCTCAATTTCGGCATTCAGCCGGATCTCGTCAACCGCCACCTGCGGCATGAGCCCGGTGCGCCTTAACGGCCCCAGCGTCAGCAACACCTCGCTCCACGCGCCCGCGGCAATTTCGGCCTCGACTTTCATTTTGAGCACACCAATATTGTCGGCATCCTTGGTGGCAAGCGCCTGCAATATTGGCAGCGCCTCGGCGGCACGCCCCTCGGCAAGCAGCATGTACGACTTTGACACGTCGCGCATGGTTGCCGCCCGGTCGCCAGTGATGGCCTGTAAATACGGCAATGCCGCCGGCAGATTGCCGCCCTCATGCGCCGCCCATGCCGCCAGTGCGGCGGCGAGGTGACGGATTTCATCGTCACCATGGCCACCGGCATTTTTGCCAGACATCGCCCGGCGTGCCAACTTCTCGGCGTCGTCAAAACGACCGCCGAACAAGGCCTTCAAGCCGTTATGCAGATCATCAACCACCCGCTGTCGCTCGTTTTCGCGCTTTCGTGCGCGCAGGTCTTTCGGCAACTGGTACGCACGAATCGACAGCCTGGTGAGCGCATAAAGCACGACGACGGTAACAATGGCAATCACGCAAAACATCATGATCGACAACTCGACGCGCCACGGCGGCACCACAAACACGGCGTAGCCGGATCCGTATCGTCCGGCCAATGCCAGCAACACCGCGCTGCTTGCCAGGACAAACACCCACAACACCCAGCGGATTGGTTTTGACGTCATATGTCTTTGGAATGTATGTCGGGCTGTCAGCGTGCGCCGCGCTCACGGCTCGAACGGATTTCACGCGCCGCCCTGACGGCGTTTAAACTTTGCACAATGTCTGGTGCGGCAATCGACAGCGAATTTTCCGCCAGTTGCTTCAGTGTGACCACGGCGTTCTGGTTGACTTTGGCTTTCGGATCAAAATATTTTGCGATCAATTCGCGCGCCGCCTTTACGTCCTCCTTGAAGTTGATTTCGTCACGCGCCAACAGCGAGGTACGCGCCGACAACAAACGCAACTTCAGACTTTCGCGGACAAACACCGATTGCTGTGGCGTGATAAGCGCGGCTTCGGACGGTTCGAGTTCACGAATACGCACCAGCTCTTTCATCTCACGCAGAAAATCCGTCCACGCTTGCATCAACCACGACTGGCCTTTGGCCGGCTTTTCGTCGCCATTGGCATCACCGCCGACCCTGGCGGTTGTCGCGGCGATCAATCCCGGAACCGCCAGCGGCAATGTCGCGCTTTGCGTCATCAAATTGTCGAGCTTGACCGTAATGCCCTGGGTATCAACCGCGGGCGTCGCCTTCAGGCGTTCCAGATCCTGGGTGATGGCACGACGCAGCGGCGTCGCCTGTAACTTGTCGGCGCGGGCGAGGCGCTGATCCGCCGACTGCAATGCGCTGATGGCGGCGCGGATATTGCCGGCGAGAGTCAATTCACGGCTGGCAATATTGAGCGTCTGTTCGATTTCGGCGAGCAGCCAGTCTTCCGGCGCGCGCGCCAGATCGCGCGTCATTTCCTCGATGGCAACCCGCTGGTTCTGATATTCGGCGAGTTTGGCTTCGAGCTGTGCGATGCGGTTTTGCGCATCCTTGGTGTCACGGATGAGGGCCTCGTTGCGCGATGTCGTCTCGCGCCCCTGTTTGTCGAGTTCCGCAATTTTTGCGCCGAGTGTTTGGGTCAAATCCTGGCGGACATCACGGCTCTCCCACCACACCGCCAGGCTCAGCACGATGGCAAATGCCGCCAATGCCGCCGCCAGCAGCGCAGCGGGAGAAATGCCGGATCGTTTGGGTGCTGATACGGATGCGGGTACGCCGGGTTGAAAATCGTTGTTCATGTCATTCGCCAAAGGAATAGGTGTATTCAACCGCATGGCGGCAACAGATGCAACTCAAGAGACCATATTTGACAATGATTCAACCAGGTTGTTGTCGTCAAGCGACACCACGGTGGTCTGCCGCGCACCCATTTGTTTGGCGACCCTAGCAATGCGCCGGTGCGGCACCAGTAGATTCGGCACCCTCGACATCAACACCTTGCCGCCGTTGGATGCCAGCGAATCGAGCGTTTCGACACTGCCGGCGAGCACGTGGGTACTGTTTGCGACCGCCCATTTGAGCGCTTGACGCGCCTTGACCGACAACTTGACCGGCGCGCGTCGGTAACACACCATTGCCACCACCAATGCGCCACGCGCAATCAACGATTCGGCGAGATAGGTGCGACCACCGGCCTCGCTGTTGCCGCGCACGATGACAATCGTTTGTCCGCGAATTTTTTGCAGCATGGGCGCGGCCAGCAATGCTTCACTATCCTCACCGAGCGCGGGTACAAACACACTTTGCACGCCCAATGAGTCGAGTTTGGCGGCGGTGGCCGCACCGATGGCAATAAAGCGCGCCAACGGATAAAACTTGCGCAATTTTTTCAGCACCGGCACACCGTATTGGGCGGCGTGTGTGCTGATAAAAATGACCTTGGTGGGTTCGGTCAAACCCTCGAGCAGCGGCTTGTAGGTCGCCACTACCTCCTTGACCGGCAGTGCGGCAATTTCCAGCAGCGGCATGGCGATGGCTTCGGCGCCTTCGGCCTTTAATGCGCGCACCGTTTTTGACGCGGCAGGTTCCGGTCGGGTGACAACAATCTTGATGCCCGCCAGTCGGGTTGACGTGGTTGGCTTGGTGGACTGAATTGGCTTGGCCGGCTTAATCACGTCCGCCACGCCCGCCATCTGCAACAGGTGTGCGGCCGGCCGCCGTCAACAGTGCCGCCAGAATGTCGTCGGCACCATTCAAAATCAGCGCGTCCGCGAGCGTGGTGCCGAGTATTTCCGCCGCGTTGATGTCGCCCGTCGCCACGCTGGCAATGCGGGTATGGCCGTCAGGTGTGGCGACAAATCCGGCGATGGTCAGTTTTTTGCCATCGACGGTTGCGGATGCACCGAGCGGCACGTCACAGCTGGCCGACAAGCGCCGCCCGAACGCCCGTTCTGCCGCGACGGTTGCGTCGGTTTTGGCGGTCGTGAGTGGTTTTAACATCGCCTGGACCGCAGCCTCGCCTTGACGGTATTCAATACCCAGCGCACCCTGGGCAACAGCGGGGATATAACGGGCGGGGTCAAGGGTGGCGCGGATTCGATCACCAAAGCCGAGCCGCTTGAGCCCGGCTGCGGCCAGAATGATGGCGTCGTATTCACCATCATCGAGTTTTTTCAGCCGTGTGTTGACGTTACCACGCAACGGCAGGATCGTCAGGTGCGAATGGAAATGGCGGATCTGGCTTTCGCGCCGAAGACTCGAGGTGCCCACTCTTGCGCCGGCAGGTAGCTCGTCGAATGATTGAAACCGGTTGGAGACAAAGGCATCCCGCACGTCTTCCCGCGCACCCACTGTCACCAATGAAAAGCCCGGCGGCATCACCATCGGCACATCCTTCATCGAATGCACCGCAATATCCGCGCGATTTTCCGACATGGCCACTTCCAACTCTTTGATGAAC
>JANMNT010000195.1:0-11406 GCA_031368465.1 Burkholderiales bacterium
AAGATTGAATCAGGCGCGGTGGGCAACAGCGCAATTGATCCTGCCATCATCGTGTATGACGCCGCCAGCCGTATCACGGCGTTGCAACGACTGACGGCGAATGCAGTCGATCCGGCCAAGAGCACGTCCTATGGTTACGACTATTTGGATCGGCTCACCACCGTCACCCCGAACGCCGGTAACCCAACCAATCCACAGGGCTACACCTACGACGCCATCGGCAACCGTTTGACAAATACCATTGCCGGCAGCACCACCACCTATAGTTATGGTGCAACCAGCCATCGTTTGAACAGTCTCGCCGGTGCAACGGCAAAAACATTTATCTACGACAACGTCGGAAACCGCATTACCGACGGCATTCAGACTTGGATATACGGCGGTGACAATCGACCGTCGGTTATCAGTCTCGTCGGTGCCAACTCGGTCAGCATTCAATCCGGCATCAATGCCCTTGGCCAACGTGTGTTGAAGACCGTTAACAGCGCCGCGCAAGGTGCCATTACCCGTTTTGTGTATGACGAAGCCGGGCGTTTGATTGGTGAATACGATATCAGTGGGAGGCCGATACAGGAAACCATCTGGCTTAACGACCTGCCAGTGGCGGTGTTGAAATGAGCGCCACGATCATGACGACCATGCGTTCGTTTGCCATCACAATTGTTGGCATCATCGTAAGTGTCACCGCAATAACACCAGCCTTCGCCAAGGGTGCCAAAAAAGACAAAAATAAAGTCAGCGTCATCTGGATGGCGCCGACGGCGAATTCTATTGTTACCGCTCCTGCAAACCTCACGCTGTCTGCCGACGCATTTGCCAAACAGTTGAACCACCCTATTGTCGAAGTCGAGTTTTTTAACGGAACAACGCTCATTGGCCGAAAAACTGCACCGATAAGTGGCCTCAACTATCAATTGAATTGGCAAAACGTCCCGCCTGGAACCTATCAGCTCAGTGCCGCCGCGACCAATAGCAAGGGCGATTATGACGAAACTGGGTCGGTCGCCATTACCGTCGTCAAAGGCAGCCAGATGATCAGCGGCTTTAATCCAGCCAGCCCGCTCACTTTCACGCTTGCGCCGCAAAACACCTTTAGCCTGGCTGCCACCGGTGGCGCAAGCAACAACGCCGTCACCTTCGCCAGCAGTAGCCCGAGTGTGTGCGCCGTCACTGGCAGCATCGCCACCATTCTTTCGGCGGGCACCTGCACCCTCACCGCCGATCAAGCGGGCGATACCAACTACAACTCTGCGCCACAAGTAACAGCAACGGTCATTATCAACAAGGCGAACCAGAGCATTGCCGGCTTCACGCCTACATCACAGGTCACGTACGCGTCGGGCGCAACCTTTGCCCTCACCGGAAGCGGCGGCGCGAGTGGCAACCCCGTCATCTTCGCCAGCACCACACCAACTGTGTGCAGCGTCACGACCAACATCGCCACGGTTCTATCAGCGGGCACCTGCACCATTACAAGCGATCAAGCGGGCGACACCAACTACAACACCGCACCACAAGTCACGGCAAGCATCACCATCAACAAGGCGAATCAAACCATCACCGGCCTTGGCCCCACATTCCCCATCACCTATGCAGCCAACCCGCCGGGGAATACAATCACGCTGACTGCCATCGCCTCATCAGGATTACCTGTGACCTTTGCCTCCAACAGCCCAAGCGTATGCACCACCAGCGGCACCCACGGGGCGACACTCACCATCGTCTCGGCGGGCACGTGTACATGGACCGCCGACCAAACGGGTGACAGCAACATCCAAGCCGCACCACAGGTCACGGCCAGCATCACCATCAACAAAGCCACACAGACGATTACAGGCTTCACCCCACCAGATACCTTAAGCCAGGCACAGGGCACGACAATCCCGCTCACGGCGACCGGTGGGCCAAGTGGCAATCCCGTTACTTTTGTCAGCGCCACGCCAACGACCTGCACCACGGCGGGCAGCAGCGGCGCAAACTTGACTATCCAAGCCACCGGCAGTTGCAGCGTCACGGCCAATCAACCGGGCAATGACAACTACGACGCCGCTTCCGCCGTGACGGTAACCATCAGCATCAACATCAATCTTGAGGCGCAGCTTTATTTCATTCATGCCGATCATTTGGGCACGCCGCGCGCCATCACCAAGGCGAGTGACAACACCAAGGTGTGGGAGTGGGGGAATGAGGATCCGTTTGGCAACAACGACGCGAATGAGAATCCATCTGGGCAAGGAACCTTTGAGTACAACTTGAGGTTTCCGGGGCAGTATCGGGATAAAGAGACCGCAACGAATTACAACTACTTTAGGGATTACGATCCGGCGACGGGTAGGTATGTGCAGAGTGATCCGATTGGGTTGCGGGGTGGGTTGAGCACTTATGTGTATGTAGATGGTGCACCGACAGGTCGGCGGGATCGGCTAGGTCTTTGGAGCACCTCTGTGCATCACTTCATGATCGGCGACTATTTCCGTGGTCTTGATCCGATTTTGATGCGCTCGATTAAGAACGGGAGCGGGGATGTCGACTCGGTATTTAACCAGTTCGGCGATACCAACTTTATGCATTCGATGCGCCGCCCTAATGAATCAGTCGAAGATGCGAAGCGACGGACATGCGAATTCATCAAAGGAAGGATGAAACTGTATTCAATGTACTTGGATATTCCTAGCATGCAGTCAATGGCGTATTTTTATTTGGGACAGGCACTTCATCCAATTATGGATTCAACATCACCTGTTCACCGTGGGTGGCAAATATGGGATCCTGCGCATGATTGGGTTATCCATGGAGAGGGTCACGGCTCTCAAGAGGGACTGAGTTCACTTAAGCCTGAACACATTTTGGAGACGCGCAATCTCATAGCAAAAGCAATGAATGGTGACGTATGTGCTTGCACAAGATAGGTGAGTAAAAATGATATTTGCATATCCATTGGTGCTAACTCTCATGGTTGGGCAATTGGTTTTCTTGGTTTTATCAATCGGATACTTTAGAAGATCCGATAGAAATGCCGTTGATGGAACCAAGAAGTATTCTCTAAATTTGTTTATTGCTGCACTACTTGCGTTCTTGCCTGTGCTCTACTTTGTGCGCCAGGCAATTGACTTTGGCTTCGGAATTTATATGTTATTCGCGTCAGTAAGTACTTTGACGATTGGAGCCCATCTAATTTGGATTAGCAGGTTGCATTTGGCAAAGGAGCGATAATAGGGGACAGCAACTGTCTTGACTTCATGCGTCAGACACGACTGTTTTCAAAGAATAATTGAGGACAGACTGGACTTCCCACGATTTACTGGACAGAAGATATTCTGATCTAGCTAAAGAAAGGGGAGAACAAACATGCCAGGATCAGTATTGCCAACCTAGTGGCTCTCGGCCACCCGCCGATCCGCAATCACCTCTTTTGCACGTTTCAAGCGTTTTGCCAGCGCCGGGCCTCGCGCCACGGCGACGCCGACCGATAACGCGTCGATCATGACCAGATGCACCATGCGTGAGGTCATTGGCGCATAGACATCCAAATCCTCGGGCACATCAGCGTACAACGCAACATTGGCCAATGCTGCCAAGGGTGAACCGCTGGCGGTCAATGCAATTACCGCCGCGCCGGCGTCACGGGCAATTTCGGCGCTGCGAATGACTTCCCGCGTGCGGCCGGTACCGGATATCGCAACCACCACATCACCCGCCCCCAACAACGACGCCGACATGGCATGCACATGCGGGTCCGAATAGGCGACGGCAGGGACACCGAGCCGGAAAAACTTGTGCTGGGCATCGAGCGCGACAATGCCCGAGTTACCCTGCCCGTAAAATTCGACGCGTTTGGCGGTGGCAAGCAACTGCGTGGCGCGTTCCAGCGCCACGGGGTCGAGGTGGTTGCGCACCGTCACCAGTGCGGCGATGCCGCGGTCAAATACCTTGGCGGCCACGTCGGCCATTGAATCTTGCAGTCCGACATCGTGATGCACATAGGGCACACCGTTGGCAATGCTCTGTGCCAGTCGCAGTTTGAAATCGCGATAACCACTGAACCCGGCGGCCAGGCAAAAGCGCGCGACCGTCGGTTGACTGACGCCGGTGCGTGCGGCGATCTCCGGAAATGAGAGACTGATGACCAAATTCGGGTGGCGCAGCACATAGCGCCCGACGTTTTGTTCCGAGGGGCGCATCTGGTCGAGCAGCGACTCGACACGGTCGAGCAATGTCACCGGACGATCGTCGCGCGCCGTTGGGTTATCCTGCGTACGGATCGATTTAGCCGCTTTGGCGGCTGGTTTTGTTGTTGTTCGTGCCAATACGGGCGCACGTGTGGATTTTTTGGCGGCCATGAACCTGATTGTTTTCGCGCAGATTGGTCGGATGGAAACAACTTGATTATTCGGGCAATTCTGTAGATTGTCAACATAACTGCCGCTAACGCAATCCAGATTAACCGGCGCTGGTGGTTAATTTCATAGCAATACCGGATTCTTTTCGTCAATCTACATCTTTTCTGGCATTGACTATTGTCTGTTGATTTTCTACAATACGACCTTTCAACGCACACATTCAAGGAGCCGGCATGGCGATGCACCCGACCGTGGCAAAAATAACAGACGCGGTGCGATTGCGAAGTGCGACATCGCGCAGTGCGTACCTGCGGCGGGTTGAGCAGGCGCGTACGGCGGGCGCGGTGCGCGGCAGCATTTCTTGCACCAATCTCGCCCATGCGTTTGCCGCCGAGGCACCGCCGGACAAACTGGCGCTGCGGCAAATTCGCGCGCCCAACATCGGCATCGTCTCGGCCTACAACGATATGTTGTCGGCGCACCAGCCACTGGCACGCTTTCCGGCGATCATCAAACAAGCAGCACGACAGGCCGGCGCAACCGCACAGTTCGCCGGTGGCGTGCCGGCGATGTGTGACGGCGTCACCCAGGGCCAGCCGGGCATGGAGCTATCGTTGTTTTCGCGTGATGTGATCGCCCAGGCAACCGCCATCGCCCTTTCACACAACATGTTTGATGCGGTGTTGTGTCTCGGCGTGTGCGACAAGATTGTGCCGGGATTGTTGATCGGCGCGTTGCAGTTCGGCCACCTGCCGACCATTTTTGTGCCGGCCGGGCCGATGACCAGCGGGTTATCGAATGACGACAAGGCAAAAATCCGCCAGCAATTTGCCGAGGGCAAGCTCGATCGCGCCGCGCTGCTCGACGCCGAAAGCCGCGCCTATCACGGCCCCGGCACGTGTACCTTCTACGGCACCGCCAACAGCAATCAGCTGTTGATGGAGGTGATGGGATTGCATCTACCCGGCGCGGCGTTTATCACGCCCAACACGCCGCTACGCGATGCCCTCACCGCGGCCGCCACAAAACGGGTTGCGGCGATTACCCACCTGGGCAACGAATACACGCCGATCGGCAAAATGGTCGATGAGCGCGCCATCATCAATGCCATCGTCGGACTGCTGGCCACCGGTGGCTCGACCAATCACACCATTCACCTCGTTGCCATCGCGCGGGCGGCCGGCATCATCATCAATTGGGATGACTTCGACCAGTTGTCGGCGGTGGTGCCGTTGCTTGCGCGCATTTATCCCAACGGCAGCGCCGACGTTAATCACTTTCACGCCGCCGGCGGTGCGGGCTTTGTGAATCGCGAATTGTTATCGGCCGGTTTGCTCGATGGTGATGTGCGCACCGTTGCCGGCGAATCGCTTGCACGTTATACACAAGAGCCGATGCTAGACGGCGAATCGGTCGTCTGGCGCGACGCACCGGCGGTGAGCGGTGACGAAGCGGTGTTGCGCACCGCGACCGCGCCGTTCAGCACTGACGGCGGTTTGCGTTTGCTGCAAGGTAATCTTGGCCGCTCGGTGATCAAGGTATCGGCGGTCAAGCCAGAACACCGTATCGTCGAAGCACCGGCGCTGGTGTTTGACGATCAAGACGATGTGTTGGCCAGTTTCAAACGCGGCGAGTTACAACGCGATTTTGTCGCCGTGGTGCGGTTTCAGGGACCGCGCGCCAACGGCATGCCGGAATTACACAAGCTGACCCCGGCACTTGGATCATTGCAGGACGCGGGCTTTCACGTGGCGCTTGTGACTGACGGCAGGATGTCGGGTGCGTCAGGCAAGGTACCGGCGGCAATCCATGTTTCGCCCGAGTGTCTGGCGGGCGGGCCATTGGCTAAAGTCCGCAACGGCGATATCATCCGGCTCGATGCCAATGCGGGCATATTGGCGGCGCTGGTTGCGGCGGAAGAATGGGCCAGTCGCACGCCGTCCACGGCTGATCTTTCGCGCAACCAGTTTGGCATGGGCCGCGAGTTGTTCCAGTCGGCGCGCGCGGTCGCATTGATGGCAGAACAAGGTGCGGGCACATTTGGTACCATCGTCGAATCATCACCTGCACCTCATCTTGAGCCGGCAATGATCGGAACACAAACATGATGTCAGTGCGTGAGATTCTTGCTGTCAGCCCGGTGATGCCGGTGATTGTGCTTGATCGGGTCGATGATGCCGTGCCACTGGCGACGGCGTTGGTTGCTGGCGGCATACGTGTGCTTGAAATCACCATGCGCACACCAGCGGCGCTTGATTGTGTGCGCGCCATCCGCGCCGCCGTGCCTGACGCCATTGTCGGTGTCGGCACCATCACCAGTGTTGCAGACATGCAGGCCGCACTTGCAGCGGGCGCCATGTTCGGCGTGAGCCCCGGCACCACGCCGGAACTGTTGTTGCAGGCGACCGCATCCGGCTTTGCTTTTTTGCCGGGAACCATGACGCCATCGGACGTGATGCGGGTACTTGATGCCGGTTTTACCGCAATGAAGTTATTTCCAGCCAAACAAGCCGGTGGCGTCGAAATGTTGAAGGCAATCGGCGGACCGCTACCGCAGGCGTTGTTTTGCCCCACCGGCGGCATTGACCCCGAGTCGGCGCCCGCCTATCTGGCCCTTGCAAACGTTGCCTGTGTGGGTGGCTCGTGGTTATCGCCGGTCGCATTGATTGCCAAACAGGACTGGACCGAAATCCGCCGCCGTGCCGAAGCGGCCGCGCTGCTTGCCAAATTCCGCAATATCAAATAAACGATCAAAGTCCAACATGACCGCAAAAGCCCCAGCCCCTGAATGCCGCGCCATGGTGTTGTTTGGCGCCACCGGTGATCTTGCCAAACGAATGTTGTGGCCGTCCTTATATGCCCTCGACAAGGATGGTTTACTACCGGCGCAGTTTCAACTCGTTGGTGCAGCCACCTCGGTGTTGACCGATGCCGAATTTGTTGCCAAGGTGCGGGACGCCATCCAACAATCCGCCAACGCCGCGTTGTTTGACGAAACGTTTTTTGCCGGCTTTGCCAAGCGCATTCGTTATGTGACGGTCAACATTCAGGCGACGGGTGGACTTGACCCAATCAAAAAAGTGCTAGAGGCCGGCAGCGGCGGCGTGATGTATTACCTGTCGACCGGCCCGCAGTTATTCGGGCCGATTTGTCTGGCGCTACGCGATGCCGGTCTGGTCGATAAGCTTTCGCGCATCACCATCGAAAAGCCGATCGGCACCGATACCGAGTCGGCACGAAAGGTAAACGAAGCCATCGGTGCCGCGTTCGACGAGAATCAGGTGTTTCGTATTGATCATTACCTCGGCAAAGAGGCGGTGCAGAATCTGTTGGCGCTGCGCTTCGCCAATGCCATTTTTGAGCCGCTGTGGAATGCCAATGCCATTGAGCAGGTGCAGATCACGGTGGCCGAAACGGTTGGTGTTGATGGTCGCTGGGGCTTTTATGACAGCACCGGCGCCTTGCGCGATATGGTGCAAAGCCATATGTTGCAATTGCTTTGCCTGGTCGCGATGGAACCACCGGCGAGTTTCACCCCATCTGCCGTGCGCAATGAAAAGGTCAAAGTATTGTGGTCGCTGCGGCCGATCACCGGTGCCGACGTTGCCACGCATACGGTGCGCGGACAATACGCTGCGGGCTACAGTGGCGGCGTGGCGGTGCCGGGATACCGCGATGAAAAAGGTGCCACTGCCGCCGCAAATGGTCAATCAAGTGACACCGAATCATTTGTCGCCCTCAAAGTGGAAGTGAACAACTGGCGATGGGCCGGGGTGCCGTTTTATCTGCGCACCGGTAAACGTCTGCAAAAACGTTTCAGCGAGATCATGATTCAGTTCAAGCCGGCACCCTACAATATCTTTGCCGACATTGGTGCCACCCTTGCCCCCAACACATTGTTGATCAAGTTGCAGCCGGATGAAATGATCACCCTCACCTTGATGCATAAAAAGCCCGGCATGAATGACGTGTCGCTCGGCCAGGTGCCATTGAATCTGTCGGTCGGCGACGCATTCGGCCAAAGCCGTCGTCGCATCGCCTATGAACGTATGTTGCTCGATGTGTTGAAGAATAACTCGGCCTTGTTTGTGCGCCGCGACGAAGTCGAGGCGGCGTGGCAATGGATCGACGGCATTATCAACGGCTGGCGCAGCGCCGATCAACAGGTCAAGCCATACGCAGCAGGCAGTTGGGGGCCAAGCGCCGCCATTGCGCTGACTGAGCGCAACGGGCACTCGTGGCACGAATAACCGGCGCGAGCCGAACCTCGTCGCGCGGCACTAACTTGCGCTTTGTACCCGCATGACCCGCGCTTCCTTGATCGGCAAATTCGTCACTGCCGCGAGCAGCGCCAATGCAATATCGGCAACCCACATCACGTTGTAACTGCCGAGTTCAGTCACGGCGATGCCGCCCAGCCATGCGCCAAAAAATCCGCCAATCTGGTGCGACAGCAAGGTGAGACCAAACAAGGTCGCCAGATAACGTGTGCCAAATAATTTACCCACCACACCAGCCGTCGGTGGCACCGTCGCCAGCCAGGTCAAGCCGAGACCGGCGGCAAAAAGGTAAAACGTGAGTTCGGTCTTTGGTGACAACAAATAAATGCCGATCAACAACGCGCGCGACGCATACATCCAGAACAGGATGTATTTGCTGCGGTAATGTCCCACACCCCACCCTGCGGCGAGGCTGCCAACAATATTCGCCAAGCCAATAATGGCAAGCGACCAGCTCGCGACATTGACCGGCAGCCCGCACAACGCGACCTCACCCGGCAGATGCGTGACCAGAAACGCAATGTGAAACCCGCAGGTAAAAAAGCCCGCGTGCAGCAGCAAATAACTGGGGTCTTTTAGTGCATCCGACACCGCGCGTTTCAAACCCTTTTCGGCAATCGCGTTTGTGTCTGCCTTGTCACCCATTGCCGCGACGGATTTTGGCGCACCACGTAACACACGCGCCAGTGGCAACGTCGTCAGTGCGATTGCTGCCATTGCCCACATGGCACCCATCCAGCCGAACATACTGATCAGCTTTTGCACGATCGGCGCGAATAGAAATTGGCCGAATGATCCACCGGCGTTGATGATGCCCGACGCCATGCCGCGCTTTTCAACCGGCAATCGATTCGCCGCCGCACCAATTAACACGGAAAAACTGCCGGCACCCGCGCCTGCCGCCATCAAAAAACCGATCGCAAAAGACATACCGACGCTGGACGTCACAAACGGTGTGATGATAAAACCCAATGACAAGATGATTGCGCCGCCGGCAATCACACGTCCCGGTCCGTAGCGATCGGCAATTGCACCCGCAATCGGTTGTACCGCACCCCAGGTGAATTGGCCGATGGCAAGCGAAAGACTGATGGCGGCAATGCCAAGCCCGGTGGCGGTATTCAACGGTGAGACAAACAGTCCCATGGTTTGCCGCGCGCCCATCGTAATCATGAGTACCGCCGCTGCAACCAATGTGATCAGCCAATAACGATTGGCCTGTGCCTTGGTCGTCATTTGGTTGTCATTTGCTCGTTACTTGCCAGACTTGGGCGCGTGCAGATATGCTTTTGGCACCGCCTTCACCAACGGCACGATCTGGTGCAAAAATGCCGCCATTGCCGATGAACGCCGCCACACCATGGCGATGCGACGGTGCGGTACCGGTTCACTGAATGGCACCAGCGTCACCGCGTCTGAATTTGGCGATGGCGGATGCACCGTCAATGCCGGCAACAACGTGATGCCCACTTTGGCCGCGACCATATGCCGCAAAGTTTCCAGACTGGTCGCGCGAAAACCGGACTTTTCCCCGGCACCGGCCATATGACACACCTCGAGTGCCTGTTCACGCAGGCAATGACCATCATCGAGTAGCAACAATCGTTCGTCGGCGAGGTCGGCCAGTTTGGCTTTTTTCATTTTTGCGAACGGATGGGCTTTGGGAACGGCGAGGATGAAGTCTTCCTCAAACAAAAACTCGACATGCAAACCGTCGTCATGAATTGGTAGCGCCAAGATGCCGCAGTCGAGCTCACCATCGTGCAATTTTTTCAGGATAACCTCGGTTTTTTCCTCGAGCAGAATCAGTTCAAGTTTCGGAAAGCGTGTGATGATCGGCGGAATAATGTGCGGCAACAAATATGGCCCCAACGTCGGAAAAATACCCAGCTTGACCATGCCGGACTCCGGGTCCTTTGAGCGCCGTGCAATGTTTTTGATTTCATCGGCCTCACGCAAGATGGCGCGCGCCCGTGCAACCACCGCCTCACCCACCGGCGTCAGCATCACGTTTCGCGGGTTGCGCTCAATCAGCGAAACACCCAGTTCCGCCTCGAACTTCATCAACTGTGTCGACAGTGTTGGCTGCGAGACAAAACTTGCCTCAGCCGCGCGGCCAAAATGTTTCAGATCGGCGAGCGCCACCAGATATCGCAAATCTCGCAGGTTCATTGTGTTTGCCGCCGGTTGTTAAGTGGTTGATCGCTGGCAATCAAACGATTGATGATTGCTATCGCCAATATGATATCAATCATTTTGGGGAATGTATCAAAGGACATCGCCTGTCGGACAATCCATCGCCAACTCGTTTGTCACCAATCGAACCCACCAGACCTTCCCCGGCCAGCGTGGCCCGTTCATCGGCCATTCAGGCCGGGGTCCAAGTTGATTTGGGCTGTGGTGTATGGGTGAACAAAATTGGGCACCGGACGTGCGCGAAACGAAAATACTGTTTCGCTTCTCCGGTGAAGGAGGATATAGCGGAACCGCTGCTTCACTTACCCAATGATGACGATGTAACTGAACCGCTGTTTCGCGCATTCGATGAGAGGCAACGTAACTGAACCACTGTTTCGCTCCTTGAATGAAAGGCAACGTAACTGAACCGCTATTTCGCGCATTCAGCAATCGGGCGACTACGGCCAGCAACGCATTTGACCTTCCCCGGCCAGCGTGGCCCGTTCATCGGCCATTCAGGCCGGGGCCCAAGTTGATTTGGACTGCGGTGGACGCGTGACCAAACTTGGGCACCGGACGTGCGCGAAACGAAAATACTGTTTCGCTTC
>JANMNT010000365.1:0-7021 GCA_031368465.1 Burkholderiales bacterium
CTTGGCCCGGGTCGGCATCAAGGCGATTGTCGGTCCGCGCACACGATTGGTCACCCACCTCGACGTCACCGCTGCGGACGTCGATCGTTTGATCGGCGAGTTCGCGTCATTTTTTGGCCGGAGGAGCTGATTATGCTGCTCATGATCGATAACTATGATTCGTTTACGTACAATCTGGTCCAGTATCTGGGGGAGCTTGGGGAAGACGTGTTGGTCAAGCGCAACGACGAAATTTCACTGGCGGATATCGAAAAACTGGCGCCGTCGAAAATCGTCATTTCGCCTGGGCCATGTTCGCCGACCGAAGCCGGTATTTCAGTGCCGGCCATCACCAAGTTTGCTGGCCGGATTCCACTGTTGGGTGTTTGTCTGGGCCATCAGAGTATCGGTCAGGCGTTTGGCGGCCGGATCATTCATGCCAAGACGCTGATGCACGGCAAGACTTCGCAAATCAGTCACACCAATGCCGGCGTGTTTGCCGGTCTGCCATCGCCCTACCGTGCCACGCGTTACCACTCGCTTGTGATCGAACGTGAATCATGTCCGGATTGTTTGGAAATCACGGCGTGGACCGATGATGGTGAAATCATGGGGGTGCGCCATAAAACAATGCCAATTGAAGGCGTTCAATTTCATCCCGAATCGATCATGACCGAACATGGCCATCAACTGCTGAAGAATTTTTTGAACGCGTATTGATGCATCGCGTTTCCTGACAGACCTTAAACTCCGGGGCAACAATAATGTTTACACCGCAAGAAGCGATCAGCCGGCTTTCCGACAAGCGCGAGATTTTCTACGACGAGATGGTCGATATTTTTCGCCAAGTGATGGAGGGCACTGTATCGCAGGTCCAGCTTTCGGCAATTCTGATGGGGCTTCACGTCAAGACTGAAAGTGTTTCAGAAATCGCCGCCGCCGCACAAGTGATGCGCGAGTTTTCAACCAAGGTTGAGGTGGCCGATAAAATGCATCTGGTCGATACCTGCGGCACTGGTGGCGATAAGGCGCACACCTTCAACATTTCCACGACGGCAGCGTTCGTCGCTGCGGCGGCGGGCGCCAAGGTCGCCAAACACGGCGGACGCTCGGTCTCGTCTCAATCCGGCAGCGCAGATGTGTTGGAGGCGCTTGGTGTAAACCTGAATATCACGCCGGCTCAGGTTGCCGAATCCATCGATCAGATCGGTATCGGTTTCATGTTTGCGCCAAATCATCACCCGGCGATGAAATATGCCGCGCCGGTTCGCAAAGAGCTCGGTATGCGCACGATACTCAATATTTTGGGCCCGCTGACCAATCCCGCCGGCGCTCCCAATCAGTTGATGGGCGTGTTCCATCAGGATCTGGTCGGCATACAGGCGCGTGTTTTGAAGCAACTTGGCGCCAAACATGTGATGGTGGTGCACGGCGATGACGGCCTCGATGAAATCACCTTGGGTGGCAAAACCCATGTGGCCGAACTTAAGCACGGCTTTGTCACTGAATTTGTGATCGAGCCGAAACAGTTCGGCCTCGACATCGTTTCAATCGAAGCGGTCCGCGCCGCCGACAAGGACGCCTCAAAAGCGATGTTGCTGGACGTATTGAACAACAAATCAGGTGCTGCAAAAGATATTGTGATTCTCAACGCCGGGGCGGCAATCTATGTTGCCGGACTCGCCAACGACCTTTGGGGGGGCGCGACCCGCGCGCGTGAGATGATCGAGTCGGGACAAGCAAAAGACAAGCTTGACCAGCTGATCGCCTTCACTGCGGCCTTTCGCACGTAACCCCGGACGATGATGGCAAACATTCTTACGCAAATCCTTGCCGCCAAGCGGCGGGAAGTTGACGAGGCCAAACGACTGGTGCCGCTGGCAGAACTGCATGCGCGCATCGCCAAGCGCCCGGCGACACTTGATTTTGTCGGTGCGATAAAGGCCAAAAGGCGTGCAGGAAAACCAGCCGTTATTGCGGAAATCAAGAAACAGAGTCCGTCGGTCGGACGGTTCCGCGCCGACGGGGACTTTTCGCCCGCCTCGTTCGCCGCAAGCTACCAAGCAAACGGGGCCGCCTGCCTGTCGGTATTGACAGACCATGCCTATTTTGGCGGGTCAGCAAACGACCTGGAGGCTGCAAGGTCGGCGTGCGATTTGCCGATCCTGCGAAAGGACTTCATTGTTGACCCTTACCAAATCGCCGAAGCCCGTGCGATGGGTGCCGACGCCGTTTTGTTCATTGTTGATGCGGCGCCAATCGAAACTTTTCTTGAGTGGGAACGCTTTGCGATGTCCCTTGGTTTGGCAGTTCTGGTGGAATCACACACCCAAACGCAAATTCAACAAGCCATCAGGTTGGCAACACCCTTGATTGGCATCAATAATCGCGACTTGACCCGCTTTGAAACCGAACTTCAAACCACCACACAACTGGCACCCAATGTTGGTGATGGCCGCATCGTGGTCACCGAAAGTGGCATAGAGTCTCCACAAGCTGTTGATTTTATGATGAAAAATAATGTTTTTACATTTTTGGTTGGCGGCGCTCTGATGCGCGCACCCGATCCGGGTGCAGCGCTTGGCGCCCTTTTTCAGGGTAAATTGATAGGTTGAAAGTGGCTCGGTTGGTTGGCCAATACATTAATTTGTTGCCCAACTCTTTTTGACGGGTTCAAGACAGCGGCTGATGCCTGTTGCATGAATGCAACAGGCGCCTATCGGCAACCTGTTTTTGCCCCTATTTGCTTGAGAGCAGGGGGTATTTTTGGCAAACTGTCGGGAGCTTCTCGAAGAATTCATGCGGAGGAGTCGTATCGGCGCGCCTGAATCGATAATTTCGGTCAAGATTGCGTTCGATGACATCTCTGGCCCAAGAGGTTTGAGTTAATTGCAACAGATAGAAATCCAATAGCCTTACCGTTAAACCAAAGGAGATTTTTGATGAATAAAAAATTGATCGCACTTGCAGTTGCAGCCGCCACGGTGGCTCCAGTTGCAATGGCGCAAACCGCCAACCCAGTCACGCTTTACGGCCGCGTCTATGTGATGTTTGAAAACGTCAAGGCCGACGGCGGGACAGCCGCACCGGTTAGCAGCCGTAACCGTGTCAACAACAACGGCGCATCGTTGCTTGGCGTTCGTGGTACAGAAGATTTGGGCGGCGGCTTGAAGGCCTTCTTCCAACTCGAAACCGAATTCCGTCCAGACCAGAACGATACAACCTTTGGCAACCGCAATAGCGGCGTTGGCCTGCAAGGTGATTTTGGCTCGGTATTGTTGGGTCGTTGGGATCTGCCATTTAAGTTGGCAGCCGCGAAATATGACGTATTTGGTGACACCACCATCGGCGGCTACACCTCGGTCATGAGCGATCGTGGTCAATTCAACCGCCGCGACCAAAACGTTGCGCAATATTGGTCACCAAACTTCTCGGGTTTCCAGGCACGATTGAGCTACACCGCCAACGAAGGCAAAACCGCGACGGTTAACCCGGTTATTACCTCGATGAATCTGACCTATGATCAGGGCCCGATTTCGTTGGCGTATGCTTACGAAAAGCACAAGGATATCTTCAAGAACTACACGGGCGCATCAGCAAGCGTCGCCGGCGCTCAGGAGACAGGCCAGACGTTTGGCGGATCCGTAACATTTGGCCCAATGCGCGTAGGTGCATTGATTCAGCGTTTCAAGAAAACGGGTGGCGGCACAACGGTGACCTCTGATCAAAGATCAGAGATGCTGAATTTGCTGTACACGTCCGGCAAGAACCAATTCGCGTTCCAAACGCAGCGTTCGAAAGAAGGTGCAACACGTGCGACCGCGGCAACACTCGTGACCGAGCCGGACTCGAAAGTGAACTCGGTTGGTTATTTCTATAACTTCTCGCGTCGTACATCGTTCATCGCCGTTTATACACAGACCAAAAACAACGTAGCCGGTTTGGGTAACTTCGGTGCCAACACATTGGCCATCGTTGCCGATCAAGACCCGCGTGGTTTTGCAGTTGGTTTCCGCCACACGTTCTAAATTCAACAGCAACTGTTGAGTGTTTCGACGAGCGGGCACCTTCGGGTGCCCGTTTTGTTTGTACAATTGTCATATGTTGAATCTTGTTGACCAATTGATTGATCAAATTGATGCCAGCCTTCGGACGGTGTTTGCCGTCGTGCCGGCCAGTCGGCCCACACCACGTCCTATTGCAGGCAGTGACGACGCATCATTTGCCACTAATCGTAGCGGCACAGCCGAAAGCGTGCGCTTGATGCGGGTTAACCATGTTGGCGAAGTGTGTGCCCAGGCCCTTTACCAAGGGCAGCTGCTGGTGGCGCGCGACGAAGGAACCAAGCGGGTGCTCGAGGATGCGGCGCGTGAAGAGCGCGACCATCTCGCGTGGTGCGCGGGTCGAATCAATGAATTGGGGGGGCGGACGAGTTTGCTCAGCCCATTGTTTTACGCCGGGGCATGGAGTCTGGGTGTGGTGTCCGGACTTGCGGGGGATAAATGGAGCATGGGCTTCCTGGTTGAAACCGAGCGTCAGGTTGAAGCGCATCTCGATACACACCTTGAAAAACTGCCGGAAAACGATCTACATAGCCGTGCCATCGTTGCGCAAATGCGCGCTGATGAGATTGTCCATGGCAACAGTGGAGAGGCGCATGGTGGCCTTCCCCTGCCCCCACAAATCAAGGCCGCCATGCGCGCATCGTCGAAATTGATGACGACCTCAACATATTGGGTTTAACAGGCTCGGCGTTAAATGGCTGCCGCAAATGCACGGTCGGTTCTGGTACGGTCGTCTGAGTATTGAATTGGCTACCGGCAAATACGGAGAGTCCAACGAGGCTGCTAAGTTGCCTCGACAATCTCAAAGTCATACGTCACATTTGCCGTTTTCGCCAACATGGCCGACGCTGAACAATAAACATCAGCAGAAAGCTGAATCGCCCGTCCGACTTTGACCGGGTCGAGAGCCACCCCGGTGACCACAAAATGAAAATGTATGCGAGTAAACACTTTCGGATCAGACACTGCCCTATCTGCATTTAGTTCAACATAGCAATCAGTGACGGTTTGCCTGGACTTCTTGAGGATCAGCATCACGTCGATCGCGCTACACGCGCCAGTGCCCGCCAAAACTGTTTCCATCGGCCGCGCGCCCAGGTTTTCACCGCCCACGTCGGGTGAACCATCCATGATAATTTGATGGCCCGATTCGGTTTGGGCTTGAAATGCGACGTTTTTAAGCCAATTGATGCGTATTTTCATGTTCGTATGTCAAGTTTTGCAGGTTGTTGGTCAAGTATAACGGGGCAAATCACCGGTTTGCCCAATCCGGCGACCACAGCATGTCTAAAAACCAAAGTTGACGGCATGGCATTGAATACATTAGAATTTCAGGTTCTGCTAATCGTTCGCCCCGAACCTGACGAGTGAGCGTTTTTTATTTGCGTTTTTCTGCGACGGAACCGCGGAATAAACCAGATAAGCCAAAGACCTCAACAGCCGAAACCGAAATTTAAGTGAGTAAATTATGAAAACCTTTTCCGCCAAACCGCACGAAGTCGTTCACGGTTGGTTACACGTTGATGCAACCGACAAAGTGCTTGGCCGTCTGGCCGCTGAAGTTGCATTGCGTTTGCGTGGCAAGCACAAGCCTGAATACACACCACACGTTGATACCGGCGACTTTATCATCGTCACCAATGTCGAAAAATTGCGCGTGACGGGCAACAAAGCTGAAGACAAAATCTATTATCGTCATACCGGCTATCCGGGTGGTATTTACGAGACCAACTTCAACAAGATGCAAGAAAAGCATCCCGAGCGCGTGCTTGAAAAAGCCGTCAAGGGAATGTTGCCCAAGGGCCCGCTTGGCTATGCAATGATCAAGAAGTTGAAAGTTTATGCTGGTAGCGCGCATCCGCATGCTGCACAGCAACCCAAAGAACTCACGATTTAAGGAACCCGAAAATGGTCGGTAAATATCACTATGGAACGGGTCGCCGCAAAAGCGCGGTCGCACGTGTTTTCATCAAACCAGGCAAGGGCCAGATCGTTGTCAACGATAAAGCGCTTGATATCTATTTTTCACGCGAAACAGGCCGCATGATCGTTCGCCAGCCGTTGGAACTGACGGGCAACACCGACAGCTTCGACATCATGGTCAACGTATTTGGCGGTGGTGAATCTGGTCAAGCCGGTGCCGTACGCCACGGGATTACCCGCGCGCTGATCGACTACGATGCGAATCTGAAACCGCAGCTTTCCAAGGCTGGGTTTGTTACCCGTGACGCACGTGAAGTCGAGCGGAAAAAGGTTGGTTTCCACAAAGCGCGTCGTCGCAAGCAGTTCTCGAAACGCTAAAAGACATCAGGCGACACGCGTCCAAATATGCAAAAAGCCGCCTTTCGCGGCTTTTTGCACGTTTTGGCGGCGAAATTTATGTCGTTCTGCGGTGACATTGCCGCCACTGAGTCGCATCCATTGAATGACATTGGAACTCAAGTGCATCCGATTTTGAACCCAGAAATGCACCCGATTAACCACTACAAAAGCCACTGAATGCTTAGTGAATTCAAATTGCGTGGATCGTGGCGGAAAATTCGCTCAAAGATCGGCATCCGGTCAGAGCGACTGGCGATTCGTTCGCATGTGCCGTGGTACATCAAAGTTGGTGGGTATGGTCTTGCGATGGGCGTCGCAGGCGCGATTGCATGGGTGATTGTTGATAACAGCTATCGTATTACCGGCTTTAGCCGCGAAGAGGCAAAGGCGCAAATTGATGCGTTGAATGTTGAAAATACCAAACTCAAGAAAAGTTACGAAGCGACAAAGTCTGCGCTCAACGAAACGGAAAGCAAGTTAAAGGTTGAAACATCAGCCCAGGCCGAACTGACAAAAAATCTTGCGCAATTGCAGGAGGAAAATGCCAGCCTGAAAGAGGATCTTGGTTTTCTCCGCAATGTTATGTCCTCCGGGAGTGTGCCGGATGGCCTGGCGATCCAAAATTTCAAGGTTGAGGCGGATGCGCTGCCAAATGA
>JANMNT010000406.1:0-7200 GCA_031368465.1 Burkholderiales bacterium
TTGGTATTGGTGACCACCGGTGTCCACGATTTCAGGCCCGAATCTGCGGCGCGGAAGACATTGCCGCGCAACCCCAGCGCCAGTACACCACCGTCGTTGGCTAGCATCGCGCCAAAATAGGAGCCTTTATATGGCGAGACAACTCGATCCCAAGTCTTACCGTTGTCGTTAGAAAGTAACATCGTGCCGGCTTCACCCGCGATGAACAACTTGCCCTCACCGAGTTTGATAATCGCGTTTAGATGTTTGTCCTCTTCAGCCGATTTATCCGCGTCGTCCTCGACTTCCATGCCGGCATTGCGCCCACCACGATCCAACTTCGCCGCCGGCTTAGGTTTCGCTGCGGCTGGAATTGCCTTTCGCGAGACCCAAGTCTTACCAGCGTCTAACGTTTCCAGAAATGCGCCATAGGCACCCACTGCAAAACCATGATTCGCATCGACAAACAAAATGTCCATCAAAGGCCGCTGATCTTTAGCCGATGAGTAGGCCTGTGTCCACTCTTTACCCTGATCGGTCGATTTCAGAATGACCGAATCATGGCCGACCGCCCATGCCGTATTGGCATCTGAAAAATAGACCCCGTTGAGCAATGGCAAATTTGCCGGCGATTTGGCGCGCGCCCATGATTCACCGTTGTTATCGGAAAAAACCACATAGCCGCGATCTCCAACGGCCACCAGTCGATTGCCGGCACGCGCAACATCAGTCAACAACAGACGCGACATTGATTGTTTTGACAATGGGCCTGTTGTCGGCAGAACCGCGGGATTAATTTGTGCCCACGATGGCGCTGACGTGGTGCCGACGGCCGCGGCAAATGCAACTGCGGCAATCGTAGCCGCACGAGATAATCGATTCAACGCGGAGATTTTGGTCATGGTGGGCTTTTATGTATTGGGCAACACTGACAAAACGGAAAATGTTGGTTCAGCGGTTCTGATGCCGTCAACACTACGCCTAAAACGACACGGGGACAACACCAATGGTTGTCCCCGTGATCGTTGCATTGGTACGAGTGTTGCGTTGACGCTTCTAGCGGGTACCCTGTCCGCGCAGACTTTGCGGTGTGTAGTCCGAGGCGGTGCGCTTGATGGGTTCGTAGATCTTGGTTTCTTCCGACCGCAGGCCCATCGCGATGTAGCGACGTGATTGCAAATCGTGATGAACTTCGATGGTGCCGAACCACATTGGAACGTTGTACCAGTTCTCGCTGTGCAACTCGGCAAAGCGCCAAAGTTGACCGCGACCGTCGTATTTATCGACCATCACGACGTTCCATGAGTCTTCATCGATAAAGAATGTACGGCGTGAATAGATGTGTGAGGTGCCGGCTTTGAGCTTGGCATCGACCACCCAGACACGGTGCAATTCGTAGCGTGTCAGATCCTGATTCAAATGACCGGGCTTCAACAGATCGGAATACTTCACCTTTGGATCGGTCATGCGATAAGAATTGTACGGAATGTACATTTCCTTTTTGCCCACCAGCGTCCACTCGTAACGGTCGGTTGCACCGTTGTACATACCAAAGTCGTCATTGGTACGCAGACCGTCGGCGGCGGTGCCGGGGTTGTCATAAGCGACGTTTGGTGCGAGGCGCACACGACGTTGGCCCGGGTTGTAGGTCCATGCCGAACGTGGCTCTTTGGCTTGGTCAACGGTATCCTTCACCAGCAGAATTTGGCCGGCCAAACGGGCGGGCGCGGTGACTTCCTGCAAATAGTTGAGGATCAGGTTTGGCTCACGTTGGGCCGGTGTCTTGCTGAGGTTACCGTAGGCGAGGTCATATTCATATTCAAACTTGACCAGCGCATAGTCGCCTGACGCCGTCACCGCCGCCTGTGCCCAATGCTGTGCGAACGTATCACCCTTGTAATGCAACTGCATGTTCCAAATGGCTTCCAGGCCGTTCTTTGGGATCGGGAATGGTGTACCGCCGGTACAACCGGTCACACCATTGCCGCCCGTTGAAAGTTTGGCTTTGGCCGCGCAGTCTTTGGTTTCACGATAATGGCCTTCCGGGTAGGCCGCGCTACGGCGCGTCTGATAGACCGGCAGTTTGTAATTCGGGTACTGCTTGAGCATCGCCATCTGGCCGGGGGACAAATTGTCTTTGTATTTGTCCATGTTGCCGGCGTTGATCGTCATGGTCGGTTTGTCGGCCGAGAATGGATCAGGGTAATTGCCCTGCGCCTTAAACGTCACACCAGCCGGGACTTTGGTCAACCCACCATCCCATGCGGGAATGGTGCCGGCGGCGTTGCCGGCTTTTTCCGCGCCCATCGGCGTCAGGGTTGTACCGAGTTTGGCAAGATCAGCCGCAGACAGTTGCGCGTAACCGGCAGTCGAAATTGCCAGTGCACCCAAGCCAGCCGACACATATGCTACGAGTCGTTTCGCTTTCATTATTACTCCTCCGAAAATTATAGGTATTCAAACTATTGTTGCTCCCGGAGACTTAACGCGCTCCGTGGAACACCCGCCGACATTTTGTCAAAAACATCGACGGGACTAAATCAAATTACATATGCCGACTAGAACGAATACGACACAACCAGCGAAACGAAGTCACGATCTTTCACCGGGTTGGCCGACGAGCAGAACGACGCGCCCTGCGCGGCAACCTGCGGGGCCAAGCTGGTTTGTGTCGGCGCAACGACGTCGGTACCGCAATAGGTGCGGCCGCCGAAGAAGTTCGTGTACGACAAGTCAAAACTCAACTTACGCTGGTAATCAATATTTGCACCGATTGAAACCGACTTGACGCCTTCGTTGAACACTTGCGATGTCCCCTTCACGTCGTGGTTAAACGCGATACGCGGCGCAAAGTTGGCGCCCATAAACGCGTTGGCATATTCAAGACGACCCACCAAACGATAGCCGTAGGATGATTCAGTCACAAATCCGGTTGTCTGCGTACTATCAGCAGTCGCGCCGGATTGTGTTGCCTGTGCACCAAGCAAAACTGCCGGCAGGAAAACGGCCGGGCCGTTGTACTTGATGTCCTGGCGCAGGCCGTGGAATTTGTTGTAGCCAAATTCGCCGACCATCACCAGTTGTTCTGCGCCAAAAATCGACGGGATCGACTTGGTACCGGTCATCTGGAATTGGCTCATCTTGGCGCGATCCCAACCACGCTGGAATTGGCCGTCCGGACGCAGTGCAGATGCTGTTGCACCGACCGGTGCACCGACTAATTGCAGGAAGCCGGTGTTGAGGTTTGGTGCGCCCAATGCTGCCAGCAACAATTCCGGTGTCGAATATTGAATCGGCTGGTTTGGCCGGTATGAATACTCACCCTGCAACGCAATGCCCATTGGACCTTGTGTATTAAAGCTGAAGCCCATCAAACGAATGTTTTCAGGGTACTCGGCGAAATAGGTTGCCTTGACTGCAGGTGCGCCTCCGGCCAACGGATTCGGCTGGCCACCGACGAGTGCCTGTTGGCACAATGCCGCTGCCGGCGCACCGATACCGCAAATGGACGCGCTCAGCGGGCCGCCGGTAATGATCGACGTTGGCAGACCCTTGATGCCGGAGAAAAATGGTATGCGGCTATGGTAATTCATGTAATACAAAGCGAACTCTGTATTGTTGAAGTTGGACGCAAGATAGCGAAACGCAACACCAAACTGCCCACTATCCGATGCGTTCCGATCATCTCCACGCGGTGCCCAAACGGTTGCCGCCGGGTCGAAATTGCCGTACAAGCCCTGTGATGCTGTGTAGAGCGGGCCCAATGTCGGTGGAATGATGTTCCCTGCCGCACGACCGGTTATGTCGTGACGCCGTCCGAATCCGACGATGACGCGATCCGCATCATCCGAGGCAAAGTCGTTGTTGCTCCAATACGAACCGCGTGGATCGAGCTTGGTCTTGTCGTGGTTGAACTGAATAAACGCTTCCATGCTGGCGCTTTTGGTCAATTCAAACGATCCCCACAAGCTGGTGGTTGGCAGGAACGCTTCTTTCAGCTCCGAGCCCGGCGTGCGCAGCTTGACCAAATCAACCGAGTTGATGACGTTGATACCGCCGGGGATAAAAGTCGACTCACCCCACGAGATCACCTGATTACCGGCGCGAACGCGGATGTTTTTGCCACCGACTTCAAAACTCTTGGTGATAAACGCGTCCAGAATGCGGGCGTCCTGTCCAATACGCTTTTTGGCGAGCGGGCCGAGTTCACTCTTGTTGCGATTTTCAAAGTCAACAAAGTAGGTGCCGCGGATCAACATGCCCCAGTCTTCCCACTTGGCGGAAAGTTCATGGGTGCCCTTGATCACATTGGCAAACGGGCTGTTCTTCTTGTAGTTGCGAGTGCCGTCGTCTTCGTTAACCGAACGTGACGTGCCGCCGTTGGCGAGGCCGATCAGGCTCTTGTCAGGATCGCTGGTGCGGATCGAGAGTCCATATGAAAACGTGCTGTCGAAACTGCCGGCGATACCACTGTCGAATTTGAACTGTTCCGCAGATACGCTACCCGCCATCGCCAAACCAACAGCGAGTGCCGACAACTTTAATGCGGGTGAAAAAAATGGGCGTGATGGTTGAGACATTGACATCTCGTGTTCTCCTAGGCGGGTAAAGTTACGTGAAATTATTATTGGGCGCAGCGTGTTCAAAACAAAATCGGCACGACAAAAAGTCAACCGCGCAAACCCATGTCGAATTCGTTGCATCTTACCGGAAAAGTCTGCAACAAGTGTTGTATTCCTGCTCGCATTCTCCCGCATTTTCATGCGGCACTGCACAAACTGACCGGTGGGTCAGCAATGAATAAATCGCACGGTTTTTTTTCGCTACAAAACCTCAAACAGGCCGGCCGCACCCATGCCGGTACCGATACACATGGTGACCATGCCCCACTTTTGTTTGGTGCGGCGCATGCCATGAATAAGTGTCGCGGTGCGAATGGTCCCGGTCGCACCAAGTGGGTGCCCCAAGGCAATCGCACCACCCTGTAAATTGATGCGATCCGGATTCAGACCGAGTTCTTTGATCACCGCCAGCGACTGCGCGGCAAAGGCTTCGTTTAACTCAATCCAGCCCAGATCGTCCTGGTGCACACCGGCTTGTTTGAGCACCTTTGGAATGGCCTTGATCGGGCCGATGCCCATGATTTCGGCCGGCACGCCGGCAACGGCGAACGAATGAAACTTTGCCAGTGGGGTGATGTTGTATTTTTTCAGCGCACGTTCACTCATCAACATCACCGCGCCGGCACCATCAGACATCTGCGATGAATTGCCGGCGGTGACACTACCGCGTGCGGCAAACACCGTTTTAAGTTTCGCCAACGATTCAATTGAAGAATCCGGCCGCGGCCCTTCGTCGTTTTCAGCCAGACGTTTTTTATGTTTGACGGCACCGCTGGCAAAGTCCGGCAATGCGGTGTCAATTTCGTAGGGAACAATTTCGTCCCGGAACAAACCATCGGCAATTGCCTTGGAAGCCTTTTGATGCGATGCCACGGCAAATTCATCCTGCTGTTCGCGCGTGATTTTCCATTGGTTCGCAACGTTCTCGGCGGTGATGCCCATTCCGTAAGCAATGCCGATATTTTCATTGTTGGCAAACACATTGTTGTTCAACGCGATCTTGTTGCCCATCATCGGCACCATGCTCATGCTCTCGGTACCGGCGGCGATGACAATATCGTCATCACCGGTGCGAATCCGGTCCGCCGCCATACTCACCGCCTGCACACCGGACGAACAAAAACGGTTGATGGTCACCGCCGGCACACTATCCGGCAAGCCCGCGAGAAGCACACCAATACGCGCGACGTTCATGCCCTGTTCGCCTTCCGGCATCGCACAGCCGACAATCACATCGGCGATATCGTGCGGATCCAGTCCGGGCACCTTGGCCATCACACCCCGCAGCACATGCGCAAGCATGTCGTCGGGCCGCACGTTTTTGAACATGCCGCGCGGCGCTTTGCCGACCGGGGTACGAACGGCGGCAACGATATAGGCGTCTTGAATTTGTTTGGTCATGATGTTTCCTGAGTTATTTCTGCTTTGTACGAACGATGCCTAGGGTGTTTCGTAGTTCCGCATCGAATACGAGCTGTTCTGCGCTGATCGTGCGCCCCAGCAATATCGAATAATCGCGCGCCGTGTTGCCATAGTTTTGCGCAAGATCGGCTGGCAACCATTCACGCTTCGCTGCAGCTAACTGGTGCATCGTTTCTGCGCTCGCGGGCTGCAAATACTTCAGACGTTGCTCTGCGACGCGCACCACCGTGCGGACCTGATTTTCAGGTTTGACGCTGCGAATCCAGTAGATGAGAGATAACTGTTCCCAAATCCGGTCTTTAAAACTGCGCGACTCCTCAGATACCTGCATTTTGACCAAGCGGTCGGCAGCGCGTGCGAAAAAATAGTCGTCTAGGTAGTCACGACCATCGCCTCGCCCCTCTGCGGAAACCGCAAGCAGGGAAGCATTCAACGTCGACTCGAGAAGTAAACCGTCAGAAATTCCGCGAACATTCCCGCCCGCCCAGCCCAGTACGAACGTAAACACAATCGTTGCAAAGATCAGCCAATTGGCAGGCGACGTTTTCCGCCTCCGCCAGCTACGGAAAGCCGCAAGGAAGTCGGCGGCGTGCCTCGCAGTTTCCTGCGAAAAGGATTCTCGCCGTCCCTGCTCAGCATCCTGGTGCGTCGAAATTTCAGACATATCAATTCCCCTTTGCGGTCGTTGATGAGCGCAACTAGTTCCGCAACGGCTTGCCGTTTTTCAACATAAACGCAATCCGCTCCTGCGTCTTTGGCATCTTGGCCAATTCGCAAAAATGTTTGCGCTCCAGATCGAGCATCCATTGTTCGTTGACCAACGTGCCCGGCTCGACCATGCCGCCGCACAGCACTTCGGCGATACGCGACGAGACCTCGTAGTCGTGATCTGAAATGAAGCCGCCGGCTTTCATGTTGATAAGCATCATTTTCATGGTCGCCACGCCGGTATAACCCGCGACGGCAAATGGCGCGGCAGGCAGCGCCGGACGAAAGCCCGCCTCAGCCATGACGCGGGCCTCGGTGAGCGCCACAAACAATAATTCGTCCTTGTTAAAAATAATGCGGTCCGACTCGCGCAAATAACCCATCTCTTTGGCGTGTTCCGCGCTCTTGGAGACTTCACCCATCGCCATCCGCATAAAGACTTTTTGCAATTGTGGCATCACGTCGCCGT
>JANMNT010000001.1:0-12782 GCA_031368465.1 Burkholderiales bacterium
AGTAACAGCAGCGTTGCTGCCAACGGCAGCAAACTGCGCCGAAGGTTGTCAAGAATTTTCCATTGACTGAGCAAAGACAGGGGATTTCGTTCGGCACCGCTGGTCGGACTTTCCGGCCGCGCAGGACGATTGTTGGGCACGCTTGACAAAACCCACGAGGCGATCTGCCAGTCACCGCGAATCCACCGATGACGACGACTAACGTCCTGGTGATAGCTTCCCGGATATTCTTCGAACAGCTGTACATCACTCAACAACGCAGCGCGAGCGTAGCAGCCTTCCAGTAGATCGTGACTGAGGATCCTGTTTTCCGGGAACCGTCCCTTGAGCGCACGCTCGAACGCGTCGACCTCGTAGATGCCTTTGCCGATGAAAGAGCCTTCCCCAAACACGTCCTGATAAACATCAGACACGGCGCGCGTGTAAGGATCGATGCCAAACTCACTTCCGAACAGTCGCGCATAACGCGATTGATTCGAACCGGCCAGACTCATTGCCACGCGCGGCTGCAAGATTCCGTGTCCGCGGCGTACGCACTGGTGACCCTCGTCAAATTGCGCGCGATTTAGCGGATGAGCCATGGTCGCGACAAATTGACGTGCGGCGTCTCGCGGCAGTTTAGTGTCCGTATCCAAAGTGATGACGTATGTGATGCGGCCAAGCACCTCAGTCACGCCGATAATTAGGGAGAAGCACTCACCATTGCCGCCGCGCAGCAATGCATTCAGGTCCGCCAACTTTCCCCGTTTGCGTTCGTATCCCATCCACCGCTGCTCATGCGCATTCCACTGGCGAGCGCGATGGAAGAGGAAAAAGGCAGGGCCGTCGGTGGGCGCATATTTTTGGTTTAGCGCTTCTATCCGCTCCTTTGCCAAGGCTAGCAGCGGCTCGTCCTCAATCTGCGTTTGTTCCTTCGCATCCGAAAAATCGGTAAGCAGACCAAAATACAGGTGCTTGTCGCGATTAGCCAAGAAGCGAACTTCCAACGCTTCAGCGAGCGCTTCAATATCCGCCAAGTTCGTCAGCAAGGACGGAATCACCACCAACGTGCGACAGTCGGCAGGAATGCCCTTTGAAAAGTCCATGCGTGGCAGTAGTTTCGGCTTTACCAGCATGGTGGCCGCCAGTTGCGTGAGCGCAAACGCGAGTTGTCCCATACACATTGCGACGAGCAAGGCGACCATCGCGACAGCAACGCTGCTGGTATCTGTATGAACCAGTATCGCCATCAGGCTTCTGGAAAAAGCCAGTGTCAGCAGCACCGCTGTTCCCAGATAAAAAAACAAAGGGAAACGATGGCCGGTACGGCACACGGCTGCAGCGAGCGAGAAGCGCACCTCTGCGGCCTGTTCGAGTTTCGGCAGCCCCTCGTCGATCAAGTGATAGCCGACGTGGGAATTGCGACTCTCACCGACCTTGATACCGGATCCGCCGCAAGCGAGCCACTCGGCGGCATTATCGTGCGCCAACTGAATCGCCTTGCGCGCGACGTCGCCCTCCGACAATTTGCTCGCCTTCGCGATCTCCTCGACGGCGTGCCGATAGCGGTCTCGCGTAGCAAAATCCATCTTGGCATATACACCTGCTGGATCCTCGCGCAATTTCTTCTCGACGCCACTCATCGATTCGACGAAGTCGCGCCAGTCCATCGCGCCCAGAAAGCGAAGACTTCCAATGCTGTTGGCAATCGAGACTTGTGCGGAGGCCTGCTTTTGCGTTTCAGCCTGTACTAGCTGCTCTATCGTCAGCCCCGATTCAGCAAGATGCTGCTCGATCCAGGTCAGCGGCAGCGCGAGAGCAGCGCTTTGGCCCTGCAAACGCCGCGCCAACTCTGCCACAAATGCGCTTTTCATCGGCGGATTGGACCGGGCCATGTCGGCAACAACCACAATCAAACTCTTCGGGTCTTGCTCGGCCACCGCCATCATCTGATCGGCCCAAACTTCGGCGCGTTCCCGATCCAATGTGCTCGATGCCACGAGCGACCCGACCCGCCGCAGATTCTCAATCAGCGCTAAGCGCAGCATGATGGGCACCGCCCAAAGTTCGCCCAGCTTTAATGCGCTGACCTTCTGATAAGCGGTGATGAAACCGCTCAAGCTCTCTGGATCCAGCCGCCCGTCGCCGTGCGAAATTGTCTCGAGCGCGATATCGTACACGCGTGGAAGTCCGGCCGATGGTCCGTGGGCAAGGCGGGGTAATTCGCGGCTGTAGCCGCGGGGCAGATGCAGTCTGGCCGTGCGTACCTGCTCTTCGATCAAATAGAGGTTATCGAGCAGCCACTCGCCGGCTGGCGAAATGCGACGGTTAGCCTTTACCGCCGCAACCAGCAGATTGCTGGCTTCTACTAAAACAGCTTCGTTATCGGCCAAGCGCGCTAAGAGTTGGTCAGGCTCCCGCCTAACACTCAAGCGATGCGCGCTCGCCAGCGCCTTGCCATGCAGCTCCATTTGTTGCGCACTGAACAACTCCCCGCGAAGCGGCAGTTCGGCAACATTATGGCCGGTTGCGCCCGCCCGCCTATCAGCCAGTCTCCACCAGGACAGTGACCAGAATTTGCTGTTTTGTTCGCGATTCCATTTCAATTCGGTTTTCCTCAGTGCACCGAACCTGCGGCGATTCCATGCATTCGCGATATACGACGCGTCAAACAGCGATTGGCATCATTGACGCCAGGTCGGAAGTGTGGGTCGTCGATACCGTCTTCTGAGAGCATATGACTGCCAGAAGAGACGAATATGCGCGCGTACCATAATTGCTAGCCTAATTGCGCCATGTTGTTGGCGCTACCAACGAAAAACCGTTCGTGACAGCAAGCCACAACAATATGGAATTCCGGACAGAAACTCTGTGCGCCAGCAGACCATGGCGCGGTTTCCCAGTGTGACCGCCACCTTTGCCACTACGGCCTCATCTACCTGGCGGTGTTTTCTGGCGTCTGCCGTCAGCGCCGGCTTGCCACTGTGTCGACGCATCCGCACAAAAGCTCGCCAGTCGAGACATTGCGTTTTGCACCGCGCGATTGGCCGCCGCCGCACCGCCCTGCGGGCTCTCGCTTGCCGCCGTAACGACCTCGTCAAATTCACCTGACGCCAAGACTCTGCGGTTTGCGTAATCGACCATATTGGCGCGCAGTGTGAACTGAACACGGCTCGCACCGCCGCCAAACATCTGTTGAAGCCGTACCACCTCGACTGTCAGCCGGATGTCGCCGACCGCCGGCGTCGGGGTCAACACCACCGCGCGAAACGCGGCGCTGTCCTCAATGGCTGAAACCACGATTGCCGTTAGCATACGTGCCGGTGTATCCGCCCATTCGTTATGCGCAAAATATTCGAGCCGGTGATCCTCGCGCACATACAACATGCGTGTGCTGTCGTAACCTGCGGCGGCTTGCACCGGGCTCACAATCAGTGTTGGCAGCGTATCGGTATTCGCTATCGTTTGGCGCTGCCCAACACGCTTCGTCCCGCTGCGCACGGCGTCCAGCGAATAGAAGGTGGCTTGCGGCGCTGCGGTCGGAAAAAGGCCGCCGCATGCCGTCGTCAGTGTTAGCAACAACGCTGCAAAGCTTGATTGCCAGATTTTCGGGTATATGGTCTTCATGGTGACTTCGGCCTCGTATTCGTTTCGCCCGGCCCGTTTGGCACAACACTTGGGCCAGACACAATTCCGCTCGGATTTTGTCTCGCTTGTTCGCTCAACCGACGCAGCGAACCCGACAGCGCACTCAGCTCATTTAAGGCGCGCTCCAAATCTGGAAGTGTGGATTCGGTAAAGCGCTGCACGTCGGCACCAACCGAGGCAACGGTTTTGCCGGCGCTGGTGCTGGCCGCGGCGGTTTCATTGCCCATTTTTTCGACGGCGGCCGCACTGCGGTCTATACGCGCCATCAGCGGCTCGATTTTGGTGTTGATCAACGCACTGATTCGCGCGCTGTTCTCTACGGTACGCGCGGCATTGGCAAGGCTCTCGTCAATGGTGCCCTTACGCGCGGCAATGGTACCTGTGACGACGGCGATGTCATTGAGCGCGCGACTGAATGCGATGCGATTTTCGTCACTGAGGACGGCGCTGATGTTGGTCGACAGCTGGTCGACCTTTGCCAGTACGGTGGTCAAGATGTTTTCCAGCCGCGCGCTTAGCGATGGCTTGGTACGAATCACCGGATATTCGCCCTCCGACGCTGCGCGCAGCGGTGCGGCGTCACGCGCGCCGCCGTCGAGCTCGACATAGGCAATTCCGGTCAGCCCCTGCGATTTTAACGTTGCGATGGTATCAACCTTGACGGGTGTGCCTTGCGCGATCGCCAGAAGCAGCCGGACTTGTTCGGGGTTGTCTGCATCGAGTTTGATACTCTTGACCTTGCCGACCTCGACACCGTTATATTTGACCGGCGCGTTCAGGTTTAGGCCGGCCACCGATTCGTCCATGATGGCTAAATAGAGGTCGTATTTGGTTTGAAATGCGCCGCCCGATGCAAGCCACAGCACGCCCGTAATGAACGCCGCACCAAGCACCAGCACAAACGCGCCGACAATTGCATAGTTCACTTTGGTTTCGATGATGGCCTCTTGCTTTCTGTATATGCCACGTTGGCCACTTGGGCCACGTGTGCCAGCTTTTCGACACGTACCGGTGGCTTGACTGTTGTTGGTTCCTGGTTCTGCAGCTTCTGCTGCTGCGCGGCGTGCGCACGTGGTCCGTCAAAAAACGGACAGATGGCGGGGTTATCCATCTGCGAAAGCGCCTGCATCGACCCCACACCCTGCACCCTGCCGTCGGCAAGCACGGCAACACGATCGGCAACCTGCCATAAGGTATCCAGGTCGTGCGTGATCATGACAACCGTGAGACCAAACAAGTCACGCAGTTTTTTTACCAAGTCGTCCACGCCGCTAGCGCTGACGGGGTCCAGCCCGGCAGTGGGTTCATCGAGAAACAACAACTCGGGATCAAGCGCCAGCGCACGCGCGAGGGATGCGCGTTTCAACATGCCGCCACTGAGCTCGGCGGGATACTTGCGACCAACCTCTGCGTCCAAACCGGTCATATCGAGTTTCCAATCGGCGATCTCGTCAATCAATGTGTCGGTGAGGCCCGTGTGTTCACGCATCGGCAGGCCGATGTTTTCCTTCACCGTCAACGCGCCGAACAAACCGCCGTGCTGGAACATCACACCCCAGCGTTGTCGGAGTTCCAGGGCACGGGCATCACGGTCGGCAAGATTCACCAAATCGACGCCCAACACACGGACGTTGCCAGCGTCAGGACGATGCAACAAAATCATTTCCCGTAAAAGCGTTGATTTACCGGAACCGCTGCCGCCGATCAGCGCAAAAATTTCTGCGCGCTTTACCGCAAGATCAATTCCATCATGCACCACATGCCCACCAAAACGTGTCGAAAGCTTGCTGATTTCGATGACCGCATCTTCGGTTTTGGCTGGCGGGGTGGCAAGTGCGGACATGTCAGAGGTCCAGTGCGCTGAAGGCGACCGAAAACAAGGCATCGGCAACGATGACCAAAAATATCGACTGCACCACCGCACGTGTCGTCTGACGGCCAACGCTGTCGGCACCACCTTTGGTGCGGAATCCTTGGAAGCAGCCGACGATGGCGATGATGAACGCAAACACCGGCGCCTTGCCGATCCCGACCACGTAAGAGGTGATGCTGACGGCCTTGACCAGACGATCCAGAAACTCGTTGTACGTCACGCCGAGTTGCACACGCGACATGATCATGCCGCCAAAAACGCCCGCCACGTCGGCGAACATGGTGAGTAACGGCATGGCAATGATTAACGCGATCACTTTCGGCAGCACCAGCAATTCGAGTGGCGCAATACCGATGGTGCGCATGGCGTCAATTTCCTCGGTCACGGTCATGGTGCCGATCTGGGCGGCGTAAGCCGAACCGGATCGGCCGGCGAGGATGATGGCGGTGATGAGCGGTGCGAATTCACGCAACATCGATAGACCGACCAAGTCCGCGATAAAAATGTTGGCGCCATATTGCCGCAATTGATCCGCGCCCTGATAGGCGACCACAATCCCCAGCAAAAATGACAGCAGCCCAACAATCGGCAGCGCGTCGAAGCCTGCCGTTCGGATGTTGAACATAATCGGCCGCCAACGAATACGCGACGGATGGGTCAGACTGCCGGCGAAGCTTGTCGCACTTTGTCCGACGAACTCGAGTAGTGCCATCGCTTCCTCCAACACCGCGGCGCTGGCGAGGCCGACCCGCGCCAGGGCGGTCGGTGGCGCAATTGATTTTGCGATTGGCTTGCCAGTTTGTGCGGCGACCTGCTTCGCAACAACGTCCAGCAGCGTGGCAAAACGTGGTTGCAAGCCTTCGACGGCGATCAACACGCCTTCCCCACGTAAACGCAGCAGCAGCTTTTGCAGCATCCATGCGCCCGCCGTATCCATTGCATCGACCGCGCTTGCCTCCGCCACAACGTTGACGTTTGACGACACGTGGATCGATTCAAGCTGCGGTTGAAGCGTATCCATCGCAATGCCACGCGCAGTCCAACACCCCGACACCTTCAGCGTTTGCGGCGATGGCTGCGCAATCGCGGCGGGCTGGATTGATGTGGTCGGTGCGATTGGTGTGCGCGGTGTGATTGGTGCGAGCGGTGTAATCGGAGTAGGCGGCGCTGAGTTCATAGAGACTTACCAGCCTATCCAAGTTACGTTGTCTGGTATGTGCGAGAACGCACCACGCCGGAAGATTTTCTGTTTGCAAATGCCAACGATTCGTTGGCCAACTGAAATCCAACAGGAAGGCGGCGTTTTGACGTGAAGGCGGCTTTTAAGCCGGCAGCCGACGGCATAGGCAAATTAACCCCCACTCCGCCAGCAAGCAGGAATGTCACCCTCTGTGGGCTTAAGTACAGACCGCGTGCATCATCTTCCGCGAACATGCTTACTCCCCCACTCCGAAAAGAGACTCAAATGGAAAATAGCAAACTGGTAAGCGTATTGAACGATCTGGTCGAAACGTCGCGTGATGGTGCCACCGGTTTCCATACCTGCGCAGAAGGTGCAAAAGACTCAATGCTGAGAGCCTATTTCACCACGCGTGCACAGAGTTGTAACGACGCCGTTCGTGAATTGAACGTTGAGGTTTTGCATCACGGCGGCGAACCGGCTGAATACGGTAGCGTGGAAGGTGCATTGCGCCGGGCCTGGATCAACATTAGAACGGCGGTGACGAGCAATGATGATCTCGCCGTTCTCGAAGAATGTGAACGCGCGGAAGACGCTGCACTGGCTGCTTACCGTAGTGCGCTAACAGAACCGCTGCCTGATCACGTCAGAACACTCGTGCAAAAACAGTTCGAGGGCGCAAAAATGAATCATGAACGCGTGCGTAAGTTGCGCGACGAACGCAAGCAAGCGGCTGCGGTAGCAGCCTCCTAGACACTGAACAGACAAAGCGGCACGCGCGATAGGCCGGGTGCCGCTGCTCGAAATTGAAACTCGCCTATTGACGGACATTTTCAGCCATTTGTGTTTGGGAACACCCGTCGTTATTAGTGTTTTGTAGAACTTTTCTCGTTTCAGGGCGGATAAAGCGGCCTATTCAGCCCTGGTCGGCTATCTGCCGGGTGAGCCCACCCGATGGTTACCGCCCAATAAGGATTCAAATGAAGATTCGATTTTTGGTACTCGCTATATTGCTGGCTGTTTCACACGCTGCTGCCGCGCAATCGAGCTTCAGTCTGGGCTACAACGCGCCCGGCATTGGTATCGGTATCAACGTGCCGTCCTATCCAAACTTGGTGCGTGTTCCCGGCTACCCGGTGTACTACGCGCCGACCATGAATTCGAATTATTTTTTCTACGACGGTATGTACTGGGTGTATCGCGACGACGACTGGTACGCAAGCTCCTGGTACAACGGACCGTGGTCGGGTGTGAGTCATTACGACGTGCCGTTGTATGTACTCAGAATCCCGGTGCGTTATTACCGTCAGCCGCCAGTCTATTTCCGTGGCTGGCAACGCGATGACGCACCGCGGTGGGGTGAGCATTGGGGGCGTGATTGGGAACAGCGCCGCGATGGCTGGAATCGTTGGGATCGCAGGTTGAACCCTTCTACCGCCCCGCTGCCCCGGTACCAGGCGCAATACCGTGGTGATCGTTACCCCGGGCAGGATCAACGACACAACATTCACAACCAGCAGTATCGCTACCAACCGAAGGAACCGGTGGTTCGCGACTACTACCGGCAACAGCCGTCACCCGGCAATGGGCTTGCACGTGAGCGTGGCGAGCGTGGTGAGCGTAGTGAGCGCGGCGGCGGCAACGACCAAAACCGCAATGGCGCACAACGTCCCAACAGCGGGCGCGACCCACGCCTTGATCAAGGTGCAAATCGGAATGATCGGGGTGATCGAGTCGATCGTGGTGCCGGCGCACGCGATGATCGCGCCAACGATAGAAGCAACGACAGAAACGAAAAGAACGACAAGAATGACCAACGTGATCTAAAAGATTCAAAAGACCCAAAGCATCCCCGGTAAATGACCCGTATTGAATATACGGTCGGGGTTGTACATTTTTTTCCGAATGGAATTGCAAAGGAGTATTGATCATGCTGCAAAAACTCTCGTTGGTACTTGGTGCGGGCGGGCTACTGTTACTGGGCCTGCTCATGAGCAGTGGTGCGCAAGCAGGCGGCGGCATTTTTCGTCCCTTCTCCGGCTCTCTGACACTTCCCGTCATCGCCGGCTTGGTGTTCGGTGTGGTGATGGTGGCGGCCGCCCTCGCCGGGTTGTTGCCGCACGTTGTCAGCGACGAACAGTAAGAACCGCTCACGCGTTGTTTGATTTCGTTTGGCTGTTTGCGCGCCACTCGGTTGGTTGACGAACAGACCACCGGTTGATCAGTCGTTACGCTCATCGTCGGCATTTTGGTAAATGCCTGAATCCGCAACATCCCTTGCAGCATCAATCGCCACTTGTTGGCAGAGGAAAATTTACATGAATCAATTCATCAAAGAAACAGTTGTGACCAACGACGAAGACTTGAATCGCGATCCGATTACCGGAACGCCTGGCGCGCACCCCATTGGCACCGGCGTTGGCGCAGCATCCGGTGGCGTTGCCGGCGCGGCCGTCGGTATGGCCCTCGGCGGTCCGGTTGGCAGCGTCATCGGCGCAGCCGTTGGTGCGGTGGCGGGTGGTTTATCCGGCAGCAGTGCAGGTGAAGCCGTAAACCCGACCGCCGAGGAATCGTTCTGGCGCGAAACCTACATTCGCGAGCCGTATTACATACAAGGCCGAAACTTTGAATACTACGCGCCGGGCTTTCGTGCCGGTTGGGAAGGTCGCGTTCGTTACGACGGCCGTAGCTTTGAAGGTGCGGAATCAGATCTTGCGGCCGCCTACAACGCGTCCAAGAGTGAAATCGAGCCGTCGTGGATTGACGTTCGTCCGGCCGCACGTGCGGCGTGGAATCGAGTCGACCAACACATTCTGGCGACCGCCTAGCGACAGCGGTCAATCCGGTGGCCGACTTTTCATAGCCGCGCCACGGCCGCACCGCCGTCGCACCACCGCCGCATCACAACCACGTCAAACCCTTAGATCAGGAAACCGAATGAAACACGCCTTTACCATTTCTGCCGTCGCAACACTAACGGCCATCGCACTTACCGCATGCGACAAACCGACGGTAATCAATGTTCCGCCGCCAGCGCCCACAACCGTTGTTGTGCCCGGACCAGCGGGCCCACCTGGCGAGACGGGCGCTGCCGGCAAAGAAGGCATGAAAGGTGAACCGGGCAAAAATGCGGATGGCACCACGATTGTGATTGTGCCGCCGCCCCCACCGCCACGATCCAACTAACGCCGGCCCCCGCTTGAGCTGCCAACGTGTACGTGGGCGTAATGTTGTTCGCCGCGCTGGCATTGCTCATGTTGAGTACTGTTCCGCGCTGGCGCCACAGCCGCAGCTGGGGCTACTGGCCAAGCGGGGGATTGGCATTCATCCTGGCCGGCGACATGATCGTATTTACACTTCGACGAATGTAATGCCGCGGGTATTTCGGCTGGGTGCCGCCGACCGTGCTCTCGATTATGCTGGCGGCTACGCTGCCGGCTGTGCAGCCCGGTGTGTCAGCACCGCCGTGTCGGTGCTTCGCAGCGCAATCTTCACCGCGCTTCTCGTCACGAGTTTCAGCGGATGCGGCAATGTCGCGACGTTACCGATCGCAGCGGGTACCGGTATGCACCCCACGTTGCCTGCGCCAGCCACGACGCTGGTTCCAACCGTCAATATCGCACCGGCGAAAGGCTGGCCGGCCGGACTGCCGCCCACGCCCGCAGCCGGTTTGCGGGTGCAGGCATTCGCCGAAAAGCTGGATCACCCCCGTTGGTTGTACACATTGCCAAACGGCGACGTCCTCGTTGCCGAGACGAATGCGCCCGCCAAACCGGAGGACAGTCCCGGCATGAAAGGCTTTGTCATGCAGATTGTGATGAAAATTGCCGGGGCAGCCACCATCAGCGCCAACCGAATTACGCTACTACGGGACAGCAATGGCGACGGCGTTGCAGACCTGCGGACAGTCTTGTTGGAGGGGCTCAATTCGCCTTTTGGTATGGCGCTAATCGGCGACCAGCTTTACATCGCCAACACAGATGCCGTGGTGCGCTTCCCGTATCAGACTGGCGATACCCGCATTACCGCGGCCGCCATCAAGGTGGTCGATTTGCCCGCCGGCCCGATCAATCACCACTGGACAAAAAATATTCTCGCTAGCGACAATGGCCGCAAACTCTATGTCACGGTTGGCTCAAATAGTAATGTCGCCGAGCGCGGTATGGCAGTTGAGGCGGGGCGCGCGGCAATTTGGGAGATTGATCGTGCCACAAGCACAAAGCGCATTTTTGCCTCCGGTTTGCGCAACCCCGTTGGCATGGCTTGGGATTCCACCAGCCGTGAACTATGGACGGTCGTCAATGAGCGCGATGAACTTGGCAGCGACCTTGTGCCCGACTATTTAACGTCGGTCGCAGATGGCATCTTCTACGGTTGGCCGTATAGCTATTTTGGTCAGCACGTTGACGAGCGTGTCAAACCTGCGCAGCCGCAGCTCGTCGCAACCGCCCGCCCGCCGGACTATGCACTTGGATCACACACTGCTTCTCTGGGGCTGGTTGCTGCAGATCGCAGCCGGCTTTCCCGATCATTTACGAGCGGCATGTTTATCGGCCAGCACGGGTCTTGGAACCGGCGTCCACACAGCGGATACAAGGTGGTGTTTGTACCGTTTTTAAATGGTCGTCCATCAAGCGATATGCCGATAGACATTTTGAGCGGATTTCTTAGTGCGCAGAAAACCGCATACGGCCGGCCAGTGGGGCTTGCAATTGACAACGATGGTGCGCTGCTCGTTGCCGACGACGTAGGCAATGTTATCTGGCGTGTGACCGCCTCGCAGCGCTGCCCGAATCCTCGTGCGACCAAAATTTCTGACAGCACACGGCAACTTATCGATGCGCATTTCCGTTTCCCGGCACCTATCCAATGAGGCGCTCTGCTCGCGGTGTTCACAATCGGTGGCGCTCAACATCATGCCGCTGATCGCCGCATATCTCGCGACGGCATTGGTACTCGTCACCATTGACTATCTGTGGATTGGCATTCTTGCCAAGCCGTTGTACCAACAAGGCATCGGCCATTTGATGGCGGATCAGCCGCGTTTGTGGGCTGCCGCGATGTTCTATTTACTTTACCCAGTGGGGCTGATGGTTTTTGCCATTCTCCCCAATGAACACGCAGCCGATTGGCACAAGACGGCGGCGGCAGCAGCGATGTTTGGCTTCTTCGCTTATGCCACCTACGATCTTACCAATCTCGCCACACTACGCAATTGGCCGATTGGCCTTTCGCTGATCGACACCGCGTGGGGAACAATCGTGAGCACCACCGCCGCACTGGCCGGCAGGGCAGTGCTGAATTGGTTGGTGCCGTCCTGATTTTAACCAGCCGTCCGCGTGGTTGGGCGTCCACTGCGGTTGACAGTCGCCGCCAACGGTTGCGCAACCTTGATGATTGCCCGCGGCAAACTTAAAAGATTGGTGTGTAACCGAACAGAAACAACACGATCCCGGGGGTATTCTCTGTGGATGATGAAAACAGAAACCCAAAGCAGCGGTGAGCGCACGCAACTTTGTGCGTTGATCAAGAATATGCCGGTCGCAATGATGACAACCGCCGATGGTGAAGGGCATTTGGTCAGCCGCCCCATGTCGCCGTTGGAGATGGATGCGGATGGTGCGATCTGGTTTTTTACCGATCTTGCCTCGGCAAAAGTCGAACAATTACACAAGGTCAATCTCTGTTTTGCTGACGCTGTTGCATCGTCATATATTTCCATTTCGGGCCGTGGCGAAATTGTCGCTGATCGCAGCCACGTCGGACGACTGTGGACAATGAATGAGCGCCCATGGTTCCCGGACGGCCCCGATTCGCCGAACCTGGCGCTGATAAAAATAATCCCAAACTATGCCGATTGCTGGGATGCGCCAAATAGCAAAATGGGCCGCATGTTCGCCATCGCAGCCTCGATTGCAACAGGGAAACCGTTTCCGATCGGGTCACACCAGACGCTTGACGCCTTAGAACCAACCCACGCTGACACTCAGCCCCTGGTCACCCTGGCCGCATCAGGCGAAACGTCTCATTAGCGCGACCCGTTGTCGATTCACGCTTTCTACAACATAACCATGCCGCCAAGACACCAAAACTGTCACCGAC
>JANMNT010000203.1:0-2969 GCA_031368465.1 Burkholderiales bacterium
GCCCCGAGCACTTTAGTGCTGGAAGTGATTGGTGAGGCGGAGGACTATTTTGAGAAGCTCAAAAAAGTGTATCGCTCCCCAATCAACTCCATGGAGATTCCTGGATGGCGTCGAGCGGCCCAAATGCAAGGACGGAGGCAGAGCAAGGTCGTGGAATCGCACACGAATGAATTCAGTATTCTCAAACATCTATGCACGACTTCCTACCTGATTTACGGGAGCAAAGGATTTCAATACTGCCGCGACGGAGAGTTGGCCGAGCTATCCGAAATGAAGGAAATGTCTGTGAGTGTAACGATGCCTCGACTGCTCATGATGGATGATGAGGCAGCTCGAATTCGACGGTTTGAAGCAATTCGGCTCGCAAACGCTCTTTCGGAAGCAATTTTAGCGAAGCAACAAATTCAAAATGTCCCCTGAAACCATTTCCGATTTTTTGACAGGCTACATCCATAGTCTTTCAGAAGAAACCCGCAGCGAGTCCAAGGGGCCACGTCACGGGTTCGACGCCGGAACGGACGGTGGTATTGGCAGACAATGGTAAATTTGAATGGGTCATATTATTGTGGCGCTGTGGCCGATGGCGCGGCGTTATCTTGAATCAAATCGTCAATGAATCAGCATGATTCGTTATCAAGATTTTATCCCGTCGTGCCAACACAATCGAAACAGGCACTTGAATACAACAGCATTCGTCAGCAATGGATTGTAAAAACACCAATAACGGCGGGCATTTCCTGACACTTTATTCTCAAAATACCCGTTAAACCGCGGGTTTCAAAAACGCGTGCTAAATGCCGCCAAATGAACCATTGCCATTAAATCCGTCCAATGAACACCAATATGAACATGAGACAACCACTTGACTGATACGCCGCCGAAGGTCAATCCGCGTCTGCCAATGCGGGTATTGAACGCTATTCTCGCCGTCATCGCCGCGATATGGTTTTGGCTTGAGGAGTGGCTGTGGGATCACTTGTTGGTGGTCACGGCGTGGCTGGCAAAGCTCCCGCCGATTCGCTGGCTGGAAGCAATGATTGCGCGGCTGCCACCCTATGCGGCGCTTGCCGCATTCCTGATTCCGGCGGCGGTGCTGCTGCCATTCAAGTTTTTCGCCTTCTGGCTGATTGCGCAGGGCCACGGGTGGCTGGGCATGCAGGTGTTTATCATCGCCAAATTGGTGGGCACCGCATTGCTGGCGCGCATCTTTGCGCTGACGCGGCCGGCGCTGTTATCGGTTGGGTGGTTCGCCCGCGCTTATCACGCCATCATTGATTGGAAATCGCGGCTTTATACCTACGTGAAAAACCTGCCGGCGTATCAAGGGATCGTCGAATATAAAAATCAACTCCGCGCGAAATGGCAATTGATCCGCCGTCGTTAACGGTGCGGGCCATTTTTCAAACACCGGGGCAACACTGACTAGATTTGTGCAATCAGGTCGTGATCGTTGGTCGCGCTGATGGTCACGCGGGTGAAATCGCCCGGCTTCAATGTGTGTCTACCGTGAATTTCCACCTGTCCGTCGATTTCTGGGGCATCGGCCTTGCTGCGCCCCACCGCGCCGTCTTTGGTGACGGTGTCGATCAGCACATCCAGCGTTTGCCCGACCTTGCGCTTCAACTTGGCCGCACTTATTCCGGCCTGCACCGCCATGAATCGCGCCACACGTTCTTGTTTGACCTCTTCATCGACATGTCCGGTAAGCGTGTTTGCCGTGGCACCTTCGACGGCAGAGTAGGCAAAGCAGCCAACACGATCCAACTGCGCGTCAACCAGAAAATCCAACAGTTCCTGAAACTCGGCCTCGGTCTCGCCGGGAAAGCCGGCAATAAACGTCGAGCGAATGGTGATGTCCGGACAAACCTTGCGCCAGGCCTGAATCCGTTCCAGCGTTTTTTCGGTTGCGGCCGGACGCTTCATCGCTTTGAGAATACGGGCATTGGCGTGCTGAAACGGAATATCCAGATACGGCAAAATTTTTCCCTCGGCCATCAACGGGATTATTTCATCCACATGCGGGTATGGGTAAACGTAGTGCAAACGAACCCAGGCACCGAGTGAACCCATCGCCTCACACATTTCGGTCATACGCGTTTTAACCGGTTTACCGTTCCAGAATCCAGTGCGATATTTGATGTCGACGCCATACGCGCTGGTGTCCTGTGAGACGACCAACAACTCCTTGACACCCGACTTGATCAGATTTTCCGCCTCCTGCATGACGCTGCCAATCGGCCTCGACACCAGATCCCCGCGCATCGACGGGATGATACAAAACGTGCAGCGGTGGTTGCAGCCTTCGGAAATTTTCAGGTAGGCGTAATGCTTCGGCGTCAGCTTGATGCCGGCCGGTGGCACCAAATCAATGAACGGATCGTGCGGTTGCGGCAGGTGCTGATGCACATGTCCCATCACCTCGTCTTTGGCGTGCGGGCCGGTGACAGCCAGCACCTTTGGATGGATCTGTTTGACCAGATTGTCGCCGCCCTTGCCGGCTTTGGCACCCAAACAGCCGGTGACAATGACTTTGCCGTTTTCCGCGAGCGCCTCACCAATGGCATCGAGTGATTCCTGGACCGCCGAATCTATAAAGCCGCAGGTATTGACCACAACCAAATCGGCACCGTTGTAATCCGGGGCGATATCGTAGCCCTCGGCGCGCAGCTGGGTGATGATTTGCTCCGAGTCGACCAGCGCTTTTGGGCAGCCCAATGAAACAAAGCCCACACGAGGTGGGCGGATTTTTTCTTTCGCGATCTTGGAAATCTTGATCGGGCGCAGGATCGACATGGTTGGCGGCAGCTTTGTTATTTGGCGCGTTTCGCCCGCGGCTTGGCGGCTTTGGCTTCTTTTGGCGCATCTTCATTGGCGCTGGCCGCAGCGGCTGCGCCGGTGCCGGCGTACGGAAACGATGAAAACATTTGCATCGCCTGTTTGCGCAGTTCTTCCTGCATGCCGATTACGCT
>JANMNT010000031.1:0-11576 GCA_031368465.1 Burkholderiales bacterium
GTTTATCAAATCAGCACTCTAGGAAAAATGCTGACACCATACAATGTTGCGGACTTTGCAGAAAAAACTGTTCTAGAACAAACACCTAACACTTCCTAGCGGGAAACATCCACCGCCTTGAACCATGTTAGCACTTGTTTAACCGCGTCTTCAGCAGAAATCGTTGTTGTATCAAGGAGATACGCATCATCCAATTTTTTGAGCGGCGCGACTGGACGACTTGTATCTCGCTCGTCGCGGATGCGTAGCTCCTTGACAACGTCCCCGATTATGGCAGAGATTCCTTTTTGTTTCAACTGGTTAGTGCGTCTTTGCGCCCTCGCCTCGGCGCTTGCGGTCAGGTAAATCTTGAGCAGCGCGCCTGGAAAGATGACCGACCCCATATCGCGTCCGTCTGCCACCAGTCCAGGCGGCTGGGCAAACGCCCGCTGGCGCATGGTAAGCGCCGATCGAACGGCCGGTACGGCCGCCACTTTCGACGCGTTTTGGCTTGCGGCTTCTGCACGAATCGCCTCGGTCACGTCAATACCGTCCAAGAACACCGAATCGCCTTCAAAACGGATATCCAGGCCATTTGCAACCGCTGCAAGCCCGGCAAAATCGTCAAATGCCACGCCGCGCTGCGTTACCGCCAAAGCCGTCAAACGGTAAAGCGCACCGGAATCCAGATAGTGAAACCCAAGTGCCGCGGCCACTTGTTGCGCAACCGTGCCTTTGCCCGAGGCGGTCGGGCCGTCAATGGCAATGACAGGAACGTCGGAAACAGTCGGGATTTTCATCAAGAAACGATCGCCTGAAATTCAGCAAAAAAAGTCGGAAATGTCTTTGCGACACATTTCGGGTCGTCGATTGTGACTGGCACCCCTGCCAATGATGCCAGTGAAAAGCACATTGCCATGCGATGATCATCGTAGGTCCTTATCACAACATTTGGCGCCAGAGCGGGCGGCGGTGCAATTCGAATGTAATCGGCACCTTCTTCAACGGCGGCACCGAGTTTGCGCAATTCAGTCGCCATCGCCGCAATTCGGTCGGTTTCCTTGACCCGCCAACTGGCAATGTTGCGGATCGTAGTGATCCCGTCAGCAAATAATGCAAGCATGCCAATGGTCATTGCCGCGTCCGGAATATGGTTGAAATCCGCGTCAATGGCGCGCAACGGCTTTCCGGCCGGCCGGGCGGCCTCAATCCAATCCTCACCCATTGAAATATCCGCGCCCATTGCCGCGAGCGCTTCCGCAAACTTGACGTCACCCTGAATGCTGGTCCGGCCTGCGCCCGTGACACGTACCGGCCCGCCACCAATTGCCCCTGCCGCCAAAAAATAGGATGCACTTGACGCGTCACCTTCAACAGATATTTGTCCCGGTGAGCGGTATTTCGCGCCGGCGTCGACGGCAAACGCCCGCCATCCATCGCGTCTTACCAGCACACCAAATTGCGCCATCAACTTCAAGGTGATGTCGACGTATGGCTTGGAAATGAGTTCCCCGACCACCTCGACCGTTATCCCGCGCTTGAGCAATGGCAGCGTCATCAACAATGCCGATAAAAATTGACTGGAGACGTCGCCGCGCACTTGCACACGATCGGTCTGGGTGGACCGGCGCGGACGGACTTCCAATGGCGGGTACCCATTATTTTGCAAATAGGTGATGTCGGCCCCGAGCATGGCCAACGCATCGACCAAATCACCAATTGGTCGCTCATGCATACGCGCGACACCATCCAGGGTGTAGTGCCCGCTTTGCAGCGCCAGCGCAGCGGTAAGCGGTCTGAACGCGGTGCCGGCATTGCCCAGGAAAACGGTTGCTTCGCTGGTGGGGAAGACGCCGCCACAGCCATGCACAACATGATGGTTATCCGCTGTCGACTCGATCTTGACACCCAATACCTTTAATGCGGCGAGCATGACTTCCGTATCATCAGAGTTCAGCAGATTGTGAACATCAGTCGTGTTTGCGCCGCCCGGCAAAATCTCGCACATTGCCGCCAGCAACAACGTTCGATTGGAAATGGACTTGGAGCCGGGCAGCGCGATGATGCCCGCCGCGCGATGCGCGGCCGGGATCAACAACTGCGCCGGGAAGACTGGGAAACCATTCATACCGTGTCGTGGAATTGTTCGAAACTGCCGGTCATCCAGCGTTCGCGTGCGTCCTTTGCGCGCTTCATCAAGGCATGCAGCTCTACGCCGTCGGACGACGCCAGCATGCCCCGCAAATGCGTCGCGTGAGCAATGAACGCATCGAGTTCGGATAACAATGCCGTACGATTATTGAGTGCAATATCACGCCACATTTCAGGACTGGAACCGGCGATACGGGTGAAATCCCTGAATCCAGACGCGGCGTTCTCAAACAGGGCGCGCGCATTTTGCCGTGATGCGAGTTCGTCGACCAACACATAGGCGAGCATATGCGGCAGGTGGCTGACCGCGGCAAAAACGGCATCGTGGGTCTCGGCCGTCATTTCGACGACGTTTGCGCCCAACTGACGCCAAATTTCAACGGCAAGCCGGATGTTATCCGCAGAATTTTCCGGCAACGGCGTGAGCACCAGATTTTTTCCGTTGAATAAATCAACGTCGCCAGCCAACGGTCCATGCTGTTCGCGACCGGCAATTGGATGGCATGGCACAAACTGGCTGATGCACTTGCCCAATGCCCGACGGGCACCGGCGATCACGTCTTGTTTGGTGCTGCCGACATCAATCAACAGGGTGTTTGCGGCAAGCATCGGTGACAACTCGGCGAATGTGGCGGCCATTTGCCCGACGGGTGTCGCGAGCAGAACCAGATCCGCATCCGCAAAATCGGCAGGGGTTCCGCTGCGTTCAATCGCGCCTCGTGCAATCGATTGCGCAATCGAGTCAGGGTTGTGGTCGATGCCGGTCACACTGACGGCTGGATATGCCCTTTTCAACGCGAGTGCAAACGAGGTGCCAATCAAGCCAACACCAATAATTACAATCCGATTCAGCATGTCAAATCCGGCAAAACAGTGTCAGCAGCAAACACCGTTGGCGACACCGGAGGACTGCGCGGACACATCGAACATTTATCCATGTCTATCCAGTTTGGCGCGGGCAGCGTCCAATGCGGTCAGAAACCGCGCGTTTTGCGGCGCAGTGCCGATCGATACCCGCAAATAGTCCGGCAATCCATATCCGGCAACCGGCCGCACGATCACGCCCTGTGCAAGCAGCGCACGGTACACCTCGGTGGTGGAATCAATTTTGAACGTGATGAAGTTGCCGTACGATGGAATGACGATGATTCCGCGTGCCGTGAGTTCGTGTGTCAAAAACAACAAACCTTCGCTGTTCACACGGCGGCTTTCAGCAATAAATTCGTCGTCTGCCAGCGCGGCGACCGCGGCAACCATCGCCAAATGGTTCACGTTAAACGGTTGACGGACACGGTTCATCAGATCAATCAACGCCGGTGCGGCAAGGCCAAAACCGATGCGCAATCCGGCAAGGCCATAGGCTTTCGACAATGTGTGCGAAATGATCAGGTTGGGAAACTCACCCAGCCACGGCACACTGTCATACGCGTCCGCAGGTTGCAGATATTCGCCATATGCCTCGTCGAGCACAACAAGGACGTTTGTCGGCACAGTCTTGAGAAAGGCATGCAGTGCGGCCGCATCAACAAAGGTGCCCGTTGGATTGTTCGGATTTGCCAAGAATACAATTTTTGTGTCCGCCCGGATTGCGCTGCACATGGCCGGCAAATCGTTGCCGAAATTGTGTGCTGGCACTTCAATTCCGGTTGCACCGACGGCCTGTGTGGCCAGCGGATAAACCGCAAATGCGTGCTGCGAATAGACCGCCGAATCGCCTTCATGCATGAAGGTGCGGGCAGCGAGTTCGAGAATATCATTCGAGCCGTTGCCAAGAATAACTTGCGCCGGGCCCACGTTGAACTTGGCGGAAATGGCAGCCTTGAGGGCAAAACCGCCACCGTCCGGATAAAGCGCCAGATCGTTAAGCGCCGCCTGAATTGCGGCAACCGCCTTTTTGCTTGGACCAAGCGGATTTTCATTCGACGCCAGCTTTACGATGTCGGCCTCATCAAGGCCAAGTTCGCGCGCGACATCAGAGATTGGTTTGCCGGGTTGGTAGGCGGCAATGCTGCGGATGTAGCCGGGTGCAAGTTCGGATAGGTTCATATAAAAGGATTAAGTACGTGCCGGGCAGATGGCGGGAATTAAAAAAACGGCGCGCAGAACCTGCTGCCGATGAGAGACCGAGCCGCTGCAAACATGACAGCACGCATCAAACGAACGTCATATCACCGCGACCGGATACGAACCCAGAACCTTTACGTAACCCGCGATCTTGCGCAATTCAACCAACGCCTCCGCGACATTGCTGTCCCCGGAATGACCGTCAATGTCTACAAAAAACAAGTACTCCCAAATCGCCACTTTTGATGGACGTGACTCGAACTTTGACATTGAGACGCCACGATTTGCAAACGGCGTCAGCATTTCATAAACCGCGCCGGAGCGGTTTGGTGCAGATAGCACCAGTGAGGTTTTGTCCCTGCCGGTGGCCTTCGGCTCATAGTTACCCATGACCAGGAAGCGTGTGGTGTTATTCGGCTCGTCCTCGATGTTTGACGCAAGCAGGGTCAACCCATAGTGGGCGGCGGCCATCTCACCGGCGACTGCCGCGGTGAACGGTTCCAATGACGCACGACGGGCCGCTTCAGCGTTGGAGGCAACTGAAATGCGCTCGGCGCCCGGCAGATTGATATTCAGCCACTCATGACACTGTGCGAGTGACTGCCCGTGTGAAAACACCTTCTGAATATTGGCCAATGGCGTGAGGTCGGTTGCCATCAAATGATGATGGATCCGAACCAATACCTCGCCGCATGTCTTCAACGGCGTTTGCGGCATCAAATCAAGCGAACGACCCACCGCGCCCTCGGTGGAATTCTCAACCGGTACAATACCAAAATCGCAGGCATTGGATTCAACCTTCCGGTACACCTCATCGATTGACGCCTGCGGATTGAGTTCCGCGCCTTCGCCAAAGTGTTTTTTTGCGGCGAGTTCGCTAAAGGTGCCCTGCGGCCCCAAATACGCAACCGTGATCGGACGCTCAAGCGCCAGACACGCCGACATGATTTCACGAAACAACCGCGCCACCACCTCATCCGGTAGCGGCCCGGTGTTCATTTGCTTTATCCGGCGCAAAACGTCTGCTTCGCGCTCTGGCCGATACGCCTGGCCGGCCTTAAGAGACCCAACCTTCCGCGCCAATGCCGCACGCGCATTGAGCTGTGTCAGGATCTCGACATCAAGGGCGTCGATTGCGGCACGAAGTTCTGATAGGTCATTCGGGTCTTGCGTCATATTGCCATTTTAGCCTGATGGTCGCCGCCCCCGGCGCCGACCTGACCCGGTTATTCGTGGGCACCCTGAAATTGAATCATGTATCGTGTCAATGCCTTGACCGCATCCATTGGAACAGCATTGTAAATTGAAGCGCGCATGCCGCCGATAGCCTTGTGCCCTTTGAGCCCGGATAACCCGGCTGCATTGGCGCCATCCAGAAACGTCTGATTCAACCACTCGTCCCGCAAAAAAAATGGCACGTTCATTCGCGAACGATCTGCGACGTCAACATGGTTTGTATAAAAGCCACGTGATTGGTCGATGGTGCCGTAAAGCAATGTGGATTTTTCCAGATTGCGCTTTTCAATCGCCACCAGGCCGCCCTGCTGAATCAACCATTTGAAGGTAAGTCCGGCAAGGTAAACGGCAAAGGTGGGCGGCGTATTCAGCATCCAGCCACTTGCCGACTGTTGCGTGTAGTCAAATACCGAAGGTGTCAGCGGATGCGGATGTCCAAGCAGATCGTCGCGGACAATGACCAGCGTCAACCCTGACGGGCCAATATTCTTTTGGGCACCGGCGTATATACAGCCGAACTTGCTGACATCGACCGGACGCGACAGGATATGTGACGACATGTCGGCAACAAGCGGGACCCCGTCGGTAGTGTCTGGCGTCCAAAAATATTCAACACCGTGAATTGTCTCGTTGGTGCATATATGCCGAAACGCCGCATCCTGATTGGGTTTCCAGCCATTTTGCTGCGGTACGTAGGTGTAATTGCGGTCTTCAGCCGAGGCGATGACGTCGACATTACAATACTTTCCCGCTTCCTTGATGCTTTGCAGTGACCAATGGCCGGTGTCGACGTAATCTGCCCGCGCGCGACCCCGTATTAAATTCATCGGCACGATTGAAAACTCGCCTTTGCCACCGCCCTGCAAAAACAGCACTTTGTAATTGGCAGGGATGGCCATCAGGGTGCGCAAGTCACGGTCAACTTCGGCCGCCAGTTCCATAAAGACTTTGCCGCGATGGCTCATCTCCATCACCGACATGCCGGTGCCCTTGTAGTCCAACAACTCGCCCTGTGCAAGCTCGAGAACTTCGGTCGGGAGTGCAGCCGGGCCGGCAGAAAAATTAAAAACGCGAGCCATTATTTTGCCGGACTAACGGCCTTCCCGGTTTTACCCTTCGCGACTGCTTGTTTTGCAGTGCTCGCGATAATTTCGTTCATTCTGGGCGAAACTAGCGCCATCATTTCCGGCATTGTCTCCTGCATCAATTGCGGGGAGACGGTCAACATTTTTTTGCCTGCCTCAGTTTTGTAAAACGCCGCAATGTGCTTTATTTCAACAACTGAAAAATGTTTCGCAAAGGCACGCGCCATGATGTCTTCCATCCCCTGGATGATTTTCGGGTCGGTGTAAAGCGCGCTGATGTTTTGCATCGAGGTTGCCATTGCCGCTTTTGCTTCTTCGCGGATTCTTGCCTGTTCTTCCGGCGGCAACGTCATTGACAACTGCGTGGTGGATTGTGCAATTGCCTGCGGTACTGCCTGAATCATGCTATTTGTCATTTGCGACATCGTTTGCTTGAAATTGATCACCTCAAGCAATTCGGCAAGCGCCACCCTTTTCTCAACAGTCAGAGCCTCGGCTGCAGGGGTTTGTGCATAGCCATCAAGAGCGAAAACCGCCAGCGCAGCAAACAAGCACTTTTTGATCATGTTTGTTCAGCCTCTTCCTCATCAGACTCGGCGACCTTTTGCAGCCCGGATAACTTGGTGCCCTCGTCAAGATTGATCAGCGTGACACCCTGGGTAGAACGGCCCATTTCACGGATTTGCGTAACCTTGGTCCGGATCAGCACGCCGGCGGTCGTGATCATCATGATTTCATCCTCAGGCCGCACCAGCACCGCCGCAACGACTTTGCCGTTGCGTGCCGAGGTTTGGATGGCAATCATGCCCTGTGTACCGCGTCCATGGCGGGTGTACTCGGTAATGGCGGTACGTTTGCCATAACCGAACTCGGTTGCGGTCAACACAGAGTCTTCTTCGTTCTGCGCCACCAACATTGAGATCACCTTACCGCCTTTGGCCAGATTCATGCCACGCACGCCGCGCGTATCACGACCCATGGAGCGGACATCCGACTCCTCAAAGCGGACCGCCTTACCCTCGTTCGAAAACAACATCACGTCGTACTTGCCGTCGGTAATCGCAACACCAATCAAGGAATCGCCATCGTCCAGCGCGATGGCAATAATGCCCGCCTTGCGGGGATTGCCAAAGTCCGACAGCGCGGTCTTCTTGACCGTCCCCTCGGAGGTGGCAAAAAACACATAGCGATCGTCACGGAATTCTTGGACCGGCAATACGGTTGAGATCTTTTCGTCCGCCTGCAACTGCAACAAGTTGACGATCGGCTTGCCTCGCGAGCCGCGCGAACCCTGCGGAATCTCGTACACCTTCAACCAATGCACACGCCCTTTGTTTGAGAAGCACAACACGTAGTCGTGAGTCTTGGCGATAAACAGGTTTTCGATGAAATCGTCTTCTTTGGTCGCCGTCGCCTGCTTGCCGCGTCCGCCGCGCTTTTGTGCGCGGTAGTCTGCAACCGGCTGGTATTTGATGTAACCGGCATGCGACATGGTCACAACAACATCTTCGTTGGCGATCAAATCCTCAATCGACATTTCCTGCCCATTGGCAACGATTTCCGAACGACGTTTATCACCAAACTGACTCTTGATCTCTTTCAGTTCGGCGGCGATGATGACCGTCACACGGTCCGGCCTTGACAAAATATCCAGCAGGTCGGCAATCCGATCCATCACTTCCTTGTACTCGGCAACAATTTTGTCCTGCTCGAGGCCGGTCAGGCGCTGCAATTGCATTTCAAGAATGCGCTGCGCTTGCGTATCTGACAAACGATAACCGCCAGTCGATAGGCCAAACTCTTTCGGCAGGCCCTCTGGTCGAAATGCATCGGCCTGATTGCCGGCGGCGCGTGCCAACATTTCTTCGACCAGCTTTGAGCGCCAGACCTTGCCCATCAACTTGATCTTGGCTTCGGCCGGTGTCTGAGCAGACTTGATCAATTCAACGATTTCATCAACGTTTGAAAGTGCAACCGCCAGCCCTTCAAGCACGTGGCCGCGATCGCGCGCCTTGCGCAGCTCGAATACGGTGCGACGTGTGACAACCTCGCGGCGATGGCGCAAGAATGCGTCAAGAAATTGGCGCAGGTTCAGCAATCGTGGCTGGTTGTCGACCAGTGCCACCATGTTCATGCCGAACGATTCCTGCATCTGCGTCATTTTGTAGAGATTGTTCAGCACAATCTCAGGCACCTCGCCTCGCTTTAGCTCGATGACCGCGCGCATACCGGATTTGTCCGACTCGTCACGCAGATCCGAAACACCCTCGAGCTTTTTGTCACGCACCAATTCGCCGATGCGGATCAGCAGATTCGCCTTGTTAACTTGGTACGGTAATTCATCAATGATGATCGACTGGCGACCGCCCTTGTCGAGATCCTCAAAATGCACACGCGCGCGCATGATGCAACGGCCACGGCCGGTACGGTAACCATCACGCACACCATCGATGCCATAAATGATGCCGGCGGTCGGGAAATCCGGGGCTTTAACGATGTCGATCAAGTCTTCCAGTTCAACAGCGGGATTGTCCAGCACCTTCAGGCAGGCATCAATTACGTCGGAGAGATTGTGCGGCGGAATATTGGTCGCCATACCAACCGCAATACCGGTCGAACCATTGACCAGCAGGTTCGGAAAGCGCGCCGGCAGTACCAGCGGTTCCTGCTCTTTTCCGTCGTAGTTCGGCCCGAAATCGACCGTGTCAGAATCAATGTCGGCCATCAATTCGGACGAAATCTTCTGCATGCGGCACTCGGTGTATCGCATCGCCGCCGCGTTGTCCCCGTCAACCGAGCCGAAATTGCCCTGGCCGTCGATCAACGGATAACGCAGCGAAAAATTCTGCGCCATGCGAACCAACGTGTCATAAATTGCGGTGTCGCCGTGCGGGTGGTATTTACCCATCACCTCACCGACGATACGCGCGCACTTTACAAATGAGCGGTTGTGCACGTTGTTCGTTTCTTGCATCGCGAACAATACCCGTCTATGCACGGGTTTTAGTCCGTCGCGCGCATCAGGCAACGCCCGACTGACAATCACGCTCATCGCGTAATCGAGGAAGCTCTTGCGCATCTCCTCTTCCAAGCTGATTGGAAGAGTTTCTTTGGCAAACTGGGGGACTTGTGGCTCGGTCACTGGCTAACTCTTTAATTGACACCGTTTAGCGTCGCGTGTTAACCACAAACGGCGAGCTAAACGCTTGATTTATAAGATATTTGGGGAAACCTCAGCCTGATAATTTAGCACAATTCGTCGGCGATTGCCACATGCGCCATGAAAACCACTAGGGATATGCACGTTAGGGGTTTTCATACACAAGCAATTGTGCTTTTTGTGGATTTGTTTGTTGGACGCCTCAAAATTTGTCCCATCTGTTGTTTAAACGCAACCGAAGCGAATGTAGTGTTGTATCTTGTTGGGTCGACGGTTGTGCCGGCACACCCCAATCGTGTATATTTTCGGAGTTATTGCGGCAGATAGTTCAATGCTGCTCAAGTTTGCAATACCAGTGAATTGTTTACAGCAACCCTAACGACAATAATTTTTCCATTTTCTCGGGAGTACCAAATGAAGAGTTCCCTGCTTGCCAAGCTCATCGCGTCTGCCACCCTGCTCGGTGCAGCAACGGCGTTTGCCGGCGTAACGCCCAACCTCGTCGACGCAGCGGGCAATCCCGTACGTGATGCATCCGGCGCATGCGTACAAACCAGTGGTATTAATCACCCGGACTGCATGCCGAAAAAAGTCGAGCCACCGAAGCCTGCTCCTGCTCCTGCAAAACCAGCACCAGCACCCGCACCTGCACCAGCACCAGTTGCAAAACCTGCTCCACAGCCTGTAAAACAAGCAATAACCATCCAAGCCGAAGCGCTGTTTGACTTCGACAAATCGGTTTTGAAAGCCGAAGGCAAGAAGTCCATCGACGACGCCATTGCAAAAATGAAGCAAGTTGACGTCGAAATGGTGATTGCAACGGGTCATACCGATTCAGTTGGTACCGACGCGTACAACCAAAAATTGTCTGAGCGCCGTGCCACAACGGTCAAGGAATATATGGTTTCGCAAGGCATCGCCGCAGCGAAAATCACGATTTCAGGCAAGGGTGAGACACAGCCTGTTGCGAGCAACAAGACCGCCGATGGCCGTGCAAAGAACCGCCGCGTTGAAATCGAATTCAAGGGCGTGTCACAGAAGTAATCGTTTCGTCTGGCAAAAAAGCCCCGCAGTGCGGGGCTTTTTTGTTTGCGCTCCCAATAATTGACACGGGCGGTTCTCCCGCCAACAAGACATGACCGAAATACTCTCAGCGCGTTGGATCCTTCCCGTAGAACCACTAAACACCGTCCTTGAACATCATTCGGCGGTCTTGAAAAACGGCAGGATCATCGCCATTCTGCCAACCCCGGAAGCGCGTCAGCAATTCCCCGGGGCGGTTGAGACCAGGCTGGAGACTCACGCCTTAATTCCGGGGTTGATCAATTTGCACACCCACGCGGCGATGACGTTGATGCGCGGTTTGGCCGATGACACGCCACTGATGACGTGGCTTAACGATCATATCTGGCCGGTCGAATCAAAACACCTGTCGGAAAGTTATGTATATGACGGGACCGAGGTCGCCTGCGCCGAAATGATCCGAAGCGGGACGACCTGTTTTGCCGACATGTATTTTTTTCAGGATGTGGCGGCAAGTGCGGTCAAGGCGACGGGAATGCGTGCGGCGCTCGGTGGCGCCGTCTTGGAGTTCCCTACGCCCTATGCGGCCGACGCCGACGCCTACATTGCGCGGGCACTGGCATCGCGCGACATGTTTTCGGCAGATCCGAATTTGAAGTTGATGTTGACGCCACACGCACCTTATACGGTGTCCGACAAGACGTTTCAAAAATTGGTCAGCATTGCCAATGAGATGGATGACCTGACGATGATGTGCCACATTCATGAAACCGCAATCGAAACGCGCGACGGCATCAAGGAATATGGTGTTCGTCCCATCGAACGGCTGGAGCGTCTGGGGGTACTGGGCCCCAACCTGATCGCGGTTCATTGCGTGC
>JANMNT010000043.1:0-2740 GCA_031368465.1 Burkholderiales bacterium
TGACAGGCATTCTTCCGAGCGCACGAGCGGTCAATTCAAGCCCGGGCCAGACCATACCCGCCCAGACAGGCCTGCCGCCATCAGTGATGGCTGCCGGAGCCGCCCACGCACCTGTTGGCATGTCGCCGGAGCAAGTGCCGCCTGAGAAAACGAAGCCAGCGCCATCCACAACCCTTAAGCCGGTTGACCGGCCAACCTTGGGTCAACCCCTTGCCAGGTCACAAACACCGCCTTCAGCAGACGACAAATCATCTACGGCAAAAACCGCAAAGCCGCAGTCCGCATCACCTGTGCCCAGCTATTCGACGTCTGCACCAGGCAGTGCAAGCGAGCGTAGCAATACAAACATGATTGCCAGCAATGCCGTTGGGACGATGAATGTGGCGGATGGAAAGATTGCATCAACACTACCGGCAAACACGCCTGCCGACGTTTGTCGCAATTGCGGCACAGTCGACAGCGTATTGCCGGTTCGCCATCAGGGGCAGGGCAGCGGGGCCGGCGCGGTAATCGGCGGCGTGCTGGGTGGCGTGCTTGGCCGCCAAGTCGGCAGTGGTCGTGGTCGCGATGTAGCAACTGTGGCGGGCGCGGTTGGCGGCGCGGTGATCGGCAACTCGGTCGAAAAATCCAACAGCACCACACAACACTACGAAATTCGCGTGCGATTGACCGATGGCACCTTTCAGACAATCAAGTCCGATACAGATCAGGGAATGCACATAGGCGATAAGGTGCGCGTCGACAATGGCAGGTTGATCCGCCTCAGCTAGTTATTGTGTTCTTTGCCAGCCAAAACGCGCGCGTAGCCCCCCATTCAGGTGATCGAACGGTTGAATTGACGGCTTTTTCGCCTGTTTTTTCGTGTAATCAGGCTGTCACGCGTGATTGATACTCTCTTCATTGACGTTTAACCGCATTAACCGGCGCTAGTTCGCCGAAATAGTGTAATTGAGACGAGAGGAAAGACGATGGCCATGCAGATGTCAACCCATACAACATCAAATACGACTTCAGGTCCGCTGTGTTCGTTTGGTCGTTCAGGCTTTATGGCAGGCATCGCATCAACCCCTGAATTTCTCGTTTTTCGATTGGGGGCTGAACAATTTGGCGTCGATTTTCAGTACGTCGAAGAGATTCGTCACTATTCCGAGCCGATGCCGGTCTCCAATGTGCCAGGCGATATCAAAGGCTTGTTGTTTTTCAAAGGCAGACTCACACCCGTGGTCGATATGCGTCTGAAACTTGGGCTCGAGCCGTGTGTGCGCGACAGCCTGACCGACATCATTTTTGTCAATCTGGGCGAACGCCCTGTGGGATTGTTGGTCGATGGCGTAGACAGCGTGGTCAACCTTGGTGGTCAGACGTTGCGCCCCGCCCGGGACTTCATGTCGGTGGTTGATAGCGACCAAATCCTCGCCATTGCACAGTCCAATGGCCGCACATTGACCTTGCTAGATATCGAAAAACTCCTGCGTTGCCCGGAAATCGCGCTGATTTAGCGCCCGTTTTCACCTGACCAGCCATTCATTGACGGCGCCAAATGCTGCAATCTTCGTTCGGTTTTAACCTGCCATGTTCCTGCATGCGCAAAGGCCCCATTGCAAGCCGCGCTACTCAAATGCAGGTCGGTTGTGATATTATTCGCCCTGTCGATTTTCGCTAAATATGATTTTTGTTCGCATTGGCAATTGAGACTTTAGGCGCATAGCTCAGCTGGTTAGAGCACCACCTTGACATGGTGGGGGTCGTTGGTTCGAGTCCAATTGCGCCTACCAATTATTGAAGAAGACAAAACATGGTTATGACACCGCTGACTACGCCGGAAGGGTCGATTCGCTAGCCGCGCGGTGGGGTTTTGTCTTGTTCACTCAAAAAAAAACGCGGCACGAGCCGCGTTTTTTTTTTGCGTGGCGGTTGTAAATCAGGTGCCGCAATTACTTCTGCTGTTTGATTCATAAAGGTCCAACATGGTCTCTATTACGCTCCCAGATAACTCTGTCCGACAATTCGACGCGCCTGTCACAGTTGCCGAAGTTGCCGCAAGCATCGGCGCGGGCCTTGCCAAGGCAGCCTTGGCCGGAAAGGTCGACGGCAAGGTTGTTGATACCGGTTACTTGATCGAACGAGATGCGGCACTTGCCATCGTGACCGATAAAGACGCTGATGGCCTTGACGTGATCCGACACTCAACAGCGCATTTGCTTGCCTACGCGGTAAAGGAGCTGTTTCCGGAAGCGCAGGTGACGATTGGCCCGGTGATTGAAAACGGCTTTTACTACGATTTTTCGTATAAGCGTCCGTTTACCCCCGACGATCTCGTCGCCATTGAAAAGAAAATGGCGGAGCTCGCCAAGAAGGATGAGAAAGTCACACGCAAAGTGCTGCCACGTGATGAGGCGGTCGCATATTTCAAAGGCATTGGCGAGGCGTATAAGGCCGAAATTATTGAATCGATCCCTGTCGACCAAGACGTATCTCTTTACACCGAGGGTAGTTTCACCGACCTGTGCCGCGGGCCGCACGTGCCCTCGACCGGCAAGCTGAAGGTCTTCAAGGTAATGAAGGTGGCTGGCGCCTACTGGCGCGGCGACTCGAAAAACGAGATGCTGCAACGCATATACGGCACGGCTTGGGCGAAAAAGGAAGACCAGGAACAGTATTTGCACATGCTCGAAGAAGCGGAAAAACGCGACCACCGCAAGCTTGGCAAATTACTCGATCTGTTTCACATGCAGGAAGA
>JANMNT010000076.1:0-10114 GCA_031368465.1 Burkholderiales bacterium
GTTCACCAATCTGCAGTTCTACGCCACTGCGCCCTACCCGTGCAGTTATTTGCCGGGCCGATTGGCACGTTCACAGGTCGCCACACCAAGCTACATGATCGACACGCAGATCTACGGCAATCTGGTGGCGGCCGGCTTTCGCCGCAGCGGCGCATTTACCTATCGCCCGTTTTGCGACCACTGCCAGTCGTGTGTGCCGGTGCGGGTGGTTGCCGATGAGTTTGCCCACAACCGAAGCCAGCGCCGTGTCGAAAAAAGCCACAGCAGCCTGGTCAGCCGCGTCACCGAATTGCGTTTTTCCCACGAGCATTACGCGCTCTACCGCCGCTACCAATCCAGCCGCCATCAGGGCGGCGGTATGGATCATGATTCGCGTGAACAATATTCGCATTTTTTATTGCAAAGCAACGTCAACACGCGACTGGTCGAATTTCGCGACCACGGCGTGCTCAAAATGATTTCCATCGTCGACGAGCTACCCGACGGGCTGTCATCGGTCTATACCTTCTACGAACCGGCTGACACCAACAAAAGTTACGGCACCTTCAGCATCCTGTGGCAAATCGCCGAAGCCACGCGCCGCAAGTTGCCGTATGTTTATCTTGGCTATTGGATCCGCGAAAGCCGCAAGATGAACTACAAGGCAAATTTTCAGCCCATAGAAGGCTTGGTACAGGGGCGCTGGACGCGGATTTCGGCGGAATGAACGTTGGCTCACCATGCCACTAGACCAAGCACTCGTTGACGCGGCGATTCAGCAGGCGTTGGCAAGATTTCCAACCGGTTACGCAGGTGCGGCAGCTATTCGGACGGAAACGGGCGACGTTTTGACCAGCGTGTGCTTTGACGCGCCAAACGCAGGCGCGAGCCTGTGTCATGAGACCGGCGCGTATTGTGAGGCCAACCGTCTCGGCGTTCGTGTCGTTGCCACGGTTTGTGTATCCCGCAGCGAACCTGACAAACCATTCCTGATCCTTGCCCCTTGCGGCATTTGTCAGGAGCGATTGGCATTGTGGGGTTCTGAGGTCGAAGTTGCCGTCGCTGTCCCGGGCAAACCGGCCAAATGGCAATCGAAACGGCTCCGCGAGCTGCAACCGCACTACTGGCGCAACGCAGTGACCGACGCAAACGAATGAGACGATAGAGGTCGTTTTTCCAAGGATCCATCGATGAAAAAAGAAATCAGCCCCGGCCAAGTCGTTAAGAATTATCTAAAGCTCGCGGTCATCATTGGCATGATGCCCTGGTCGTATTACTACATCCGGTACCTTGCGCCCGTCATTAATCACGCGCTTGGGGCTGATCAGATGCGATTTATTCAGGCGGGCGTTTACCTCATCCCGATCATCCTGCCACCGTTGTTGGTCTATTCGTGGTTATCAAAAGGCGATGAAGATGAATACGAATAGCCCGGCGTTTTTTAGTCCTGGTGCCGTGCGCATGAACAAGCGCGTTGTCCCCTATTGAACACCCTGCACGCCGGCACACTCACGCTGGAGCCACAACTTACCAGTCATGCCGCGGAGATGTTTGTCGTTCTCAGTGACCCGGCGATTTACGAATTCGAAAATGCACCACCAGCGTCATTGGAATGGCTCACCCAGCGTTTCACCAAGCTTGAGTCGCGGCGCTCGGCTGATGGCACCGAGCAATGGTTGAACTGGGTAGTGCGGATGCCAACAGGCGAGCTTGCCGGGTATGTACAAGCAACCGTGACCAAGCAGGGGTTGGCCTACGTTGCTTATGAATTCGCCAGCCAATATTGGCGGCGCGGGATCGGTAGTGCGTCGGTCGGTGCGGTGCTGGACGAACTGGCGGCACATTACGCGGTGCGGACATTTGTAGCGGTATTAAAAGCGCGCAACTTTCGGTCGGTGGCGCTGCTGCAGCATCTTGGCTTTACCGACACCCTGCCGGCCAACCTGAGCCATGTAACCTGTGATGCGGATGAACGGCTGATGGGCAGGCTGATCGATCGCGGCGCGCCGCGACGCGACGAACATTCTTGAACGTCAAGGTGATAGCGATGCCAGATACGCGACGATGGCACGCAAATCGTCTGAATCGAGCGCCTCGATGATGGGCTCCATCATCACCGCACCGGTACCGACACGCTTGGCAGATTTGAATTCGTACAATTGTCTTGTTGCATAGGAAGCCGAGCGTCCTGCAAGCGGCGGCGCAATAGTTGTGCCGCGCATATCGCTTCCATGGCACGCGCTGCAACCGGGTGTGCGGTCCGGAAACTTGCCGGTGACCAAGGCTTCGCCACGCTTCAAGCTGCCGGGTGGAACGTAGGCAATAAACGTCGCACGCGCATCGCGCAGCTCAAAATCTTCCAGATGCTCGGGCACTTCGACGATACGTTTGCCGATCGGCTCACGCTCTTTCGATTGATGTTCGACCACCCAAGTCCAATTTGACACAACAGCTTTTGGCACCGTGTCGGTCTCAACAACACGGATATTCTGTTTTGGTTTGAGTGAAGAGAAATATTTTGCGGCGTCGTTGATTTCATCATCAGTGAGTTTCTTCGAAATCGCAATCATCAACTTCTGTGGCAGCCGCTCCGGCAACGCAGTGGCGCGCACGCCGGCACGATAGTCGCGCAGTTGCTGGACGATGTAGTCATACGAAAGCCCGGTAATGTTGGCGTTCTCGGGTCCACCCTGCCCAGTGGCACGATGACAAAACCGCATGCATACACATCCGGCGCGCGCCCCTTGGAAACAATGTCGGGCATCGGCCCGTGATCACCAGGGTGCCAATCGGGCGCGAAGAATAAGTTGCGCGTCTGGCTTAGTGGCAGTGTGATCTTGCTGCCGGGGACCCGCCTTGCGACGCCATCGTCGGCTTTCGCTTTGAAGTCAGGTGGATTAAGCGGGTAGGCCCAAGCGGGGAGATCGATCGCGTGGGCCTGCCCTGCAACCGCCACGACGTGGATGATTAAAATAATCGCGACTGGTTTCATAAAAATGTGCATGGTCGACTCAGTTACGGGGATAGTAAGAGTATTCCACGAAGGGTTGACCAGATCATCCCGGCGCACATTTTGTGGCATTGAAATAGTCGCAAGACTGGTTTTCGATAGGATTTATCAATCGCAGATATCCAATCAATCAATTTTACGGCGATGGCGCCGGCCCGTATTCTCCATCCATTGCAACACCTAACCACGGCAGACAACCCCAACAACCATCGGAGAGAATCATGTCAAACGAAGCCAAATGCCCTTTCTCGGGCGGTGCAGGCAGCCACGCTGTTGCCGGCGCGCAAAGCAACGCCAGTTGGTGGCCGAACCAACTGAACCTGAAAATGCTGCACCAACAATCGACCAAGTCCGACCCGATGGGCGCCGACTTCGACTATACCGAGGCATTCAAAACGCTTGATCTTGACGCCGTGGTCAAAGACCTCACGGCGTTGATGACTGATTCACAAGATTGGTGGCCGGCGGACTACGGCCACTACGGCCCGTTTTTTGTACGCATGACCTGGCACGCGGCCGGCACCTATCGCATTGCTGACGGCCGCGGCGGCGCAGGCACCGGCGCGCAACGCTTCGCCCCGCTCAACAGTTGGCCGGATAACGGCAACCTCGACAAGGCGCGTCGATTGTTGTGGCCGATCAAACAAAAATACGGCGCCAAGCTTTCATGGGCCGATCTATTGGTACTTACAGGCAACGTTGCGATGGATTCGATGGGCTTCAAGACCTTCGGTTTTGGCGGCGGCCGCGCCGATGTCTGGGAACCGGAAGACCAGATTTACTGGGGCCCTGAGACGACGTGGCTGGGGGATGAACGTTATAGCGGTGACCGCAAACTCGCCAACCCGCTTGGCGCGGTACAGATGGGCTTGATCTACGTGAACCCGGAAGGCCCAAACGGCAAGCCCGACCCGCTTGCATCCGCACGCGACATTCGCGAAACCTTTTTGCGCATGGCCATGGACGACGAAGAAACGGTCGCCTTGATCGCCGGTGGTCACACCTTCGGTAAAGCGCACGGCGCCGGAGACACCGCACACGTCGGTCGCGAACCAGAAGGTGCGGGCATCGAGGAACAAGGCTTGGGCTGGATGAATACGCTTGGCTCAGGCAAAGGTGCGCACACCATTACCAGCGGTATCGAAGGTGCGTGGACCCCAAACCCAATTCAATGGGACAACGGCTATTTCGAAACGCTGTTTGGCTACGAGTGGGAACTGACCAAAAGCCCCGCCGGTGCACACCAGTGGAAACCGAGAGACCCAGCAGCCGCATCAACGGTACCAGACGCACACGACGCAACCCTTCGCCACGCACCGATGATGACTACCGCCGATATGGCGTTACGTCTCGACCCGGCCTACGAAAAAATTTCGCGCCGCTTTCGCGCCAACCCAAAGGAACTACACGACGCCTTCGCCCGTGCGTGGTACAAACTCACGCACCGCGACATGGGGCCGCGTGCGCGTTATCTCGGCAAACTGGTCGCGGAAGAAGTCCTGATCTGGCAGGACCCGATCCCGGCTGTTGACCACGTCCTGGTTGATGCGCAAGACATCGCGGCCTTGAAGGCGACGGTATTGGCGTCGGGCTTGTCGATCGCCCAACTGGTATCGACCGCGTGGGCATCCGCATCATCGTTTCGTGGCAGTGATAAACGTGGTGGTGCCAACGGTGCGCGTATTCGTTTGGCCCCGCAAAAGGATTGGGTGGCCAATCAGCCGGCCGAATTGGCGACGGTGTTATCCAAACTGGAAGCGATTCAACAATCGTTTAACGACGGACAGACTGGCGGCAAGAAGATTTCGCTCGCTGACCTGATCGTGCTGGCCGGTGGTGCGGCCATTGAGGCCGCCGCAAAACATGCAGGCGTTGCCGTAGATGTTCCATTTTCAGCTGGCCGTATGGACACCACACAGGAGCAGACCGATGTGGATTCATTTGCGGCGTTGGAGCCGGTCGCTGACGGCTTCCGTAATTATGCAAAAGCAGGCGTTGAAAATGCACTCGCGGAATTGTTGGTGGATAAGGCGCAGCTATTGAATCTGACCGCGCCGGAGATGACGGTTCTCATCGGTGGCCTGCGTGTGCTGGACGCCAACGTCGGCCACGCCCAGCACGGCGTGTTCACCAAACGTCCCGGCACGCTGACCAACGATTTCTTTGTCAACCTGCTCGACATGAATACGACGTGGAAGAAGTCTGCTGCCGATGGTGTACTCGAAGGTCGTGATCGCGTTACCGGCGACGTGAAATGGACTGGCACGGTGGTTGATCTTGTGTTCGGCTCGAATTCACAGCTGCGATCACTCGCCGAGGTTTACGCGGCGAGTGACGCGCAGACAAAGTTTATCCATGACTTCGCCGCTGCTTGGAGCAAGGTGATGAACCTTGATCGTTATGATCTTCAATAACTTCACTTTGTTTATCGCATGGGTATAAGCGTTTTGCCTGTTTTGTTATGCCGCCGCGACCTTTGTCGGCCGCGGCGGCGCTTACGCAAATCGGGTAGGCTCGAAATCTCAAAAGGTCTGAACGACCCTCAAACAATAATCGTATCCTAGCGATCCCCTCATTTGGGCTAGTAGGTTCTCGAGACAGACACGTTGCCACAGGCAGTGACAGCAGCAGTGATGGTGATGCTCGGGTCGCTCCAGAATGCGACGGCGCTGTCGGCGGAACAGGTGAAGCTGCCGTTCGAGGCAGTGGTGGTATTTCTGGTTGTTGTACTGCCGAGGCTGCCCAGCCAGGTGCAGGTAATCGGGACACCGCTGAGCGCTGGCGTGATCGCTCCGTTGATCGCGCCAAATCCGCTCGGATTGCTGGTGAAGGCGATCGAACTGACTGTGCAAGTTGGGGTGGTACCTGCCTGCGTAATGGTAAATGATTGGCCCTGGATGGTAATGGTGCCGCTGCGCGTGCTGCTTGTACTATTCGGCATTACAGCAAATGCGATCGTCCCTGATCCCGTTCCACTCGTCGATCCAACATCAATAAAAGCGCCCCCTGCCGCGGTCCATGGACAGCCGGCCAGAGTTGATATTGTTGCGGTGCCTGCGCCGCCCGTTGCAGAAAACGATTGACTCGATAAGGTAACCGAATACGTGCATATGTTCCCCTCCTGAATCACTGTGACAGTCTTTCCCGCAATCGTTAATGTACCGGTACGCTGAACGGTGTTATCCACGCCCAGGTCGCCGTAGAAAAACGTAACCCCGCCTGGGCCTATGTAGCTGGTTGGAAGAACACCATGGATCCATGGAACGTTTGATGCCGCAAGCCAAGGACATGTTGCGGTGGTATCGACTAACACTGTACCGGCCCCAGACCTGGACGTGAACGAGAACATTGTTGGTGTGACCGAATATGAGCAGGAGCCTGCCTGGGTAACAGCTACTGTCTGCCCACCGACAGTGATGAGCCCTGTTCTTGGTGAGGCATTTGGATTGGCGGTTGTCGTAAAAGAAATTTGGCCGCTTCCCGTACCGCTGCCCGTCACCACATTCAGCCAGGATGAATCTGATGTAGCAACCCAACCGCAATTAGGCGCAGACGAAATCACCGCAACACTACCCGCTCCACCAGTTGCGGGAATGTCACTCGCAGTAGAAACCGTGAACGAGCAAGTCGCTGCACCAGCTTGAATAAAATTTGTCGCTTGTACGAAATTTTGTCCCGAAAATAGTCCTCTGACGGTAATCGCCGCACTACGTGGCGCTGAACCAGGGTTACCGCTAGCACTCCAGCTAACGACATCGCTGCCGACACCGGTCGCACCTGTGAGAATTGTTAGCCAAGCGACGCCAGGGTCTGTTGCCGCCATCCAGCTACAGCCAATGGTTGTACTCACACTGATACGGCCGCTTCCTCCGCCACTTGGAATTGATGTGCCTGTGTTGCTCAAACTGTACTGGCAGCTCAACGGGACATAGGTGCATGTTCGAATCGTGTCTGGCAGAGCTCCACCAACACAGTTTGGTGGATTCCGCGACAGAATGTTTCGAATTTGCGTGTTGTCAGGCAGGCAAGGCATCCAATCAAAATACTGAAAGCCTACGCAAAGTGCTGGTGGAGGCAATTTTTTTGCGGCAATTACCAGAATTTCTTCAATAAAGTCGGCGGATGTCCAGCAGCTGTCGTCCTGTGGGATGACAGCCGTCGGCGGTTGTCGCGCACTCAGGGCTTCAGATAGTGAGGCACGAATCTGCTCAGAGGTTAAGCTTGGATAACGCCTCCACACCAGATCTAGAACGCTTGCAACTTCCGGGCCTGCAAAGGAAGTCCCGTTACACGTACCCGTGAAAGCCGAATTGGTTACTCGATTTGCGCATGCATAAACCATGCTTCCACTTGTGTCATTTACCAAGTGATTGAAGGTTATATCCTTCACACCACTGTCTGTGCCGCCAACAATGACGATACGTTTGAACGCGTTTGGGAACGTAGTCCTGAGTTGATTCATGACCTCATCCAGCTCCCAACCGTTGTTGCCAGCAATGATTGTTACCAGACTTTGATCCGCTTTCTCAGGAGATTGCAGACTAATCTGTTCCATTGCTTCGAAAAAACCAGACAGTAACCATCGCTGCTGGAAAGTCCAAAACCGTGTGACTCTCTGACGGCACGTGCTCGTGCATAAACCAATAAAATCGCAGTGTGCGGCAATGCAGAGGCCGGTCATATCCCGACGAGGGCCGCCGGGCAGTGTGAATGGAGGCGAACCAAAGGGATCGACATTTAATGAAATGTTGATCACTTGCTTCTCACCGGAGGGAACAGCAATGAGCTTCTCCCACAACTGATCAGCAACTTCATTCGAGTTTTTGGCCAATCCGGCTGGAGACTCTAACAAAAAAGCACCTCCACGACGGTTCGCAATATTGGTGACAATCGTTCCATGTTTGTCTTCGCAATTGCCACCAGCTGATGCTGAATCAAAGTCGATGGTGAAGTTTGCCCCGCGCACATTCGGGGTTGCGGCGGATCCTTCGGTCACCCACGGGAAAGCATACATGGCGCTCAGAAACGTAGATTCACGCCCCAAACCGACGTCAAGCAGGTACAGCCCCAGCCGCGGTGTCTGTGAGATGATTCGACCACCCAACTGGTTTGCCGCAGCTCGGACGGTTCCCGCGGTCGTCGTTGGCGCAACCTTCAGTTGGACCCAGCCCAAGTAGGCCCCGGTCACCGTGAACTGCTCGCCCCCCTTTACAATGAAATCTACATTTCCCTGCTCTGGATAAGTGCCGAAAAATCGAAAACTGCCCGATTGAGAGGAGCCCATGCCGTTCGACGTCTGGGCGGCATGCACTTCCATCGCCGCATAACCCCCAGGCGCCACACCGGCGTTGTCGAGCATTGTCACCGTCGGTGCCTTACCCACCGCATTCATCAGCCAGACCGCCAACGATCCATCAGGAAGGAGCCAGACTATATCGGTCCTACCGTCTCCATTGAGGTCACCAGCGGCAAAAAATTGCCAGGTTGGCGGCGCATTGGCAAAAATATAAAGGCTCGTCGTTGCCGAGAGCGCACTCGGCGTGCACGACGCGTTGGGATCATCCGGATTCGCTGTCGGTGCAGGCAGGGTTAAGCCTGTTGCATCAATTTGCATCATCCAGACTTGTCCGGTTTCCGCATTGCGAATGACAATTTCGCCCAAGCGGTTGCCGGTGAAATCGCCAAGCTTCACCACACTGAAACCAAGCGGAATGGTGCCCGCCGAAACATTGGCGCAAGTGCGGTTGGGTGTGGCCATCAGTAACCTGATCTGACGGTCGGGACTAACATAAACCATGTCGGCGGCACCATCGCCGTTGAAATCCATGGCGCCGATCAGTTGCCAATTCAGCGGCGCACCGCCGCGCTTTCTGACCTGCGTGACGCTGCGACCATTGGTAAACCAGATATAGGAAACGCCGGTGTCATCCGGGCGATCCGCGGTAAATCCAAGATAGCGCCAAACCAAATCAGCGTAACCATCGCCATCAAGATCGCCCACCGCCTGCACGTCCCAACTCGTCTTTACGCTACGCAGTAAAAAATCATTGGTTGAGACGAAGTCCGGCCAGACGTGCACTTCGCCGGTGACCCCCTGTTTCATATTTTGATAAGCGAGGTCGGATTTCCCATTGCCGTCGAAATCCGCAATGCCGAGCAAACGAAAATTGGTGCCGGGATCCGCTTTGGGCGCAAATTGAAACTGGTTATTGACGAGACGTCCGGTCAGCAATTGGCCGGTGGCCGAGCGCATCACGATTTCACTCTTGCCATCGCCGTCCAAATCAACACCTGCCCCGGCCGCCGATACTGTCATTACGAGTATCGCGAACAGGAGTGCTGAAAGCAGCGATTTTCTAAACATTTACATGCGACTCCCACGACTGGCGATGACCGGCCAAACGCGTATCAACCACGCGTACTTTTTACTCCTTCCGCAGGTTCTATGCAAGTGCAGCCGGTTGCGTCGGCCATGCGGTGACGCCCGTACGTTAAAATTGCTTGGCAACCCCGCCAATCAATAAATAGATCCTCCGTGTCATTGCCCAAATTTCCTGCAGCATTCTTGACCAGCCGCCTATATCCGCTGGCGCGCCATGCGCTGTTCAAACTCGACCCCGAGGTCGCGCACGATCTATCGCTCGGCAGCTTAAAGAAATTAGAAAGTGTCCATCTGGCGGGTCTTTTCGGGCAAAAGGTGCTGAAACCGCGCTCCCTGCTTGGACTTTCATTTGACAATGCCGTGGGTCTTGCCGCCGGGCTGGACAAGAACGGCGAGTACATCGATGCGCTCGCCGCAATGGGTTTTGGTTTTATCGAAGTCGGCACGGTCACACCGCGCGCGCAACCGGGTAACCCAAAGCCGCGCATGTTCCGGCTGCCTGAGCACGAGGCGCTGATCAACCGGCTCGGCTTCAACAATGGCGGGCTGGATCAATTTTTAGCGAATGTGCAACGCGCGAAGTATCGCGGCGTGTTGGGCCTCAATATCGGCAAAAATTTTGATACGCCGAATGAAAAAGCAGTGGATGATTACGTCACCTGCCTACGAGGTGTTTACCCCCACGCCAGTTACGTCACGGTGAATATTTCGTCGCCCAACACCAAGGGGCTGCGTGATTTACA
>JANMNT010000084.1:0-3791 GCA_031368465.1 Burkholderiales bacterium
AGAAAATTGCCGACGCCGTGCTTGCCGTCAAGGACAGCATGGATGCGGCGCTGAAAGTCGACAACCCGTCGGTGGACGCCTACAAGCAAGGCGTTGAATTAACGGTGCGCCAGCTCGCATCCGTGTTTGAAAAATTCGCCATTCAAGAGGTTGATCCGGTCGGTCAAAAGTTCGATCCATCACGGCATCAGGCGATCGCCGCGGTTGAGTCCGATCAGGACGCCAACACGGTGGTGTCAGTCATGCAAAAGGGCTACACGTTGCACGACCGGGTATTGCGCCCGGCGTTGGTCGCCGTTGCCAAGGCGAAATCCTGATTCATCCACGTTCGCGCATTGGCTTCAATGTCGGATGCAGTTTCCCGGGGCCACAACCCACTTGAAGCCGCTGCATAAATCCCAATCTACAGAACATCTTAAAAGACTTCGAAATAAAGGAAAACATCATGGGACGCATTATTGGAATTGACTTGGGTACCACCAACAGCTGTATCGCCATCATGGAAGCCGGCCAGCCAAAGGTGATCGAAAACGCCGAGGGTGCCCGCACCACGCCGTCAATCGTGGCGTATCAGGACGACGGTGAAATCTTGGTCGGCGCATCGGCCAAACGCCAGGCGGTCACCAACCCGAAAAACACCCTGTTTGCGGTCAAACGGTTGATCGGTCGCCGTTTTGAAGAAAAAGAAGTGCAAAAGGACATCGACATGATGCCTTACGCCATCATCAAAAATGACAACGGCGACGCTTGGGTGGAAGTGCGCGGCAAAAAAATGGCGCCGCCGCAGGTGTCGTCCGAAGTGTTGCGCAAAATGAAAAAAACCGCCGAAGACTACCTTGGTGAGGAAGTCACCGAGGCGGTCATCACGGTGCCCGCTTATTTCAACGACTCCCAACGTCAGGCCACCAAAGACGCCGTCCGTATTGCCGGCCTCGATGTCAAGCGCATCATCAACGAGCCGACGGCGGCCGCGCTGGCGTTTGGCATGGACAAAAAAGAGGGTGACCGCAAGATCGCCGTCTATGATCTTGGCGGTGGCACGTTTGACGTTTCGATCATTGAAATTGCCTCGGTTGAGGGCGAACATCAATTTGAAGTGCTCTCGACCAACGGCGATACGTTCCTGGGCGGAGAGGATTTCGACCAGCGTTTGATGGATTACCTGTGCGACGAATTCAAGAAAGAGCAGGGCATCGATCTCAAGAAGGATGTGCTGGCCTTGCAACGCCTCAAGGATGCCGCTGAAAAAGCCAAGATCGAACTCTCCTCGGCGCAACAAACCGAGGTGAATCTGCCGTACGTCACCGCTGATGCGTCGGGTCCGAAACACCTGCTGGTCAAGATCACGCGTGCCAAGTTTGAATCGCTGGTGGACGAGTTGATCGAGCGCACCATCGAGCCTTGCCGCATCGCCATCAAGGATGCCGGCGTCAACATCGCCGATATCTCGGACGTGATTCTGGTCGGCGGCCAGACTCGCATGCCCAAGGTGCAGGAAAAGGTCAAAGAAATTTTTGGCAAAGAGCCGCGGAAAGACGTCAACCCCGACGAAGCGGTTGCGGTGGGTGCGGCCATCCAGGGTGGCGTGTTAAAAGGTGACGTCAAAGACATGTTGTTGCTTGACGTCACGCCGTTGTCGCTGGGTATTGAAACCCTTGGCGGTGTGTCGACCAAGCTGATCAAGAAAAACACCACGGTGCCGACCAAGGCGTCCCAGGTATTTTCGACGGCAGACGACAACCAATCAGCGGTGACCATTCATGTGTTGCAGGGTGAGCGCGAATTGGCAACCGGCAACAAGTCACTCGGCCAGTTCAATCTTGAGGGTATTCCGCCTTCACGCCGCGGCCAGCCGCAGATCGAAGTCACGTTTGACATTGATGCCAACGGCATCATGCACGTGTCGGCAAAGGACAAGGCAACCGGCAAGGAAAACAAGATCACCATCAAGGCGAACTCGGGTCTGACCGAGGAAGAAATTCAACGCATGGTCAAGGATGCCGAAGCCAACGCGGACGAAGACAAAAAAGTGCTTGAGCTGGTGACGGCGCGCAATCAAGGCGACGCGCTGGTGCACGAAACCAAAAAGTCGCTCGAAGAATACGGCGACAAGATTGATGCGTCGGAAAAGGCGGCCATTGAAGCGGCCAGTAAAGATCTTGAGGAAGCGTTGAAGGGAAGCGACAAAGACGCGATCACCGCCAAGACCGAGGCGCTGAACAAGGCGGCACAAAAGCTTGGTGAAAAAATGTACGCCGATATGCAGGCAAAAGCCGCCGCAGAGGGTGCCGCGGGCGGTGCCGCCGGTCCGGGGCCGGGGGCAAACGCCGGTGGCGGCGCGGAGCCTGCGAAAGAAAAAGACATGGGCAATGTGGTTGATGCCGAATTTACCGAAGTGAAGGACAAAAAGTAAATTCAACGCCGGGCAAAAAAGGGGTGAGACGGATTCTCACCCCTTTGTTGTTTTCTCAAACCAGTTAGTTTTCCGTCCTTCCAACCAGCGATCGCACCATGGCAACCAAACGAGACTTCTACGAAATTCTGGGCATCAACCGCGATGCATCGGAAGACGAGATCAAAAAAGCCTATCGAAAATTGGCAATGAAATACCATCCGGACCGCAACCCGGACAGCAAGGAGTCGGAGGATAAATTCAAAGAGGCGAAAGAAGCCTATGAAATGTTGACCGATGCTGAAAAGCGTCGCGCCTATGATGCCTATGGACATGCCGGGGTGAACCCGCAGGGCGGTCCCGGCGGGTTTGGTGGCGACGCAGGTGGTTTTTCAGACGCGTTTGGCGATATTTTTGGTGAAATTTTTGGCGGCGGTCGTGGTCGTGGTGGCGGCGGTGCGCAGGTCTATCGCGGTTCCGATCTTCGTTACAACATGGAGATCACGCTCGAGCAGGCGGCGCGCGGTACCGAAACCAAGATTCGTATTCCGGCGCTTGAAGCGTGTGAGGCTTGTGACGGCACCGGTGCCAAGCCAGGTACCAAGGCCAAGACCTGTCATACCTGTGCGGGTGTTGGTCAGGTGCGGATGCAGCAGGGCTTTTTTTCGATTCAGCAAACCTGCCCGACCTGTCATGGCACCGGCAAGGTGATACCGGATCCATGCAAAGCGTGTGACGGCGTTGGCCGTGTCAAGAAACACAAGACTTTGTCGGTCAAAATTCCCGCCGGTGTTGATGATGGCGACCGGATTCGCCTGACGGGCGAAGGCGAGGCTGGCGTGAATGGCGGCCCGCCCGGCGATCTTTATGTCGTTGTGCAACTCAAGGCGCATAGTGTGTTTCAGCGGGAGGGTGCGGACCTGCATTGTGAAATGCCGATCAGCTTTACCATGGCCGCGCTTGGCGGGGAGATTCATATCCCGACGCTTGATGGCGAGGCAAAAATCAAGATCCCCGCCGAAACCCAATCAGGCCAGGTGTTCCGTTTGCGTGGCAAAGGCATCAAACCGATTCGGCAAACATCTTCGGGTGATCTGATGTGTCATGTGGTGGTTGAAACGCCGGTGCGACTCAACGACCGCCAAAAGGAATTGTTGCGCGAATTGGATGAAATAAATCAAAAGGACGGCGACAAACACAATCCGCGCGCAAAAGGCTTTATGGACAAGGTCAAGGACTTTTTTGCCGGCTAATTCCGCGCGGACCAAACCGGCGGCCTGAACAGTCGTAACCGCCGCGCGGGCGGTGTTCTGCTGGGTCAGGCGGTCGAGCGCTGGCAGACGCGCGCGATCTGGGTGGTGAGCCGAGCCGATGGCGAGTACCCCAAGCGACTGAAGGC
>JANMNT010000090.1:0-16391 GCA_031368465.1 Burkholderiales bacterium
CAGCGCGTACCAGTCTTCGGGTGACCGACATTTTTTGGTGTCGTTTGTAACTGTCCGGACCTTTTGGGCGCGCGCAAGCAGAATAGTGGCTATTCGATCAATCCACAACAAAAACGGTCTGAAATGCAGAACGAGATACCCCGATTACGGGATCCGGCGCAAAGAATGGCAACTGCGTCAATTTATTCGGGTTTGGCGCCGGTGGCTTTGACCACCTTTTTCCATTTTTCAATATCGGCGGCCAGGAACGCCGTAAATTCGGCCGGGGTTCCGCCGACGACGCGTGAACCGTCCGGTGCAAGACGTTTTTTGAGTTCTTCCGATTGCGCGGCACGTGCCGCGGCCATGTGTAATTTGGCGAGCACGTCGGCGGGCAATTTTGCCGGACCAAGCAAGCCAAAATACGCGGCGGATTCGTAACCGGGCAATGACGCGCTGATGACCGGCACATCCGGCAACGCCGGGACCGGCGTGTTGCTGGTGACACCGAGCGCCTTGACTTTGCCTGCCTTGATTTGCGGCACGGCGTTGATGACCGGTGCAAACATGAGTTCAATCTGGCCGGCCATCACGTCGGTCAATGCCGGCGAGCTGCCCTTGTATGGCACGTTCACCACATCAATGCCCGCCATGTTTTTGAATAACTCACCGGCCATATGAATCGAGGTGCCGTAGCCACCCACCGCAAAATTAAGTTTGCCGGGCGACGTTTTGGCCATGGCAATCACATCCTTGGCGGTCTTACCGGCAAAATTGTTGCTGGCGACCAATACCGCCGGGCCGGTCGATACCTGCGTGATGGGCGTGAAATCAGCCAACGCATCAAACGGCAGCCTGGCACCGTAAAGGCCCGGGTTGACACTGTGGCTGGTGTTGCAAAACAGCAGCGTGTAGCCGTCCGCCGGACTTTTTGCCACGGCCTCGGCGGCAATATTGCCGCCGGCACCGGTGCGGTTATCAACAATCACCGGTTGACCGAGTTCTTTCGACATTTCCTGTGCGAGAAACCGGGCGAGCGTATCGGTGGTGCCGCCCGGCGTCACGCCGACCAGAATCTTGATCGGCTTGGTCGGAAATGCTGGCGACGGCTGTGCGTTCGACCCGACTGATGCAAACACCGCCGTGGCCAGCAAAGCCAGCCACAACAGGTGTTTGGTGTTCATTCGAATCCTGCGACCAAACATCGACCGATATACGCCAACTCAGGCCGCTTGCATTGCCGCAGCTGGTTTGACACTTTCTCGCGCCTTGCCAATACCCAATCGATCCAAAGCGGCGGCTAAATGTGCCACGGTCCGATCGACGTTATGCCATTTTTCCAGACCAAACAAGCCGATACGAAAGGTGGCGAAGTCTGCGGGTTCGTCACATTGCAACGGCACACCAGCGGCGGTTTGCAAACCTTCGGCAAGAAACTTTTTGCTCGACTGAATCGCCGGGTCATCGGTGTAGCTGACCACGACGCCGGGTGCCTTGAAACCATCAGCTGCAACACTCTTGATGCCGCGTGATTCAAATAACGCACGCACTTTGGTGCCGAGTGCCAGTTGCTCTTCACGTACTTTGGCAAAACCATAGGCTTCGGTTTCGAGCATCACGCCACGCAACTGGGTGAGGGCGTCGGTTGGCAGGGTGGTGTGATACATATGTGCGCCGCCTTCATAAGCTTCCATGATCTGCAGCCACTTTTTGAGGTCACACGCGTAACTGGTGCTGGTGGTGGCGTCGATCGCGGTGCGGGCGCGCTCGGACAACATCACCATCGCGCAGCAAGGTGAACTCGACCAGCCTTTTTGTGGCGCGCTAACCAGGATATCAACACCGGTTGCCTGCATATCAACCCACATTGCGCCAGAGGCAATGCAATCGAGCACAAACAATCCGCCGACGGCATGAACCGCATCGGCGACGGCGCGTAAATAGTCGTCCGGCAGGATCATCCCGGCCGAGGTCTCGACGTGCGGGGCGAACACCACGTCGGGTTTATCGGCGGCAATGGCGGCAACGACTTCGGCGATTGGTGCCGGAATCCATGCGGCAGTCTTGTCTGTACCGATACGGCGTGCTTTCAGAACCGTGCTCGACGCCGGGATGCCGCCCATGTCAAAAATCTGTGTCCAGCGATAGCTGAACCAGCCGTTACGAATCACCATGGCTTTCTTGCCGGTGGCGAATTGGCGCGCAACCGATTCCATGCCGAAGGTACCGCTACCCGGCACCAGTACCGCCGATTTGGCGTGATAGACGGTTTTCAACATGCGTGAAATGTCCTTCATCACACCCTGAAAGCGCTGCGACATGTGGTTGAGCGAGCGGTCGGTATAAACCACCGAAAATTCGAGCAATCCATCGGGGTCAACATTGGGTAACAGGCCGGGCATACGGTTCTCCTTCAGGTCAAACAATGGTCAGATGATGCGGGTCAGGGCGGATCAAGCCGTCGCAGAGGGTGGCGTGCGCGGCAGATGGGCGGTTGGAAGTACCTTTTCAAGTGACACGATAACACGACTGGGGAGGACGATGGCCGGCGCGCCGTCCGCATTGAGACGGGCGTTTATGAATTTGTGTCCCAAATGCACGACATTCATACCCCGCACAATTCATTTGCCTGTCATATGCGGTCTCTAAAGTCATTGCTGTGCGGTGGGTGCATTTTGTGCATCAGTAAAGCAACCATGCCGACGGCAACAAGCCCGGGGAAGGCGCGCGCCACAAGTGCAAGCCATGCCCCAAACCCGACGATTCCAGGAGATTCGCCATGAACAGCGGCAAATATAAAAATACCGGCAACTTCGCCACCTCAGCCAGCCTTGCGGGGTTGGTGATGGCGCTGCATTTTGCCAGCTTGCAATTGTTGTTCGCCGACATCGGTGGCAGCGATGCATTCGCATTTGATGACCCGCCAATCTTCGCCACGCCGGCGGGGGCGCCCAACGTGATAGAGATTGAACCCATCGTGGTCACCGCGACGCGCCTCTAAGTTACGCGGAGGTCAGAAGCGATGATTGATGCCATCACCTTGGCCATTTCGTGATTTGAAACGCAAGGTAAGACGGGTGTTTTCAGGCAAAAAGCCGTCAATACGCCCGTCAATAAACGACTTTCAGAATTTGCCGTTGCCGACTTATTGCTTTGGGACTGCGTGCAATACATTGCCACCCCATCAGTAATCACGGCTTTGCACAAAAATGCCGCGTCGGTGCGTCGCATCGTTGAAAATATCCCCCTGACGAAACAATCCACGCAAACGATGGGGACAGTGTGCAAAAAAGAATTCAATGGTTGGTCGCATGGATACCGGCAATGGCGCTTTTCACCTTGCCGGCCGGTGCAGAGTCGATCGGCAAGTCGATGCATACTGGCGGCATGATGCAAGACTTGTTTCGTTTTGATGCGCCCGCGTCGGTTGCCGATTGGACGCCGACTGATGATCGTGTCATGGGCGGCATATCACAAAGCCGCATGCGCCATGACCCCGCCGGTCACGCCGTCTTCGAGGGGGTGATGTCGCTGGAGCGCAATGGCGGCTTTGCCTCAGTACGTACGGTGGCAAAAATCCCCACGCCTTCGACAGCCACACAATATGTGTTGGAGGTTCGCGGTGACGGTAAACGCTACATGCTCAACCTGCGCACCTCGGGCGCGTTTGACGGCGTGAGTTATCAGGCGTCGTTCGATACCACCGCCGATAAATGGATAACGGTGGTGTTACCGGTCAGCGCCTTTGTGCCGAATTTTCGCGGACGCCGTGTCGTGAATGCACCGCCACTTGATCCCGCCGCGGTGCGGCAGTTTGGCCTGATGATTGCCGACAAACAGGACGGCCGGTTCGGGTTGGGTGTACGGCGGATTTCGGCGGTGATCGCGTCGGCGGCTGGCGCTGGTGGGCTTCAATAGACGGTAGGCCCCTTAGATTCCCGCTGATTTGACCGCCCGCCACAGGCCTGCCGGTTGGCTGCAGTTCCTTGTTTGAACAGGTGAAACCGGCTCAAGGGTCAGCCGCACAGACTGGCGACCGCATTGTGTTAGATACTTGCTGTTGCCAACCGACGACAAATCGTACTTTCTGTCGTGACGGGTCAACAACAACTGCGCAAAAGCCGTTATTGACGCGCAGTCCAACTATTGGAGAAAATATGAAACGCTACGCTATTTCAGCAGGATTAATGGTCATCTCGGCATGTGCGTCGCCCGTATTTGCGGCCGATGTCGGTGTGTCCATCCGTATCGGAGATCCCGGCTTCTACGGGCAAATTGATATCGGCAATGTGCCGCAACCGCGTCTGATTTACGAACAGCCGATCATCATCCAGGCGGTACCCGTTGCGGTCCGTCCGCAACCAATCTATTTGCATGTGCCGCCCGGTCACGCAAAGAACTGGGGCAAACATTGCGCTCGATACAATGCCTGCGGTCAGCCGGTGTACTTCGTCGACAATAATTGGTACGGCAACGTTTATGTGCCTGAGTATCGCAAACAACACGGCGGTGGCAAGAAACACGGCAAAGATGAGCGTGGACGCGACGGCGACGATGACAACGGTAACGGCAAAGGAAAAGGCAAGGGTCACAAAGAAAAATAGACCGGCGAACGCGGTGTCGACAGCAGCCACCAACCTGCCGCCTTGCGCTGCGGGCAACGTGTATGCCGCGACACCGCGTCTTTTCTAAAATCTATCGCGGTATGCGCCGGTAAAACGCCAAGCGTCCGCCAGCCTGAAAAAACGTCAGCCAAAATCCTTCTGCCGGATTGCCATCACGGCCTGACTGCGCAGCGTGCGCAATAGCCTCAAATCCGCCTCGTCAAAGCTGACGACCGCTTCGGTGCAGTCCGCGTAGATCAGGCCAATCGCGCGATTTTTGACCATCAGTGGCAGTAGTAACATGCCGCGCGCGCCGAGCTTTTTGGCGTACCACGCTGGCATCAATGGTGCGACTTTGGCGCTGCCGACATCCTGAATTGCCACGTCGGCACCGCGTGACAATGCGCCGTAAAAAACCGTGCGTGCCGGTTCGAGTGACAACGAGAAACCTTCGCTGACCAGCCTTTCGCCGTCGCGGCCGAAGGCGTGGCGGCAGATCATGCTGAGGCCGTTTGGTGCGCGTGAAAACAGCATGACACGATCAAAGCGGGCTCCGCGGTAGATCGTTTCAAGAATAATTCGCAGCGCCTGATTCAGGTCGTATTCGCCGGCAAGCGTGTCGGTGATGTCCTGGATTCCCGCCAGCAATTGTGCGCGGCGGTCGTCAGCCGATGGCAATGCGCTGGCGGCGATTTCGCCCGGCACGGCGTCGCTTGCGCCATCACTGGCAACTGCGCCGGCAGCACCGATCGTCTGCCCGGTGTTGGTGATATCGGCGTCTATTGGCGCGTCGTCGCCGCGCATGGTGGCCGCGATGTAGCTGGCTTCGCGCGTGAGCTTTTTGGTGCGGCAACGCAGCCCGATGGCGGCGGTGTCGGTCTTGAACCGTTCACTTGCCCGTTCGACCACGTGTGACATCGCCTCGGGTGTGATTTTCATCGATTTGGCGTATTTGCCCATGATGCGCGCCAGATTTGCCTTGCGGCCGTCGGCGTCACCATGTACCGCAAGATTCGCCATTTCAGTGGCGCAACTGGCAAACACGCGCGCCGGTTGATGGTCATACACAGACGATGACATCTGTGCGTCGTCGCAGGCGCCCATGCTGTCGATGATTTCCCCCGGCAGATTCCAATGCCGCGCAACCCCGGCGCCGAGCTCTGAATAGGTCACACCGATCACTTCGCGTGCGGCACGGTCGTCACTCAGGTTGCGCGTGGCGGCAACACTGGCAATTTGTTTGGCCTCTTCGTGCAAATAAAACGTCGCCACCAGTTTGCCCAGCGTGTGGAACATGGCGCAGATGGCCATTTCCTCGGCATCGGCGCGGCCGACAGATTTGGCGAGTTCAACGGCAAACACACTGCTAAAAAAACAGCCGCCGATGATGTCTTGCAAATCGGCCGCCTGCTGCTGGTTTTGCAGGTGTTCAAACAGCACCAATGACAATGCGATATTGCGTACGGCGTCAAACCCAAGCAACGAGACCGCACGCGACACGGTGCTGATCGAGCCGCCAAAACGGTTGTAGTGTGCGGCGTTGATGATGCGCAGAATCTTGTTGGTCAGCGACACATCCTTGAGGTTGATGTTGGTCAGCTTGCTGGTCGGTTCGCGATCCGATGCCACAATGCGGTTGATGGCCGATACCGCGCCGGACAACACCGGAAAGTCACTTTTGAAGCGCATGCGCTGAATCAAAAACGCCAGCGTGGCAGATGAACCCTCGCCAGCCGCCGCCGGCTCGGCGACGGGTACCAGATAGTCTTCCAGTGCGCCGATAAATGCACCGGCCGAGGCAAAACGATCCGCCGGTAGTTTTGAAATCGCGCGCATGACAATCTGGTTGAGCTTGGGGTCGACGTTGGTGTTGCGGCTGGCAACAGCGTCAAACGTTTCCTGGGCCATGCGGTGGATGGTTTCGAAGCTGGTGCGACCGGCAATGGGTGGTGTGCCGCACAACATTTCGTACAACATCACCCCGACTGAAAAAAGATCGGATGCAATCGTTGACGCCGATCCGTCGGCGATTTCGGGTGCAAGGTAACACGGCGTGCCGGAAAATCCGGTTGACGTCGGCGGGGTTGCGGCACTCGAAATGCGGCGGTCGGTTCGTTGTGCAATGCCAAAATCCATCACCCTTGCGGTGCCATCGGCGGCGACCAGCACATTGGAGGGCTTCAAATCACAATGCAGCGTGTGCCGTTGGTGGGCGAACACCAGCGCACGCAATACGTCAATAGCCAGCTTTACCGCCTGTTGTGCCGGCAGATGGCCGCGTTCGCGGATCATTTTGGACAGGGTACTGCCGTCGATATATTCGTAAACCAGATAGGTGCTGTCACGCTCCTGCTGGGCGTCGAACAACGTGACAATGTTTGGATGCTGAAGGCCGCTGACCATGCGCGCTTCAACCAATTGTTGCGCGGCGGCGGCCGGGTCGGCACCGGCGTTCAGGGTTTTGAGTGCGACCTGTCGTTCGAGTCGTTTGTCGGTGGCAAGATAAACCGTACCCTGTGCGCCGCGCCCCAGCACCGTTTTGAGTTCGAACCGGTCAAACGTCGGCATGGCGGGCAAGGGTGGCCTGGTGGCGGCGGCGGTTGACTTGGCGGCGGTGGAAAACATATTTTGGCAATGGCCCGGTGGCATTGTAGTTGCGGTGCGCAGGGCGGTCGGACAGGTTGCAGCAAAGATCGATAACAATCCGCTGCGACTGCGCAATCCGCGATGAGCCTACTCCCAATATCGGACGCGCCGGCCAAATCTTGAGTGGCAGCCGGTGGCATGCGGGCGGTACTGTGAACACACCACACCCGCGCCCCGTCCAGACCGAACGCGCCAGACACGCCGCCAGTTTGCCTTCCGGGCAATTGCGGGCAGAATAGGGGTGATGCGGCATCCGCTGCGTCTGATTCCGGGAGCGATAAATGAGTGATGGTTCCTATTGCGTGGTCTTCAAGTCAACCATGGACGACGCCTATCATCAATTGATGGAAGGTTATTTGCAGGCGGTACCGTCAGCGCCACAATCGTCCTTGTTGTGCGCGTTTTGTTCGTCGGTGGTGGTGGCGGCGCCGTTTGTACATCTGCGACTCACCCAATTAGCCGACCCCGGTCACATCATGAGTGTGCAGATCCCCACGGCGCTGGTGGTGGCGGTGATTGACCAGAGTGAGGCGCTCAATCCGATTGGTTTTCAGGCCAAGGTCGATCTGCTGGCGTGATGGTGGCAGCCATTTCGGTCTTCGATGGGAAAACGATCGTGACGATGCGATAACAATCGATGACGTCAATTTTCATCCCCGAAGTCAAAGCGCAATACGAAGCGATGCCATACCCGGCACGTGATCCGGCCGACGAACACAAACGTTTGTTGCGCACCTGGCTCGACGATCTGCCGATGATCAATCACTATTGTTTTGGCGGCAACCAAACATTCACCAACAATTTCCGGGTGCTGGTGGCGGGCGGTGGCACCGGTGACACCACCATTTTTCTGGCCGAGCAGTTGCGCGACACCAGTGCGGAAATTGTCCACCTTGATTTCAGCCACGCCAGCATCGACATCGCACAACAACGCGCCGCCATGCGCGGGTTGGTCAACATTTGCTGGATCGAGGATTCACTGTTGAATCTACCGGCGCTGGATGTCGGTGAGTTTGATTACATCAATTGTGTCGGCGTGCTGCACCATTTGCCAGACCCGGATGCCGGGCTGAAGGCGTTGTTGTCGGTGCTCAAACCGACGGGCGCCATGGGGTTGATGGTGTATGCCACCCATGGCCGCGCCGGGGTTTATCAAATGCAATCGTTAATGCGACTGGTGAATAATGGCGCGAGTGGTGCAAGTGATGTGGACGGTAGGTCGCAACACACCACTGAGATCGATCACACCCACCAAATACTTGCGCATCTGCCGCCGACCAATTGGTTCAAGCGCGGCGAATCGTTGTACAACGACCACCGCAACGGCGACGCCGGCATCTACGACTTGTTGCTGCATCCACAGGATCGCGCCTATACCGTCGGTCAATTGTACGAATGGCTGGTCGACGGCCACCAGCTGCATATTGAATTGACCGACGTTGAGCGCGGCGCGTCGTCGTATTTGCCGCATTTGCTTATGGGCACGAATCCCCCGCCGGTGCTTGATGCAATCCGCGCCATGCCGTTACGGCAACAACAAGAAATCGCGGAATTGTTCCACGGCCGGATTCAGACACACACGTTTTACGTCATACGTTCAGCCGGTTGTAAAGCGGCTTATGGCGATCTTGATGCTGTTCCGCTGCTGTTTCATGAGCCGGTCACCGGCCCAGAGTTGGCTGAAGTATTTGCGCGCAGCAACGGCCGGCCGTTTGTGCTGGACCACGCCCACACCGGCGTGTCGATTACCATCAACCCAGGCAAATTCGGCCCGGCGATCCTGCGGCATATCGACGGACACAACACATTCCGCAAAATATTCACCCTGGTGCGGCGCAACCCGGCATTTCGTACCCTCGCGCCGCGCGACGAGGTGTTATTCGCCGATTTCAGACATATCTACGAGACCTTGAATGCGCTTGAGCGATTGTTGTTGCGGCGGGTGTGAGCGGCAGCCTAAATATTAAAATGCAATCGCCTTATTCCACGGCAGTCTTCAGGCAAAAGTGCCGTAACAGCGCCGCCATTGTTGTTGATTTACATTTTGTTGCTTTGCCGCCCGCCGTTGACGCATATCGACCGGCTTTCTTCACCGGACTGCGTGTAGACTTTCGTTCGTAGCGTCATAAAAACGTCATAGAAACGTAACGACCATGCCGTCTGCCGGCATCAAGGGGGAGTCGATGATATTTGCCAAATTGTTGCCGCGCGACGGTAACTTTTTTGAGAGTTTTAACGAGCACGCCGGCCACACGGTGGCTGCCGCCCAGGCGTTTTCGTTGTTGGTGGCCAATTACAGCGACCATGCGCTGCGGGACAAATACACCAACGAGGTCGATGTCGCCGAACACGCCGCCGACCGCGTGACCAAAGACGTCAATCGTACTCTTCACAAGACTTTCATCACGCCGATTGATCGTGAACAGATTTTTTCGCTGATCAATACCATGGATGACGTGGCGGATCTGTTTCAAGACACCGCCGAGACCATGTCACTTTACGATGTGCGACATGTGACCGACGATATGCGCCGGTTGACCGAGCTCGCGGTGCGATGTTGTGAGCGCCTGAAACACGTGGTGTCGTTGATCGGCGATGTGGCCAATCCCGCCACCGCCGAGGCCGCACTCAAGACCTGCGAGGAAATAGACCTGCTTGAGTCGGATGCAGACCGGGTGATGCGTGCGGCGATCAGCCGGCTGTTTCGCGAGGAGGATGATGTCAAGGAAGTGATGAAGCTCAAGGCGATTTATCATTTGCTCGAGACCATCACCGACAAATGTGAAGACGTCGCCAATCTGATCGAGGGCATTGTCCTCGAGAATTCCTGACGGGTCGCGCGTGGCAACCGCGCAGACTGCCCTATGGGTGGTGATTCTGTTGGTGTTTGTCGCATTGGCGTTCGATTTCATGAACGGCTTTCACGATGCGGCAAATTCGATTGCGACCGTGGTGTCGACCGGCGTTCTCAAGCCTGGGCAGGCGGTGATTTTTGCGGCGTTTTTTAATTTCGTCGCCATCTTCGTCTTTCACCTGAGCGTCGCCGCCACCATCGGCAAGGGCATTGTCCAGCCGGGTATAGTTGATACGCATGTGGTGTTTGGCGCACTCACCGGTGCGATCACATGGAACGTTGTCACGTGGTGGTATGGCATCCCGAGCAGTTCATCACACGCGCTGATAGGGGGGATTGTTGGCGCGGTGATCGCCAAGTCCGGTGCCAGTGTATTAATTGCCGGCGGCGTATTAAAGACCGTACTGTTTATTTTTGTTTCGCCGATGATGGGTTTTTTGCTCGGTTCATTGATGATGGTGTTGGTGGCATGGACCTTTCGGCGCGCGACGCCGTCAAGGGTCGACCGTTGGTTTCGACGCATGCAGCTGGTCTCGGCCGGTGCCTATAGTCTCGGTCACGGTGGCAACGACGCACAAAAGACGATCGGCATTATCTGGCTGCTGTTGATTGCGACCGGCTATACCTCGACTGCTGAAGCATTGCCGCCGACCTGGGTGATTGTGTCGTGTTACATCGCCATTGCATTGGGCACCATGTTTGGCGGCTGGCGAATCGTCAAAACCATGGGCCAGCGCATCACCAAGCTGAAACCGGTTGGCGGATTTTGTGCCGAAACGGGCGGCGCATTAACGTTATTTTTGGCGACCGGGTTGGGTATTCCGGTCTCGACCACACACACCATTACCGGCGCAATCGTTGGTGTCGGGGCGACGCGCAGCGCAAGCGCGGTGCGCTGGGGTGTCGCCGGCAATATTGTCTGGGCGTGGATTTTTACCATTCCCGCCAGTGCGTTTGTCGCGGCTGTTGCCTACTGGGTCAGCCTGGCGGTTTTCTGACGTCCGGCGTTTTGATGCCGCCCAACCATCATTCAACCCGTACCGATTCAACCCACAACAATTCACACGAGCCGCCGCCGCTGTCTTCGCGGCTGAGCGATGTTCGCCAGCGCCAGCCATCCGGGTGTTCGACGTTGATAAGATAGCCCTTCAAAATGACGGTGTCGCCCTGTCGAACATTGAGCAACTGTGATTTGATGGTGTCGTCGGCCGGCACCATATGGGTATTGGCCGATGTGCGCACGATGATGGCCGGATCAATCGGCGGCGCACCCTGCCAGCGATATTGATACCAGCGGTTTCCCTGGCTGATATCGAGCTGGTTGGTCAGGCTGGCGTCTGACATCGGGCCCCAACCGAGTACAAAATCCACCGGTGATAAATCCGCTTCGCGGCCCATACGGTAACGCTCAACTGACAATACCCGCGCGCGCACGGCGTAATCGGCGACCGGTTCGATTTGATAGCCGGCGAGTTGCCGGATGGCACCGCGCTTGTTTTCCTGTTGCGGTTGTTCAGCGATCGGCCCGGCGGTTGTCAACCGCTTTTGCGCGGATCGATGTTGGATGGTCGTGACCGCTCCGATCAAGACAACCAGAATGACCAGCCATGATTTGATTGTGCGGGGAAACATTCAGTGGCCGCCTGCCGGACAGGACAAATTCATCGCAAGCATGTGACGACTATGCGTCAACAGCACCGATCAACACGCCGACATGCGCTGCGACACTGCGCGCCAGTGAGGGCAGTGCATAACCACCTTCGAGCATCGACACAATGCGGCCGTTGGCGTGGCGTTTGGCAACGTCAAGCAAACGTGCCGTAAGCCAGGCGTAGTCGTTTTCAACCCAGCCGAGATTTGCCATGTCGTCGTCACGGTGCGCGTCGAATCCCGCTGAGATATAAATCATTTCAGGTTGAAACGCCTCGAGTGCCGGCAACAGCCGTTGTTCCACCACCCAGCGCATCGCGTCGCCGCCGGTGCGTGGCGCCAACGGCACATTAACCATATTGGCGCCTTTTGGCACGTCACCCTGATAGGGATACAACGGATGCTGGAAGGTTGAAACCATCAATACCTGTGGGTCGTCCGCCAGAATGTCTTCGCTGCCATTACCGTGGTGAACGTCAAAGTCAAATAGGGCCACGCGCGTCAAGCCGTGATGCTGCTGCGCATGGCGAATGCCGACGGCAATGTTGTTGAACAAACAAAAACCCATTCCGGCGGCACGCTCGGCGTGGTGGCCGGGTGGTCGCACCGCACAAAAGGCGCTGGCCGCGGCCCCGGATATCACCAGATCGGTGGCGAGAATGGCGGCACCCGCGGCATGGCGGGCGGCGGAAAGCGAGAATGGATTCAAGCAGGTATCGGGGTCCAATCGGGCATAACCGGTCACCGGCGCAAGTGCGGTAACTTGTGCGAGGTAGTCGGCGCTGTGGGCGCGCAGCAGCTGCTCGTCGCTGGCCTCGGGCGCCTGATAGGTTGGCATCATATCGAGCAGGCCGCGCGACAGCAGGTAATCATTGATGGCATCCAAACGCGCCGGGCATTCCGGATGGCCTTCGCCCATTTCGTGCTGGAGAAAGATCGGATGTGTGATGTAGGCGGTGGTGGACATGGGCACGTCGGATGGATGGGCAAATGCTAGCACGGGTGTCTGGCCGGCGAACTGCGCATAATCTGTGGCCGCAGCCGAATTCGGGCATGATGTTTTTTTTAACGCCGCCCACCCCATTCCGCGCAATTCCGCCCAATCCACAATGTGGCCGACACCAAGCACGTTTTGACGCTCAGGCCACGCGATTAAAGGCAAACAACAACATGTCAATTTTTTCATCCTCGTTTGGTCGCCTGGTACCGGCCATGCCGTTTGTCTTGCTGCTCGGCGCCTGTGCAGTGTTGCCGACAGCCACGCCTGCGTTGCCATCGGCAGCGTCAGCATCAACAACAACACGCGCCGCGCTGGCCCCGTCGGGCACATTGCGCGCGGCGATTAATTTTGGCAACCCGATTCTGGCCAACCGCGATCCGGCCACCGGTGACGCCAAGGGGGTGTCGGTGGATCTGGCGCGTGAATTGGGCCGGCGGCTTGGTGTGCCGGTGGAATTGGTGATCTACACCGCGGCGGGCAAAGTGGTGGAGGGAATCAAGACCGGCGCTTGGGATATCGGTTTTTTTGCGATTGACCCGGTGCGCGCAGTGGATACCGATTTTTCGGCCGCGTATGTGGTGATCGAGGGCGCCTATTTGGTGAACCGGGATTCGCCGATCAGAAAAAATGAAGACGTCGACCGTGACGGGGTGCGGGTGGTGGTTGGGCGCGGCAGCGCTTACGATCTTTATCTGACAAGGGCGCTGAAAAAAGCCGTGATCATGCGTGCACCAACCTCGCCAACCGTCACCGACATGATGGTTGCAGACAAGTTTGAGGTCGCGGCCGGGGTCAAACAACAACTCGAGGCCGACGCCAAACGTCTGCCGGGTTTACGATTGCTTGATGGTCGTTTTATGACGATTGATCAGGCCATGGCAATCCCCAAGGGGCGAGCAGAGGGGGCCGCATATCTGCACAAGTTTGTTGAAGAGATGAAGGCATCGGGTTTTATCGCAGCGGCGTTAAAGCGCCATGCAATTGAAGGCGCACTGGTGGCGCCGATCTCGAAACAAGTGCGGTAGGTTCATACTTGTCGGGAACCAAGACAGCACTCGCCATCTTTAACTTTCCTTCCGCGCCGCTATTTCCCCTTTTAGGCTGACCCACCATGATTACTGTCCACCATCTCAACAATTCACGTTCGCAACGCATCCTTTGGCTGCTCGAGGAGCTCGGGCTCGAATACGAAATCAAGCGTTACGAACGCGACAAGACCACCATGCGCGCACCGGCGTCGTTGCGTGCCATCCATCCGCTTGGCAAGTCGCCGGTGATTACCGACGGCGATGTGACGGTCGCCGAGTCGGGCGCGATTATTGAATATCTGTTGCAACAATATGGTGCCGGGCGGCTGATACCGGCGAATGGTACGCCGGCAAGGTTGCGGTTCACCTATTGGCTGCACTTTGCCGAAGGCTCCGCCATGACGCCGCTGGTGATGAAGCTTGTGTTCAACCATGTTGCGACCGGACCGATGCCGTTTTTTGTGCGGCCAATTGCGAAAAAAATATCCGCCGCCGTCAATACGTCATTCATCAATCCGGAGATCAAGCAGCAACTCGAATATATGGAGACCGAGGTGGCCAAAACCGGTTGGTTTGCCGGCGACACATTCACCGCAGCCGACATTCAGATGAGTTTTCCGCTGGAGGCCGCCGCCACCCGCGGCGGGCTGGCGGCGAACTACCCCAAGTTGATGGACTTTTTGCAGCGTATTCACGCCCGGCCGGCCTATCAGCAGGCACTCAAACGCGGTGGCACCTACCAATTGCTGGGTTAAGCGGGGCGGAATACAATAAGCGCAGAACTGGCGGTGTTTTTGCGGTCATCTCTTGGTTTGAACGGTTGGCGAATCACGTAATCTGCCATCCAGTTGCATTGCATATGTAACGCCACAGGCGCACCGGAACCCTGCGTTCCATACAAGAACAGACAATATCAATGAAGATTCTGGTTGTCGACGATTCCCGAACCATACGCGCGGGCATGTGCCAGCTGATTAAGCGCATGGGGCATTCCATTGTCGAGGCCGAAAACGGCGAGCAGGCGCTGGCCATGTACCAACAGACCCGACCGGATTTGGTGATGATTGACGTTTCGATGCCGGTGATGGATGGCTACGAAGCGGCACGCGCCATGCGCAAGCTCAATCAGGACGACTGGACGCCGATCATCTTCTTGAGTTCGATGGAAGCGGACCAGGATTTGGATCGTGCCATTGAAGCGGGCGGCGATGACTATTTGGTCAAGCCGGTCAGCTTCGTGGTGCTCAATGCCAAAATTCGTGCACTGTCGCGGCTGGAAGCCATGCGCCGCAAGTCGCTCGAACTATCGGGCCAACTCGCCAAAGCAAATGCAGAACTCGAAAAATTGTCACGGCTGGATAGTCTCACCGGGATCAATAATCGAAGGGCATTCGATAACGCATTGCAGGGCGAGCTACAGCGTGCCAGCCGGACGGGTAGCCCGCTATCGCTGATTCTGGCGGATATCGACTATTTCAAACTGTTCAACGACACCTACGGTCACCAGGCCGGCGACGATTGTCTGCGGCAGGTTGCCCAGGCGCTTTGCCGTGCAACCAAACGGCCGGGTGATTTGGCGGCCAGATACGGTGGCGAAGAGTTTGCGCTGGTACTGCCTGAAACCTCGCCGGAAGGTGCGATCGCGGTTGCCCGGGCGGCGATGGAGTACGTTGAGGCATTGTCCGTTCCGCATGCGCGCTCGATCGTCGCGCCGAACGTTACCTTGAGTATGGGCATCGTCACGTTGATTGCCGATCAGGCCAGAACCGCCGAACAGATCATCGGTCGCGCCGACCACGCGCTTTACGAGGCAAAACACCTCGGTCGCAGCCGCTTTGTGGTTTTTGGCGGCGAACTGGTACATTAGCCGTACGTCGACACCCGCGGCCTGCGCATTCGCGGCCGGTTGTTTGCCGGTGAAGCGACGTTTCTGCCAAAGGAATTTCCATGACCATTTCTCTCTATGCCGCATCGGTGCCGGTTTTTAAACAAATGCTGACCAGCATGGGTGCCGTGTTAACGAAGGCCGATGCCCACGCCGCGACTAAAAAAATTGAGCCTGCCGCATTGTTGCAGGCGCGCCTTTATCCGGATATGTTTGCCTTGATTCAGCAGGTGCAGATCGCCGTCGATTTTGCGCGCGGGGTGTCGGCACGACTGGCAGGCATGGATGTGCCGGTGGTTGAGGCCAATCAACAGACTTTTGCCGACCTGCAGGCGCTGATCGCATCGACTCTGGCATTTTTGGACACCATTCCAGCGGCAAAAATTGACGGTCAGGAAGGGCGTGAGATCGTCCTGCGACCGGGCACACCAAAGGAACGCAAATTTACCGGTCAGGCGTATCTGTTGAACTACGCGTTGCCGCAGTTCTTTTTTCACGTCACCACCGCCTATGCCATCCTCAGGCACAATGGGGTCGATGTTGGCAAACGCGATTTCATGGGCGCTTATTAGGTATCACGGGTAGCGCGCCTTCCCTGCGGGTGCACGATGGCTGCTAACATGCCAAAACAGATTGCAATTCGCACGATCGGAGTGACCGACATGAGTATTTACGCGTACAGATTGGTGTCCGCCCTGGTTGTTTTAGGTATTTGCCAGACAGCGTTCGCGCAACAACAGCCGGA
>JANMNT010000120.1:0-8397 GCA_031368465.1 Burkholderiales bacterium
TCGCCACCAGCGGCTGGGGACTTTCGAGCCTTGGTGCCACCAGCGCAACAAGCATGTTGTCTTTCAACGCCTTGTCGATGCCTTCTTCGCGCGAAAACTTGAAGTTGTTGGCCAATGCGTCGAGGTACTCTTTGCTGTCGAGGCCACCCTTGCCAACAGCGCGCACAATTGTTTCCTGCTGAAAATACGGCATCACACGATTGCTGTTTTTTTCGTTAAACGCCATGACGTCCGCGAGTGACTTGATGGGTGAATCCGGCGCGTATTCGGCGAGATATGCCGCGATGCCCGCCTTGAATTCGTAGAGCAGCACTTCAAATTCGGTGGCGCCATATTTACCCGCACCGGGCATGTCAGGCAAATCGATCAGGATGGCGCCCTGCGCCTTCAATACCTCGAGCGACTTTTCAATGACGGCTGACACCAGGTCATTGCGGCCGCCAAACTGGCTGCGCACCACACCAATTCGTTTGCCCTTTAAGCCATCCTTATCCAAAAATTTGGTGTAGTCCTGCATGCGCGCGGCGGCTTCTTTGGTGGCACCATCCTTTGCATCGGTGCCCGCCAGTACCGACAGCAACACGGCGGCGTCCGCGACAGTTCGTGTCATCGGTCCGGCGGTATCCTGTGACGCGGCAATTGGAATAATACCGCTGCGGCTGACCAACCCGAGGGTCGGTTTAATGCCGACAATACCATTTGAATTTGACGGCGAAATGATCGAGCCGTCGGTTTCGGTGCCGACGGTCACGGTTGCAAAGCCGGCCGCCGCCGCTGCACCGGAGCCCGAACTCGAGCCGCTGGTATTGCGATCAAGTGCATGTGGATTTTTGGTCAGACCACCACGCGAACTCCAACCCGAGGTTGACCGCGTCGACCGAAAATTCGCCCATTCGGACAAATTGGTTTTACCCAGAATGATGGCACCAGCCTCGCGCAAGCGCGCGACAATAAAAGCGTCACTCACGGCGCGGGAGCCCTGCAGCGCCAGCGAGCCGGCGGTGGTCTGCATCTTGTCGGCGGTGGCGATATTGTCCTTGATCAACACCGGAATGCCGTGCATCGGCCCGCGTACCCTGCCCGCCTTGCGCTCCTTGTCGCGTTCGCGCGCGATGACCAGCGCGTCGGGGTTGATTTCGATAATTGAATTGATGCGCGGACCACCCGCATCAAACGCCTTGATGCGCGCAAGATAGGCACGCACCAACGCCTGACTGGTGGTCTTGCCGGATTTCATGGCGGCTTGCAATTCAATGACACCGGCCTCGGCAAGATTGGCAGTGGTCGTATTGGCGGTGGTGGATAACGATGGTGCAGCCATGACGCTGTCTCCAAAAATGGTGGCAAAACCGGCGGCGGCCGATGTGTGCAAAAAGTTGCGCCGGTTCAATATCACTTGAGTACCACCTGCTGACGCACCACGCCGGCCTTGTCGTGACGCGCAACAATATCAACCGTTCCACTTCCCTTGACCACCCATTTTGTGACCACACGGTCGGCGGTTGGCGACGTATCCGTCCAGAAACTCATCAGCGTGTGTTTATAGGCGCGTCCCTCAAGCTCCCCCAACATTTCACGGCTCAAGCCTGATACCAGAACCGCGCTATCGGGCAGCGAAATTTCCGCAATCACACCGCGCGATTGACCACGCGCCAGTGCCCGCTTCGACACATAACTTGGCAGGTGTCCGGTGTTTTGTACCACCAGGGTGATTGTGTGGGTGTCTTCGGCGATTTTTTCCGTCTTGAGCTCAAACAGCTCGAGCTTCGGCGAAATCATCGCGTTGTACAACAACCACTCGGGAAATTTGGCGACTTCCTTTTCAAGTAAATGCGGTGGCGGATTACGGAACGCATAAATCTTGTCCCAGCCGCCGATTTCAATTTCGCCCAATTGTGGGTGGTTGAATCTTTTCCACTCAATGTAGGCTTTGCCGGCGAGCTCTTTATCCGCCCACGCCAGCATCTTCAAATCGTCTTCGACCGGATGCGAGCGGAACCAGTCGATGTATTTGTAGTCAGTGATACCCGCCTCGCGCATCGGACACCAGATTTCGATGGTCCACTCATATAAACCCAGTTGCTCATAAATCCAGTCAAAGGTACCTGAGATGACGTTCTTTGGATGGTAGCGAAACTCGTGATACACACTGATCGCGGGATAACCGGTTAGTGCTGCGCCTTTTTCGCCCTGCTTCTGATACGCCCACAAATCTTCCGCGGGCATTTCCTCATCCGGCTGGGTCGAGAACGGCCGCAGCAACACCCCGCTCCAGGTGTGGAACGACAGCCCCGCGCAAATATTGTTGTGATGCGTGATGAAATGCACGACTGACCGCACTTCTGGTTCGGAAGTCGGATAGGGACCCGCACCGAATTGTTCAAACTCCTGACGCCAACCGGCCGGAAAGTTGCGGTTCAAATCCAGCCCCTGCTTGTCACGATTTACCTTAACGGTGTAGCCGTCGTAATCGCGCAGGGTTCCCTCCGGCATCAAACGATAATAGGTACCGCCATATTCGTCGGGCTCACGCGCAACCATCAGGCGCGGCTCGGTTGGATGACATTTCCAATTGCCGTTTGCGTCGGCAATACGCATCGATAGAATACGGCCATCACTATCCACGTCGCCGATATCCAAACCTTCAATCGGGTCGTCCTCAAACGGATAGGTGCGGGTGGACGAACGAATGATTTTGGGCCCGCCCTCAACCGCGGGACGCATCGCCCATTCGGCGCCATCCGGATTCATGCGCGGACAAATGTAGATGGTGCGGCTGTCAAGGCAGCGGGTGATGTCGTCGCGCTTGCCATGTTGTTTGACCAGCATGTCAATAAAGTACAGCGCCGCCACACCACCAGCCAACTCACTAGCGTGAATATTGGCATCAACCCAATAGGCGGGTTTGTCGGCGGCCGCACCGGTCAGCGTGTTTGAGGCGGAAACAACCCAAATGTCCCGGCCCTCGTGACTCTTGCCGATCGACTCGATTGCCAATATCGCCGGGAAGGCCGCGACATATGCGTGCAGAATTTGGGTGAACTCATCGTAGCGATAAAATCGGTCAAAGCGGACGTCGTTTAGATTCATGGCTCTTTTATTGGGCAGAAGAATGAAGATATTGGGGAGAATTGTCCTGGCATGGCCGTCCCCGCGACATTTTCGCATTCATTTACGTTGTTTCATTGGAACTTTTCCATCTTTTGGCGTCTGATGCGGGTATCAGGCGTTTTCCAACAAACACGTTAAACAGAGACCCGACCTGCCGGCTCGCTTCGTTCTGCCGACAGATACATTTGATCCAGAACGTGGGTATGGATCATTTCATGGCGTGCGCATCGCTTGGTTGAAGCCTTTCACTTAATTACAATCGCCACTGGCTTTAGGAAATCGCATGATAACTTTTGCATCACCAATCGTACCGGCCACGATCCTGATTGCGACGCTGCTTGTGTCGTCATTTGGCTTTGCCAAACCGATTGCCTACGCCGACGGCACCACCTTCATGCACGAGCGTGATCGCAATTCATTGCAAACCGAGTTGTTCTATGCACCAGCCTACTGGTGGTCAATCGGCCTCGCGCAATCAGAGATGCAGTCGGATGACAAATTGCGACAAACGGAAGCCAGCTACGCCCAAGTCAATTTCCTGCTTAAGCGCTGGAACCTGCCGGGGGCGCAGGGAAATATTTTTGCCTCGCTCGGCAGCGGCATTGTCAACAGCACCAAAGAGAGTGTTGTCGGCCTCGCCCACCCCGGGCATACGATTGCGCAGCGGGCGCAATACAGCGAAAACGGCAACCGCTTCGCCATCCAGGGCGACTACGAAACGCGGCAGTTTTATTCATCCGTCAAGGTCGACGTGCAACAAACACCTCTATTTTTTGAGCGCACCGATACCGGACAAATCGGCTTTTCACCGGTTGCCCACGACTATGACGACTTGGCGGTTTGGTTCATTGCGCAGGTGAGAAAATACCGTGGGATGAACGACAAAACCGAGGCCGGCGCGTTTATCCGCCTGTTCAAGAGAAACATCTGGGTTGAAATCGGCATGAACGAGCGCCGCAAGTCACAAATGATGTTGATGATTAACTATTAATAACGCCCAATCCGAAATTCGATAAAAAGGTAACCCAATGAAATCCATCACGCTGATCGCTGCTTTCGCCACCATGATCGTCGCCAACGCCGCATTTGCAAACCCAAAAACTATCCAGATCGGCCTTGATGGTTTGGTGTGCGCGTTCTGCGCACAGGGCATCGAAAAAAAGATGAAGGCACAACCCGCTACCGACAAAGTGTTTGTGAGCCTTGAGAAAAAAGTCGCGGTGGTCGCGCTCAAGGATGGGCAGGACATCACCGACGCCACCATCAAGTCCGAAATCACCGATGCCGGATATGTGGTCAAGTCGATTGCGCGCAGCGACGAGAGCTTTGACGTCCTGACCAAAAAAATCAAGGCCGGCAAATAATGTCGGCCGGGTCGACCGCGCCTTCATCCGCCGCGGGGTCGCTCGACCCCGCGCTGAAACAAAACGCCGCCGCATCGTTTTTGTCACTGTTTACCAGCGGCAGCACGCTGATTTGCTGCGCGCTGCCGGCGTTGCTGGTGTCGATCGGTGCCGGTGCCGCCATGGCCGGTTTGGTCACAACGTTTCCGCAGATCGTGTGGTTATCCGAACACAAGGTGCCGTTATTTGCCATCGCCGCGTTGATGTTGCTGGCGGCGGGGGTGATGCAATGGCGCGCACGCACCCTTCCCTGTCCCGCCGACCCCGCATTGGCGGCAGCGTGTAACCGCGCACGCAAGTGGTCAGTGGCGGTCTACACGTTTTCTGTGGTGATGTTTGTCACAGGCTTTTTCTTTGCGTTTATCGCGCCGGCGCTATTCGGTTGAGCGCTGCAATAGAGAACTTCTAATAACCTCGTCGTCCCAGCGCAGGCTGGGACCCAGACCTTCGTAACTCTTTGATATTACGATGGACTGGATTCCAGCCTGCGCTGGAATGACGGCGATTTTGAGGTTTTAAGAAGTTCCCATTACCGAAACGCCAATAAGGGCGGGCAATTTCAAGCAAAAACGCCTGGAAATGCCCGTCCCTCGCCGACATTGAATCAAACGTTTACCAGATTGTGACGCGCTGCTCAGGCGGCAAATACATCTTGTCGCCCTCTTTCACACCAAAGGCGCTATAAAAGCCCGGTTGATTACGCACCGTGGCTAAGCCGCGAACCTGCCCTGGTGCGTGTGGTCCCGTCTTGAGCTGCAAAATCATCGCATCGTCGCGCGATTTGGCGCGCCACACTTGCGCCCAACCGAGAAACAGGCGCTGCTCGCCGGTGAAGCCGTCGAGCACCGGCCCCGGCTTGCCGGCAAGTGACAGTTTGTAGGCCTTGTACGCAATTGCCAACCCCGAGTTGTCGCCGATGTTTTCGCCGAGTGAAAGCGCACCGTTCACGTTGTAACCGGGTAGCGGTGAATATGCAGAATACTGCGCAATCAGCACTTTGGTCTTGGCGCTGAATTTTTCGCGATCTTCGGCAGTCCACCAATTGCGCAAATTGCCGACCTCATCGTATTGGCTTCCCGAATCGTCAAAGCCGTGGCCGATCTCATGACCAATGCCGCCACCGATACCGCCGTAGTTGACGGCATCATCCGCAGCAGGATCAAAAAACGGCGGCTGCAGAATCGCCGCGGGGAATGTAATCTCGTTGCGCAACGGGCTATAGGATGCATTGACGGTTTGCGGCGTCATATTCCATTCACTGCGATCAACCGGCTTGCCGAGGCGCGAAATACTCCGCTGGTACTCAGCCGCACTGATGCTGCGCAAGTTGGCAATCAAGTCATCCTTGACGATGCTGATCGCAGAATAATCCCGCCACTTGCTGGTGTAGCCGATCTTGGGGTTCATCATCTCCAATTTCTTGCGCGCCTGCTGTTTGGTTTCCAGACCCATCCAGTCGAGACCATCGATACTCTGGCGGAAGGCAAGCTTCAAATTTGCCACCAGCTTCTCCATACGGGCTTTGCTCTCGGGTGGAAAGTGTTTGGCCACGTAAAGCTTGCCCAATGCGTCACCGAGAGAGGCATCGACCAATCGTACGCCGCGTTTCCAAGCCTCTTCGTTGGCGGGCACCCCGCGCAACACAGTGCCGGAAAATGCGAAGCTGTCATCAACAAAGGATTTCGACAGGTACGGCGCGTAGTGACTGATAACGTGCCATTTGAAATACGCTTTCCAAGAAGAAAGCGGTACGGTTTCCGCAAGTTTGGCAAAAGCGGTGAGATAACTCGGCTGCGAGACCACCACCGAGGTCACCTTGCCTTCGATGCCGGCGGCGCGCAAGTGCATATTCCAATCATAGCCGGGCGTAAGTTCGGCCAGTTTGACCACGTCGATTTGGTTGTATGTCTTGACCGGGTTGCGGTTCTCCACCCGCGTCCATTGGCCGCGTGCGATTTCGGTTTCGAGCGCCACGACCGCTTCGGCATTCGCCTTTGCCGTCGTGTCACCGGACGCCGCAAGCATTTTTTCAATGAGCGCCTGATACTTTGCACGCGCGTCAAGTAACTTTGCATCTTTGTCATTCAGATAATAATCGCGGTCAGGCAAGCCCAGCCCGCTTTGTGACACTGCCACAACATATTGCGTCGCATTCTTGCGGTCCTGCACTACGCTCATGCCGACCGGCACCGTCACGCGCATTTGGTTCATTGTCGCAACCATGCCTGCAAGCTGCGACTTGTCAGTCATCGCATCGATACTGGCAAGGTCGGTCTTGAGCGGTGCGATGCCGGCCTTTTCGCGGCGCGCTTCATCCATAAAGCTTGCATAGAGATCAACAATTTTTTGCGCCTCCGACCCGACTGGCGTATTGCCGTCCTTCATCTTGCCCTCGATAATTGCGCGCAAATTAACCACCGATAGCTCGCGCAGTTCATCGAACGATCCCCAGCGCGGCTTATCCGCCGGCAGGACAATGTTTTTCAGCCACGTGCCATTGGTATACGCATAAAAATCGTCTTGTGGCCGAACCGATCTGTCCATATGCTCTAGGTCAATTCCGGAGGTCGGTGCGACGTCCATCGTCGCTTTGGTGGTGGGCATCGATGGTGTTGTCGACGACTGCTGGGCAACAGCAAGGTTGCTCGCGGCACCGGTGACGGAAGCAACCAGTGCAAAAACGATTGCAGACGAAAGTGAAAGTGTTGGTCGAATCAAGGTCGGATCCTTAGGTAACGGAGATGTGAATTCGGTTGGTGCAGGCCACAATATGCAGCGCACGCATGCGGAAGAAAAATTATCGCCCCAACGCACCGGCTTTGGCTAGTGCAAATCCGCCACGCCGTGTAACAGAACGTGAGGCGATGCAGTAGGTGAGCATCGATGATCGCCGCCGACCAACAAGCCGCCGATTATCCAAGCTCTTTGTTGACTTCCGCCATGTCCACGGCCCGACCCGCTTCCACGAAACCAGCCCAGGCAACGAAACCGAAAGCGGCTTTTGCGGGACGACCGTCCAGTACTTGGCTGATCGATAGCGGCCCGCATCTAAGTGTCGGCAAGCGGTACCGGAATCTTGCCGATAGTTTGTCAGGCTTGCACTTTTACATTCTTGGCGAGCGTCTTGAAGCGCGCACCATTTGCCTGCACCACCGTAATGGAAACATGACCGGTCTTGCCGGTTTTGATATCTCTGACGACGCCTGACTTACCGGCGTGGTTGCCGCCAATCACATCGCATTGCGCGCCGTCTGCCAATACGCCCATAGATTTTGTGCTCATCTCGCCCCCTTCCATTCACGACGGTTTGGCTATTGCTGAAATGCCTTCCATTTGCGCCACGCCCACGGCCCGACGATCAACAGCGCCGTCAGACCCAACAGTGAAGCCGACAGTGGCTTTTGCAGGAAGATCGTCCAGTCGCCCTGACTGATCGATAGTGCGCGCCGCATCTGCGCTTCGGCAAGCGGCCCCAGAATCATGCCGATAATCACCGGCGCGGTCGGGAAGTCATAACGGCGCATGACAAAGCCAAGCAAGCCAATGGCATATAACAAGAAAATATCAAACGCCGATTGACGCATGCCAAACACACCGAGTGTGGCAAAAATCAAAATGCCGGCGTATAACAAATGGCGCGGAATCTTCAGCAGTTTCACCCAGATCCCCACCAGCGGCAGGTTCAACACCAGCAACATGACATTGCCGATATACATCGATGCAATCAAGGCCCAAACGAGGTCCGCTGAATTGACAAACAACAACGGGCCTGGTTGCAATCCATATTGCTGAAACGCCGCCAGCAATATTGCCGCAGTGGCCGAGGTCGGCAACCCCAAGCGCCAACAGTGTGGTCATGGTGCCGGTCGACGACGCATTGTTG
>JANMNT010000136.1:0-17385 GCA_031368465.1 Burkholderiales bacterium
GTATACGGCAGGTTCCCGTGCGGGCGCGGCAACAGATTCGCGCGCTGAATGCCCACGGCAAGCTTGCCGAACGTCTGGGGATTGCCGATGGGACAGCGCAGTTGTTTATTACCCGGCTCGGGTTTCTTGCATCTGGTCAGCCGGTCGAATTGACCCACTCGTATTGTCGCAACGACTACTACGATTTTGTCACCGAGATGAAACGTGAATGATGTGAGTCGCACCGTGATCAAGGGCAATATCCTGACCCCGCTTGGGTTTGTCGCAGGGATGCTCGAGGTGCTGGATGGGCGGGTGGCGGCAATTCAGGGCGATATCGTTGACGTGCATGCCGTGCGCAACACCGGCGGTCCAATCATCCTGCCGGGTTTTATTGATACACACGTTCATGGCGGTGCCGGGCGCGACGTCATGGAAGGCGGCGACGCCGTTGCCGCCATTGCCGCGATCCACGTGCGCCACGGCACCACGGCGATGCTCGCCACCACCATGACGGCACCTGCAGCGGATCTCGAGCTTGCATTTGCGGCGCTTGCAGGTGCATTCCAGACGCGTCAAGTCAATGCGGCAAGGGTGCTGGGTGTTCATCTTGAAGGCCCGTATATCAATCAAAGTATGCTGGGTGCACAACCCGACTTTGCCCGGCCGTTGCAGCTCGATGAATTGGCGAAACTGAACGCAGTGGCGCCGATCCGGCTGATCACGCTGGCACCGGAAGTGCCCGGCAATATGGCGTTTATCGCGTCGCTGGTCAGCGCCGGCTATACGATTCAGTTGGGCCACACTGCCGGCAGTTATGAAGAAGGCATCGACGCGTTGGCGCTTGGCGCAAAAGGCTTCACCCATCTGTTTAATGCCATGACCGGTATGCACCATCGCAAGCCGGGTATGGTGGGGGCGGCGTTGGCGCACGCCGAATACGCCGAAATTATTCCGGACCTGTTGCATGTGCACCCGGGCGCAATGCGCGTGGCAATGCGTGCGATCCCAAAACTATTTTGTGTCACCGATTCAACTTCCGCCTCGGGCATGCCGGACGGCGAATATCGCCTTGGCCGCCACACCGTCACCAAGTGCATGGGTGGCGTGCGACTTGCGGACGGTACGTTGGCCGGCTCAAGCCTGACCATGGATCAAGCGCTGCGCAATTTGGTTGATGTGCTTGGTCTCGATTTGGCAGAGGCGTCAAAACGCGTATCGACCCATGCCGCGGATTATTTGGGCTTGTCTGATCGTGGCCGGCTGCAGGTTGGCGCGTGGGCCGATCTGGTGGTGTTGGATCGTGAATTGCAAATTCAGGATGTTTATGTCGAAGGGATGTCGATTGACAAGTGATTTGATTGCCATGTCTGATCAGGATGCCACAATGATGTTGACAGAGGCACGCGAGGCGCCGGCGACGGTGGCGCGCCAGCTCGCTGCCGACGAGAGCGAGTACCAGGGCTTTGCCACGGCGCTGCGCCGGTCATCGCCCTCGTCGGTTTTAACCATTGCACGCGGCAGCTCCGACCACGCCGCACACTTCATGGCGTACCTGATCATGGCACGGCTGGGCAAGCTGGTGACATCCCTGCCGATGTCGTTAATTACGTTGTATCAATCCAAAATCCAGTGCGCAGGATTGTTGTCGATGGCGTTTTCACAATCGGGACAAAGCCCCGATCTGATTGCGCCGGTTCGCTACTTTACCGATGGTGGCGCAACAACAGCGGCGTTTGTCAACGACCCGGCATCACCCTTGGCGAACGCCGCACAATGGGTGTTTCCGTTGCATGCGGGTGCTGAAAAAAGTGTCGCCGCGACCAAAAGTTTTATTGCGCAATTGGTGGCGGGTGCGCGCGTCACCGCCGCGTGGCAGCAAGATGCAACGCTTGCCGCCGCGCTGAATGATTTGCCGGAAGCGTTGACTCGTGCGGTTGCGGCGGATTGGTCGGAAGGCGTGGAGACGCTCAAAAATGTTGACCGATTATTTGTCATCGGCCGCGGCACCGGCTTGGCGGTGGCGATGGAGGCGGCGCTGAAATTCAAGGAGACCTGTGCCATTCAGGCAGAGGCGTTCTCCGGTGCAGAAGTGAAACATGGACCGATGGCATTGATTGATGAAGGTTACGCGTTGCTGGTGTTTGCGCCCCCCGGACCCGCACAGGCGGGATTGATTGCATTTGCCGATGAAATGCGCGCACGCGGCGCGCGCGTGTTGCTTGCCGCGCCAGCCGATATCAAGGGTGCAAATTTACCGCTGGCCACAACCGGTGCGGTTGATCTTGATCCGATTGCGACCATACAAAGTTTTTACCCGATGGTCGAAGCTCTTGCGCGCGCACGCGGATTTGACCCGGATCGGCCAAAGTTTTTGGCCAAGGTCACTAAAACAAACTAACTTCCTGGTTGGGGCAACGCCTTGGCAAACCATTCGGTGACAACTTCAGTGCGCGTGATGGCGGTGCCTACGGTGACCGCCCACGCTCCCGCCCGGATAGCCTCGGCGGCTTGTTCGGGACGATTGAAGCGACCCTCGGCCATGATGCGCGTTGCGGAAGGCAGATGTTGGGTGAGCGCCGCAACCAGTGCCAGATCCGGCCCGACGGGTATGTCGTTGCCGGTATACCCGGACAGCGTGGTGCCAACAATGTCAAAACCCATTTGGCTGGCTGCCTTCGCCTCCTGCAAGTTGCTGCAGTCTGCCATCGCCAGCGCGCCGAAACCTTTGATCGCCGCGAGCAAGTCTCTGATGGATGACGGTCTGACGCGGTCGGTGGCGTCGACCGCGATGACATCGGCACCGGCGTCAGCCAACTGGCGGACATCGCCGAGCGTCGGTGTGATGCGTATCGGCGAATCGGTGAGGTCGCGTTTGATAATGCCGATGATGGGCGCGGCCAGCGCCCGCCGCACGGCGGCAACACGGTCGGCGCCTTCGATGCGCACACCGCCTGCGCCACCGGCGACCGCGGCCCGCGCCAATTGCACAACAATGTCATCCCGATCCATCGGTCCGTTATCAAGCGGCTGGCAGGAAACAACCAGCCGGCCTGTCAGCGCGGCGTCAATAGAATCAGCGCGACGAAATGTCATTTGGTTCATCAGGGCATCATTCGGTTTGGGTGTGCCATCGGTGTCGTCGCCGTCAACGCTGGCAAAATGAAACGGTTTGGGCAATTGGTCAATCAAGACCGGTTGATAAAGTCGTTATCTGGCGGACATTTTAAGCCGTTTATGCCTGTAAACGCCCGTCCTTATTGGGGTTTTTAGAATTGATATGTTGCTATATGTTCCAATTCCACAGGCATTATTGACTAAAACGAACATGGTTCTGGTCGTGACACGCCGTTTGATTGCGACGGCGATCAGCCTGCTACTGTTGCCATTGCCGGCGACCGCAAAGCAACAGGTCGAATTTTGGACCATGCAGCTGTCGCCATTTCACGATGCCTATATACAAGGCGTGATCAAGAGCTTCGAACGCGAGAATCCAACCATTCGTGTGAAATGGGTGGATATCCCCTGGGCGGAAATGGAGAAGAAGACACTCACCGCGGTGGCGGCCGCATCACCCAACAAGCCACCGCCTGATATCGTCAACCTGAATCCCCAGTTCGCCTCCAAACTCGCCGAGTTTGGTGCGTTGGCGGATCCGGAATTGTTTTTGTCCAAACAGGACATCGCCGGCTACGTACCCGCGGCGTGGGGTGCCAACAAGCTTGACGGGCGGGTGTTTGCTTTACCGTGGTATCTCACCACCAACGTCATTCTCTACAACAAAACGCTGCTTGCGCAGGCGGGTGTGGTGGTCCCTGCCAGCCACGAAGCGTTACTCGACGCGTCGCGCAAGATTCGCGACACCACCGGAAACTATGCCTACTTTCCGGCCATTGACGGCAGCACACCACTCGAAACACTGGTGTCGATGGGTGGCGAGATGGTCAGTCAAGACGGTTGCCACGCCGGCTTTATCAATACTGCAGGCGAGCGCGTGTTTGGTTATTACCAACAGTTGTATCGCGACAGCTTGGTGCCAAAAAATGTCGTCACCGAAGGTCATCGCAAATCGGTCGAAATGTTTTTGTCCGGGCAAATCGCGATGGTCACCACCGGCATGCAATTCATTCAGTTCATCAAAAACAGCAATCCCGACTTTTATCAAAAAATCGGCGTGGCCCCGCAGCTTGGTTCCGGCACGGTGCCACCCAACATCGCGGCGATGAATGTCGCTGTATTGGAAAAATCGGCAAACAAAAAAAGCGCCTTCAGATTTGCGCAGTATCTGACCAATGCACAAAACCAAACTGCGTTTGCCAAGCGTGTGCCGATACTGCCGTCAAGCGTCGCGAGTTACCAAGACCCGTTTTTTATCACCGATGGCGACGATATAGTGTTGAATGAAGCGCGCAGGCTGTCGGTGAAGCAGGTGTTTGATGGTGCGGTGTTGGTCCCGCCGATCCGCAAATACAATAAATTCCGCAGCGACTATGCACGTAATTTGCAGGCCGTTATGCTTGGCCGCAAAACCGTGCAGGTAGCGCTTGCCGATATCGACCAAAGTTGGGCGTTGCTGTTGGATTGCAAAAAACCGTCCGGAAAAAAACCATGAATACAAGGGCAATGCCAGCGGGTGTGTCTGACATCGCGCTCGCCGTTGATATTGGCGGCACCAAGATCCGCGCAGCGGCGATCGGTCGTGACGGCATGATGCTGGTCTCGACACGCAAGCCGACCGGCGCGGCCAACGGCGCGGCGCATGTACTCAACGTGATCGCCGAGAGTATTGATGAATTGCTGAAGGCGATCCCGTCGCCCGAACGCATTGTCGGCATCGGCGTGTCGTCGGCCGGTGTGATTGCCCCGCAAACCGGACGGGTAGTGAGCTCTGCACCGCAAATTCCCGGCTGGGCGGGCACACCATTGGGTGAACATTTTGCCGAACGATACGGCATCACGGTGTTGGCGGACAACGATGCCAATTGCGCGTTGCTCGGTGAAACCTGGCAGGGTAACCACGCGGCCGGGGTCGAGGGGACGGTCGTCATGTTGACGCTTGGAACGGGATTGGGTGGCGCCATCATGACCGATGGCCTGCTGCAGTCGGGACACCATCATTTGACCGGACATTTTGGGCTGGCGCGTGTGTGGGATCCCTTCACATCGCGGTTGGTGCCTGTGGAGGCACTTGTATCGGGTACCGGACTCGGCAACATTTATCAGCGTTTGCATCCACAACATCAGGTGGCAACGGGTGAGCAGGTGATGGCGCTTGCAATTGAGGTCGACCCGCTGGCAAACGATGCGTTGGAGACTTGGCTCGATCACCTTACGCTTCAACTCCACAATATTTACTGGATGATCGACCCCGATCTGATCATCATCGGTGGCGGAATGGTCGATGCGCGTGAAATTTGGTGGCGTCGCCTGACACTTCGATTGGCGGCGCAACAAGTGGCGACACCGATGGCGGTCGCGACACTCGGTAACGATGCCGGGGTGGTGGGTGCGGCGAAGATGGTTTTTGATGCGGTGACGGTTTGAGTATCGCGAAGTCAGCGGCGGTATTGTCGAGGGTGCGCAGCAGCCATCCGCTGTTGCCCTATTTGTTCATTATTCCCGCCTGTGTTGTCATCAGCACTTTTGTACTCTATCCGGCATTAAAAGCGATTTATCTGAGCTTCACCAATTTTAATATGATCAGTGAGGCCGGCTTGGTCGGTTTCGCCAACTACATCAATGTTTGGAATGATCCTTTTTTCTGGGCGGCACTGAAAAACACTTTGTTGTACATGATTGTGGTGGTGCCGGTATTGGTGTTCGCGCCCATTTTTCTGGCGGCGTTGGTCAATAAACAAATCCCGGGAATCGCTTTTTTTCGCGCCGCCATTTATCTGCCGGTGATCACCTCGCTGGTGATCAGCGGCTTGATCTGGAAATGGGTGTATGAAGAAAAGGGCATCCTCAATTATTTTCTGCTTGCCACCGGTATCACCGATACCCCTGTTGCGTTTTTGACCGATCCAGCCAACGCATTGTTGAGCGTCATGGCCGTGACCATCTGGAGCGGTATGGGTTATTACATGGTGATCTACCTCGCCGGTCTGCAGGCGATCCCGCGCCATTTATACGAGGTTGCCGAGGTCGAAGGCGTGAGTAAGTTCAAACAAATGTTGCACATCACCATTCCGCTGCTGCGCCCGTCGATTGCCGTTGTCACCGTCATGTCATCGATTGCCGCCATGAAAGTATTTGAGGAGGTCTATGTGATGACCCAGGGTGGGCCGATGGATTCAACCAAAACCCTGGTCTATTACATTTATGAATCTGCCTTTACCGAATTTGAAATGGGTTATGCGTCCGCCATCGGTGTGATTTTGTTTTTGCTGACACTGGTTTTTTCACTCATCAACCTGCGATTCCTCCGTGAAAAATCCTGAGCAACACAAATCGCGCAGTTATCCTCAGCTGGCCGGCTACGCGGCCCGTTATGCAGCCATCGGCGTCGTGCTGATTTTTGCAATTGGACCGTTTTTATGGCTGCTCTCAACAGCGCTGAAGTCGGCATCAGAAAATATCTTTGCCTACCCGCCGCGCTTCATGCCTGCCGCACCCACGCTGGATAATTTTGTGCGTGTGTTTGAGTCGCAACCGTTTTTTCTTTACCTGATGAATAGCGTGATTGTTGCCGTATTGTCGGTGTTGCTGAACCTGCTGTTTGCCTCGCTTGCCGCCTATCCGCTGGCACGCATGAATTTCAAAGGCCGCCGGCGGATCTTTGGTATTTTGCTCGCGTCGATGATGATTCCCTTTCAGTTGTTGATGATCCCGGTATACGAGCTCGCAATCGCGCTTGGTTTGCAGAACAGTTATCTGGGCTTGGTTTTGCCACACGCTTGTACTGCATTCGGCATCTTTTTTATGCGCCAGGCGTTTTTGGGTATTCCCGCCGCCATTGAAGAGGCGGCGATCATGGAAGGCGTCGGCCGGATCAACATATGGTGGTTTGTGCTGCTGCCGTTGTTGAAGCCGTCGCTGGCGACACTTGCCGTATTCAGTTTTATTGCTGTCTGGGGCGATTTTCTGTGGCCGCTGATTATCATCGACCAGCCCGGCCTGTTTACGCTGCCACTCGGGGTCAACCGCCTGTCCTCCACCTTTTCACTCGATTGGCGGCTGGTGGCCGCCGGCGCTGTATTCTCAATGCTGCCCATTCTGGCTTTTTTCATATTTGCACAGCGCTACTTCATTGAAGGCGCCATGAAAGGGGCCGTAAAAGGATGAGTGCCGCACCCCGCAATAAACAGCGGCCGGTGGCCGTGGTTGTGCAAACCCATTGGGATCGTGAATGGTATTTCACCCACCAAACATTTGTCGCGCGATTGTTGAGCGTGATGGCGAAGGTGGTGGCTCAGCTCGAATCTGGACAACTGAAACAATTCCTGTTTGACGGGCAAACGGCGGCCTACGAAGACCTGATGGCAAACGCGGAACCTCTGTTGGCGTCGCGCGTACAAACATTGGTTCGAGACAAACGGATCGTTCTCGGTCCCTGGTATGTGATGGCCGACGAATTTTTGGTCACGGGTGAATCGCTGCTGCGTAACCTCGAAATCGGCATTGCGGATGCCGAGGCGGCAGGCAATTGCCAGTATGTTGGTTATTTGCCGGATACCTTTGGCCATATCGGCCAGATGCCGCAACTACTGGCAAATTTCAACATCACCTCGGCAGTCATGTGGCGCGGGGTGGACTCAGCCTTCGCCGAGTTTGACTGGCAGTCGCCTGACGGCACCAAACTCGGGGCTGTCTTTCTGACGCAGGGTTATTATCAGCACCCGCTAAACGTTGCTGAATGGCAGGCTGCACTGACTCGCTATTTGGACAGCATTGCGCCGCGCGCAATTGCCGACGAATTGCTTCTAACCCAGGGGGGCGATCACCTGCTGTCGGTTGACGCCGTTGCGATGAGAATCGCTGAATTCAATGCGGCCGGGTATGACTATCAACTCACACAAAAGAGTCTTGCAGAGCATGTTGCCAATGTGCTGACCGCCACCGAAGGCCGGCGCGCCACCATTCACGGCGCACTGCGTAACAATGCGCAGGCTTTTGTATTACCGGATGTGCTTTCAACCCGCCGCTACTTGAAGAGACTGAATCAGCACGCTGAAGATCAATTGCTCGGTTTCATCGAGCCGTTGTTGGCGCAACTCAATGGCGGCCAATTGCCGGTCAAATATCTCCGCGACACCTGGCGCATGGTGATTCAGCAACAGGCGCATGACTCGATCTGTGGATGCAGCATCGATGAAGTACATCAGGAAATGCGGACGCGTTACCGGTTGATTGATCAGCGTCTGGACGCGCTGATTGAGCAGGCAACCACTGCGGCGGGAATGACTTCGGCGGCCCACTATCATCTGGAAGTTGATTCGCCTGCACGGGTCTTTGCGGATGACAGTACATTTACACTGTTTAATCCATTGCCAAAATCATTTTCAGGTTCGCAGGTCGTCAGTATTTTCCTGCGGGATGAGCAATGCCGGAACTTGTCGATCACAACCATCGACGGATTTGGTGTGCCATGCGAAATTATCTCGACAACGCCGGACGCCATCTTTCGTTCACCGGTTGATGACTTTCCCGAACGATTCGAGGGATTCCGCTATGAGGTGTTGGTGCATTGCCGGCTTGGCGGACTTGGCGCGCTCGCCTGTGTGGTCAATAAAACTGCTGCGGCCAGTACGAAACAACATACCACCGTGCCAGAGTCTGCACTGAACACAATTGAAAATGCATGTTATCGGGTCGAGCTCGCGCCGTCCGGCGAATTGTCGATAATGGATAAAAATGCCGGCACGCAATTGGCGACGTCACTATCGATCATGTCCGAGCTCGATGCCGGCGACAGTTACAACTTTTCGCCGCCGCCGATGCCGCATCGTGTCACGCAAAACGTCTTTACCTTGGTATCGAAAAGTAAGTTTGACGGTATGCAAGAGCTGACGCTGGCCATTGCCATCACATTGCCCGCCGGACTTTCGGCGGACCGGCGCGGGCGTTCAGCCGATCAAGTCCATAACCACGGCACGCTGCGGATCCGCTTGTTTGCAGACCAGCCATCCGTCGAATGTTCGCTCGAATGGACCAATCGCGCCAAAGACCAACGCACCCGTATGTTGCTTTCACTGCCAGAGACGGTTGAGTGCACCTTCAGTGATACCGGTTTTGAATGGGGTTGTTATCCGGTTCAATATGCAAATTATCCCTCCGTTCCAACCCGCCGGGAAATGCCGGTGGTGGTCAACCCGTCGCTGAGCGCCGTCGTCGCGGGCGAATTGGCGTTCTACCACCGCGCAATGCAAGAGTACGAAATGCTGTTGGTGAATGGCCAACAAATGCTCGGTGTCACATTGGTGCGCAGTGTTGGTTGGATGTCGCGACGTGATTTGGTCACGCGCGGCGTTGGGGCCGGGCCGGATATGGCAACGCCAGAGGCGCAATGTCTCGGTACCGAGCCGTTCGAGTTTCAAATTTTGCTAGGGCGGCATGGTCCGCACCCGTTGGTGATGGCGGAACGTTATCGGCGGCCATTGGTGTTTCTGCGTGGTGCCGCAGATTGTTGGCGGGATGGCATTGAGATTGACAATGCCATTCTGCAAATCAGCGCGGTTCGCCGAACGGACGACGCAATCGAGCTGCGTCTTTGGAATCCGACAGATGCCATCCAGCCGTTTGGCTTGTCGTCGGGTGAGTGGGCACGCATGAATGCCAATGGCACCCCGTGCGACAAGTCTGTGATGTCGGCCGGGCCACACGAAATTGTCACGCTGCGGCACCGGTGCCAATGACATTGCCGAACCGTTCTATCGCACTGGTGCCGGTCGATGCGCGGCCGGTGGTACGCGAACAGGTTGTTGCGGTGGTTGCAACAGCGGGCGTCACATTGATGGTACCGCCAGCGGATATGTTGGGGCACTTTCGTAAACCGGGTGATCGCGACGCAATTGCCGGCTGGCTGATTGACCATTCTGAAAAAGTGGACGGATTTGTGCTATCGCTCGATATGCTGGTGTATGGCGGGCTTGTGCCATCGCGGTTCATCGAGGACACGTTGCCGTGCCTGACCGCACGGCTGGATGTTGTGCGGCAATTGAAGTCACGCCATCCACATAAGCCGGTGTATGCATTTCTCGCCACCATGCGAATATCGAACAACAATGTGAATGCAGAAGAGAAGCTTTACTGGGATCAATTTGGCGAGCTCATCTGGCGCTGGTCGTATTACACAGACAAACACCTGATGCACGGTGATAAGTCATCGGCATCAGACTCGGCATCAGCGTCGAAGACCATTGCTGCGGAGGCGGAACGGCAAATTCCTGCTTCGATTCGGCAGGACTATCTGTCGACTCGCGCACGCAATTTTTCGGTCGCAGAGTCCGCAATTGCACTAGTTGAATATGCGGGCATCAATGGTCTGATTCTGCCGCAGGATGACACCGCAGCATATGGCTTCAACATCGCCGAACGCCGGCGCTTGGAAAAAATGGTGTCAGCACGGCAAATGCAAGACAGGGTGCGTATTTATTCTGGTGCTGATGAGGTGGCACACACACTTTGTGCCCACTTGATTAACGAGGCATATGTTAATGCGCCTCTCAAAGTACACCTTTTGTTTAGTGACCCGCAAGGTGTGACAAAACTCACGGCACGGTACGAAGATCGACCACTGATGGCGTCATTAAAATCGCAGCTTGATGTTGTGGACGCGACTGAGGTTGATACCATTGAGGCGGCCGATGTGGTGATCGCAGTCCACACTCAAGGAGAAATACAAGGCGACTGGGCGATGTGCATCCCGCCGCCTTTCATGCTGGATCAGCCGAGCCAACCGCGGTTGGCAGCGCAGCCGGGCATTGATCCGGCATGGTGGTTGTCATTTGAAGAAGCGCGACGACTGGGCAAGCCCATCGCAGTGGCAGACTTGGCCTACGCCAATGGCGGTGATCCGCTGATGCTGGAACAGTTGGCGACCCGGTTACCGCTGACGGCGCTGGCTGCGTATGCAGGATGGAATACCGCCAGTAATAGTATCGGCAGCGTGGTGTCCCAGTGTTCGTTGGCGCGCGGTGCGACCTCGTCAATAGCCAATCAACAAGTATTGTGTCTGAGGCTGGTCGAAGACTATTTGTATCAGGCGATCTGGCGGCAGAACATCCGTGATGCAATTGATGAATCGACGTTGGGCCCGGCGGAACTTGAAGCGGCCGTGGCGGACATGTTTATTCCGGCCGCGAATCATTGGCTTGCCGCACACCGTTTTATGTTTCGCGTGGCATCGATTCGACTTCCCTGGCAGCGAACATTTGAAATTGATATTCAACTGATACCCGTGGCAGACCGGCAAGAGACATGAACACCGCACAATACAATGTTGAGATTGCCGTGATTGGCGCCAGCCTCGGTGGCGTGCTGGCGGCATGGCGCGCGTGTGAAGCCGGTCGGTCGGTGGTATTGACCAGTGAATTTGATTGGATCGGCGGTCAATTGACCGCGCAGGGTGTGCCGCCTGATGAGCATCGATTGATCGAGCACGGTGGTGCCAGCGCAAGCTATCTGGCGTTTCGCCGGGCGGTGCGTGCACACTACTTGTCGCAAGCCGATTTTGTTGACAACACCACGATGACTGAAGGCTGCAATCCAGGCGACGGTTGGGTCAGTCGATTGTGTATCGAGCCGGTCGTCGCGCTGCGATACTTACAAGCGTTGCTTGCGCCACATATTGAAAGCGGGCGATTGCAATGGCTGCAACACACCACGCTGGTGGCCGCTGAACGACACGACCGCAAACTGGTGTCCGTTGAAGTTCAGACCCAGTCTGGTGAAAAAACACAGGTGCGCGCGCAATATTTCCTTGATGGCACCGATACCGGTGCGTTAATCCGCGCTGCCGGGTTGGAATACCGGATTGGCAAGGAGTCGCACGACGAATTTGGCGAGCGTGCTGCGCCGGCGCATGCCGACCGGCTCGACCAGCAACCCTGTACTGTTGTGGTGGCGCTGGCACTGGCGAACACCCCACAGCGCGCCATGGTTCGATCCGCCTCATATGAAGCATGGTGCCAATTTCACGTGCCGCATTATGGGCATCGATTGTTCAGCAATATTCTTCCCGGCCACACGGTTGGCCAAACGGTTGCATTGCCGTTTTTTGGAGTTGGGCAAACGCTTGATCTGTGGCGTTACCGGCGCGTGATTTCGTCGAACAATTGGCGTATACCGCGTGATGAGGTGTCGCTGATCAACTGGGCGCAAAACGACTATGCATTGTCGCCGCTCATTGATGGTCCGGTTGCTGAGCGTGATGTGATTGCCGCCGCAAAAGATCTCAGCGCCAGCCTCGCCTATTGGCTGCAAACCGACGCGCCGCGTGACGACAGTGGTCACGGCTATGAACGGCTTCGACTCGCGGGTGGCGCGCTGGGTAGTGATGGATTCGCCCAGCAAGTTTATGTGCGTGAATCACGCCGTATTGTCGGGCTCGATTGTTTGACCCAGATGGATATTGTGTTGGATGGCGCGACCGGTGGTGTTAGCGAACCCTTCCACGCGCCGAACAGTGTTGGTGTCGCTTGGTACAACATGGACATCCATCCGACCTGTGTATCCGGCCGTGGCGTGAATTCGATGGTCAGGCCGTTCACGCTACCATTGGGCTGCTTTGTCGCGCGTGATTGTGACAACCTGATTCCGGCATGCAAAAATATCAGCGTGACCCATTTGGTGAACGCGGCAACCCGCACCCATCCGGTTGAGTGGCTGATTGGCGAAGTTGCCGCGTTACTCGCCGACTACGCGCTGCAGACCGGACGTCGACTCGCGGAGATTCACCAGAGCACTTTGTTTGTTCACGAATTTCAACGCGTTTTGAGCGGCGCGGGAATTCCCATTCGCTGGGATACCGATCTGATCAACCGCCTGCAATCGGTAGCCGTCAACTCACTTGAGGTTTGAATCGTCTATGTCGTCACTGACCTTTCGAGGCATCACCAAACGTTTTGGCAATACTGAAACCATCCACGGCATTGACCTGGATATTGCGGCGGGCGAATTTGTCGTGTTTGTCGGCCCGTCAGGCTGTGGCAAATCTACTTTGCTGCGCATGATCGCGGGACTTGAGGAAGTCAGCGCCGGGACGATTGCCATTGGTGGCCGCGACGTCACGTATGCACAGCCCAGCGAACGCCATGTCGCGATGGTGTTTCAATCGTACGCCCTGTATCCGCACATGACCGTCGCAGAAAATCTGAGTTTTGGCATGCGCATGCGTGGCGTTGCGAAGGATGTGATTGCGGCCAAACTTGATTTCGCTATTGAGATGTTGCGGCTTGGGCCGTACCTCGAACGCAAACCGGGTGCGTTGTCGGGTGGGCAGTGTCAGCGTGTGGCGATTGGTCGTGCCTTGGTGCAAGAACCCGATGTCTTTTTGTTTGACGAACCGCTGTCAAATCTGGATGCCGAATTGCGTCTCAAGACCCGCGTCGAGATCAGTGCGCTGCACAAACGCCTTGGCAAGACCATGATTTATGTGACGCACGATCAGGTTGAAGCCATGACACTTGCAGACAAAATTGTTGTGTTGCGCGATGGGGTGATTGAGCAGGTCGGCAAGCCGCTTGATTTGTACAACCATCCTGCAAACCTGTTTGTTGCAGGTTTTATCGGCTCGCCGACCATGAACATCATTGCCGTCGATACCGCAATGAATGACGGCCGGCTGCGGCTGCGCCTGCCAAATGCGGTATGGTTACCTGTTGATATTGACAATGCCGTAGCGGTAAAAAATATCGGTATTCGGCCGGAACATTTCGTCGTTTGCGCCGATGGACCGATTACCGGCGTGGTGCATATGGTTGAGCGATTGGGTGCCATGTCGTTTGTTTATTTGCAGGCGTTTGGTCAAATTTTGTGCGCACAGGTCGCTGATGCCGGCGAACTAAGGACGGGTGATTCCGTTGCCTTTGCGATTGCAGGTAACAACATCCACGCCTTTGGTGCGGCGGGTACGCGGATTGCGTTGAGCTGATCGGCAGCGGCCATTCGTTTGGCGTCGCGGCAAAATTGAAACACGCCGAAGGGCGGCGGCCTTCAAGCATAAACGGCTGAAAACGCCCGCCAGTCAAGCTGTTTGGACGGTGGCGATTAAACCGCCGGGACTTGCCCAGGAGTCATTCGAGATGATCTACCAACTTGCTGCCGATGCCGTCCTGATGTTGCACTTGCTGTTCATTGTGTTTGTGGTGGCGGGTGCCTTGTTGGCCATTCGGTGGCACTGGATTCTCTGCGTGCATCTGCCGGCGGTTGCCTGGGGCATATGGGTAGAAGCGACAGCAACCATCTGCCCGCTCACGCCACTGGAAAACATGCTGCGGCACGCTGCAGGCGAGGCCGGATACCGCGGCGGGTTTGTTGAGCACTACCTGATCAATGTGATCTATCCGCCCGGCTTGACGGCAGCAGTTCAACTTTGGCTTGCGGTTGGCGTCGTGGTGATCAACGTGTTGCTTTATGGCATTGTAATGATTCGGATACGAAGGCAACAAAAGTTGTGATCAAAAAAAAGCCGCTGGATTTCTCCAGCAGCTTTTTGACTTCAGCACGTATGGTGGAAACGAATTCTGGTTATCGCTACCAACAACCCAACCACGTTGCATTACCGTCGTTCTCAAAAACTGTAACGCAACGCCACATAGTATTGGCGTCCGCTTACGTCAAGTTTTTGCTGCTCCTCAGTGTTATAACGATACTGCGCACGCGCCGGGTTGAGCAAATTAGTCGCATCAAACGAAAAGCGCAATGCTTTGGTCAAGTTGTAGTTGAACGAAAACGCGACGTTGGAGACCGGCGCGGCCCAGGTCAGTGCGGTCGGCTGCACCACACCCAGGATCGTGCTGGTGGATTGGCTGTTCGCGGTCGGTGCTGGTGCGGTGGTGCTGGCCACGTATTTGTCACGATAGTTAAAGACCAGACGCGCGCTCATCTTGTCGTCTTCATAATAAAGCCCCAGGTTTGCGGCTTTGTTTGATGCCCCAGTCATTGGACGACCATCTTCGACTTGCGTACGGGCTGAGCTGGCGTTTGCGGTCAAGCCAAAGCCCCATGCGAGCGGGGTTTCAAAGATCACCTCAAAGCCATCAATGCGCGCGCCTTGTTGTGATGATGAATTGATGAAAAATGGCTTGATGACGTTATCTGTGGGGTCGAGCAAGTCAATTGTTTCACCTTGACGATTCGCACCCGTTTTGACGTAGCCCTTGATAATTGATTGATAGACGTTGAACATTGCCAGCGAGCGACGCGCGAAGTACCAGCCGAGCGATAGATCGATATTTCGGGCGGTGAGCGGCTCAAGGTTTGGGTTCGGGCCGGTGACGGAACAGCCCGTAGCATTACAGGTTGGTGTGCCGAAGCCTGCACCATAGGCGTTATAGTTTTGACGTCCAATTGTTTTGCTTGCGCCAACGCGGGCAATCCACTTGGGGGCGAGTTCGAAACGCAGATTCACACTTGGCAAGAGGTCATTGAATACCCGTTCGGTCCCCACTTTGTAGTAGATCGTGCCCGCCAACGGATTAAAGGGCACGTTGTCGTAATAGATCAATGGTGAACTTGCTGCGGTATTGATGGCTGTCGGAAATGCCGCACAAGGCACGACTGTCGCCCCCGGCTCAATGAGTGAACAGCGTCCCGCCGGCACCGGATTGACAATCTGTGCATTGACCTTGGTTTGTACAAAGCGCAAACCAACATTGCCCGACCACTTGTCACCATCCAGGTTTTGCATGAGATAGACCGCTGTTTGCCGCTCGCGCATATCGATTTCATTGAGCACACGGCGTTCAAATGCGGCGCTGGTTGGTTTCAGCTGCGTGGCGATAAAGGCGCGCAGTGTTTCGGGGGTTAAGAAAAATCCCGTGTTATCCCAGCCGCTGCCATTAAAGCCACCGCCAAAGTCACTTGGATAGTTTTGATAGCCTGTACCGGGCGGCGTTGGCAAAGTTGGCGACCGACGCATCGGCCCTGATCGAAACGCATCACGATCGTGATCGGCAAAGCGATAACCCGCTTCAAGCGTGGTCAATATCCCGCTCATGACGTTATAAGTCGCATCAATCGCGTAGCTGGTTTCTTTATCGATGGTGATGTTACCTGCCGCGCCGTAGCCCACCAAACGATAGCCGGTACCATCGGCATTTAAACCCGGCTGGTTGGAGCCGGAATTGAAGTAGCGTGAGTACGGCGCGCTATGTAGATCACCCAAACGATAGGAGGTGCCAGTGCCATATCGCGCAAAGGTTGCGCCTTGGTCAAGTTTGGTTTCGCCTTCGCCTTTGGTGGTGCTAAATAATGCTTTTATGACGAGGGCATCATTGATGCGCCACTTGGCATCAAGATCAATAAAGCCACTCGTAGCGCGCGCGCCATCGCGATAGAAACCTTCCGAGTTGCCGATGTATTGCGGTGTTGTGCCGTCAGGGTAAACGATGTCGGCACTTTGCAAGACTCGTAACGGAAATCCGTAATTGCTTACGGTATTGATAATCACCGGATTGCGAATCTGCGCATAGACCCTGCGGCCATTCGAGCTGTTGGGCGTTGTGCCACCCGTCGGGTCGCTGTAGCCGAGTAGCATGCTGTACATCGCACCAGAGGTGAGGCGACCGTAGTTATTGGCACCCATTTCGGATTGAAAGCCTGTGAGCGTGAAATCTAGGCTTGCTGTCGGACGCCATTGCGCGGCAAACATACCGCCTTTGCGATCACGCACGCTTTCGACAAATTCCGTACTCATGCTGCCCGGCATGCGCACGCCGTTCAAGTCCGCTGCGCGTAAGCCAGTGCCTGCAAGTGAGGCATCGGTAATGCCAAGCATGGTGGCGGTATTGATTTCGCCCCAGCCGCTGTTGACCCCGTAGGCAAATCGCGACACCGAATCACGTCGCATAAAACGCTTTTCAGCAAACACTTGACCAATAAAGCCGAGCGTATTCCATTCGTTTTTCCAACTAAGGCTGGCATTGAGTTGATGCGACCACTTATCCGGCAAATCGGAATACACACCACCGACGTTAACCACGCCACCAAAACCTTTTTTCTGGTCAAGCGGTTTGCGGGTGGTGACGTTAATTGTGCCGGCTAAGCCGCCATCAACGATGTTGGCTTGCGCCGTTTTGTAAACCTGCGCTTGGTTCAGCACGGAGGAGGGCATCAGCGACAGGCTGGTACTACGGCTGCTGGAAAATTGATCCGATACGTACCAATCGCCGCCGCTGACGGTATGGCCGTTAAACAAGATCAAGCTCATGTCGGGGTTGGTGCCGCGAATTGAGACTTTTTCCG
>JANMNT010000241.1:0-18764 GCA_031368465.1 Burkholderiales bacterium
GACGGCGACATAGACCACGCCCACCTTCAGGCTTAGGGCGATCAAGCTCATTTCAGCCAATCCGCCGGGCGCGAAGGCCAGAAACCCGGCTGTGATCGGCTGGCCCGCAAGGCCAGATACCGCCCAAGCGAACCCAAACGCCAGCACGAGTGCCACCCCAACGCTTTGCATGGCCAGCCAGACCGCGCGCGTCAAATCCCCGCGTTCCATCCCCACAAACCGCGCGCCAAGGGATGACCCCAGCACCACCTGCGTGACCCCCACCGCCCAACCGGGCGGCACCGCCACGCTCCACCCCATCAGATGCACAATCGCCGACGCCAAAATCGGCCCGGTCATGATCGCGGCCGGAAACCGCAACGCGCGCCCAACCCAATACCCAAGGCCGGCTGCCGCGAACAAAATCAACCCGTCGAGCAGCCCCAAAGGCTCACCTGCCCCCGCAATCTGCACCCCAGCCGCAGACCCCACTGCATGGCCGGTCAGCAAAAGAAAGATCATCGGCACCGCAATGATGGTCAGGATCAGCCGCAGAAACTGTAACAGGATCAGGGTTTTCGCATCCGCCCCGGCTTCTTCGCCCAATAGCACGGATTCAATCAATCCCCCCGGCACTGCGCCAAAAAACGCCTCCGCTTTTGGCAACCCGCCGCGCCTGTAGATGAAATAGCCCGCAGTTTTTGTGTTCCTGATGTTGTTCACCTACTTTGCCGTGCCGAATGAGTTCCAAAAGCGCGTGCTGATGATTGGCATCTTGGGCGCGCTCGTGTTGCGTGCAGTGATGATCCTGGTGGGCGCCTGGCTGATCGCACAATTCCACTGGATTCTCTATGTGTTCGGCGCCTTCTTGCTCTTCACCGGCATCAAGATGTGGTGGGCCGCTGGCCAGGAGCCCGACCTGGACAACAACCCCGCCCTCAAGTGGATCCGTAGCCGCTTCAAGATCGCACCTGACTACGACGGCGAGAAGTTTTTCACCGTGGTGGGCGGCGTCAAGATGGCCACGCCGCTGCTGGTGGTGATTTTGCTGATCGGCATCGTCGACATCGTGTTTGCGGTCGACTCGATCCCGGCCATCTTCGCTATCACGACCGACCCGTTCATCGTGCTGACCTCCAACGTGTTTGCGATTCTGGGCTTGCGCGCGATGTACTTCTTGCTGGCCAACATGCACGAGCGCTTTCACTTGCTCAGCTACGGCCTGGCCATCGTGCTGGTGTTCATCGGCGCAAAAATGCTGCTGATCGACATTTACAAGATTCCGGTGGTGTTTTCACTTGGCTTCACCGCGGTCACACTGGCTGTGACGATGATCCTGTCTCTCAAGATCCCGCCGAAAGGCAAGCCTGGTGGTGCGTATCCGTTCGGTGCGAAGCAGCAGGAGGAGCATTAACCACGCGGTTAACAAGCGGTCAGTGGTCAACATGGGCCACTGACTGATTGCCTGCAGACGGGTCCACCTGAAAGCGACCCGCATACCTGAACACTTGGCCGAACCAAGGGTGCACCAGCCGAAAGTCCATGGCGTAGTGCCGATCGTCAATCGCGTACTCGTCAATCAGCGTGTGCCCGAGCAACCAGCGTTCGCTGAGGGCCAGGCGCCAGCGCCCCAGCCGGATGTGCAGCCGAACGCCTTGAACTTGCAAGCGCTGGCCCAAGACTTTCGGTGCCATCTCCAGGCCCAACCAGGGGTTGACGTACTCCAGCAAACGGCCGTCGTTTTCAAGCACCCAAGTGCTGTTGAATTGCAGCACTTGGCTGTCTGCGTAGGTTAAGGTTCGGTGCCACTGTAGGTTGTTCCCCACCATATGGCGATGAACCTGGGTGTGAACCAGCGGTTGTGCCCGATGCACCAGTGCACCAACGCCGCGCAGCAGCCAAAGAATGGGTGACATGAACCGGGGAAACTCCACATCCATGGCCCCGATCTCATTCAATGTGCCTGCGCTGTGGTGCGCACGCAGGGTGGGGTGAAGGCGCCACCAGTCTTCGCCCAAGGCCTGCGCCATTAAGCTGGGGGGGGTGGGCGAGTTCATGCGAGTCCCCCAGGAATGTGTTTAAAGACCATCAAGGCCACGACGAGGAGCATGGCTGTGAAGGCCGGAACACCAAGCCAGAACCAGACCCGAGCCATGCGGCTGTAAAGCGCGGGCAGTGGTGCACCAGTGCGCACCGCCTCGTTTGAAAGGTCGCGCATGCGGATTTGCAACCAAACCACCGGCAACCAGCAGGCGCCAGCCAACGCGTAAAGGGCCAGGCTGGCGGCGATCCAGCCGCTGCTCCATGGCCAGCCGGCCATGTGGGCCAGCCACAACCCACTGAGGGGTTGGAAGATCACAGTCGGTGTGGTGAAGCACCAGTCGGCCAGCACCACATGTCGGTTGGTGACGGCGATGTGGGCCACGTTGCCGCTGCGGTCGGCCATCCATTTGTAAAAGGCACTGCCCAGGCCGGTACCAAAGAGCAGCACCATGCTCAAGATGTGAAGCGTTTTTAAGGTTAGATAGTCCATGCTGAAGGCGCTTTCAAGTGCATCGAGTTTGGCTCCGTGGGGGTGCGACCCCAAAACTGCAGCCACTGGCTGGCGTCTGCCCGGTGGCCGTGTCGCAACATGCGCAAATTGTCGTTGTGCAACATGGGCATCCAGTGCCCCAGCAGCCCCGCGCCCAACGCACCAAACACCCAAGGTACATGGATCAAACGGGTGGGAGGGAGTCCCTGCAGGACGCGCAGCGTTTGCAGCCAGTCGGCAAAGCCGATGGGGTCGGGCCTGACCAAGTCCAGCGTCTGGCCAGGCCCATCGTGCGCCAGGCAGGCCACCACAGTGCTGGCGACATCTTCAACCGCAACCGGCTGCAGCGGCTGCAGGCCGTCACCCAGCACCGGAATGCGCGGCAGGCGCGCCATGCGCATGAAGAGGCCTTGGCTTGCCCCGCCCGGACCAAAAATCAGCCCTGGGCGCAACACCCAGCCTGGTCGGCGCATGGCGCGCACCGCGTCGTCGGCCGCGCGTTTGCTCAAGTGGTAGGGCGAGAAGGCCGTGGGGTCCGCTCCCTGAGCCGAGATTTGAACAATGCGGGACACGCCCATTTGCTCGGCCGCTGCAAAGAGTGCCTGGGGCGCGCGGGTGTGCAGCACATCGAACCGCTGGTGCGGCGTGTTCCCGATGATGCCGACGGCGTTGATGACGGCGTCGGTGTTGGCCAACAGCGGCAGCCAATCCGCGAGCGTCTGCATCAGGTTGTAGTCGTGCCCCAGGCTGCGGGCAACCGGCTTGACCCGATGGCCGGCCTGAAGAAGGGCGCGGTGAATGTGACGCCCCAAGAAACCCGTGGCGCCGCTCAGCAAGACATTCATGAAGCCGCCGCAGAGCGTTGTGAACCCACGGCGGGGGAGGGTGGCATCGTATCCAGGCGGCAGGTGTGGGCATCCGGCCGCGAGGGCCCAGGCAAAGTGAGGGAGAACTGGGGCGACATGAAAACCTCTTGAGAGGGTGTTGAACAGGCCCTCAGTTTCGGCAGGTGGGCCCCAAAAATCTTCCGAAATGATGTTTCCGGAGCAGTTCGTGGGTCCGGATTGATCAATCTGTGCTGTCAGGAGGCGGGTTTGCGGGCCGTTGGCCCCGGTGGAGCTTTCGAAACTGCCCCGGCGTGCTGCCCTCGATTTCCCGGAAGGCTTCGTAAAAATTCGATTGTGAGTTGAATCCCACGCTCAGCCCAACGCTCAGTACCGATGCGCTCGGTTCGTCCAGCAACATCGCCCGCGCGGCCTGAACCCGATGCTCTCGCAAGTAGCGCGCGAATCCCTTGCCCAGACGGGTGTTGATCAGTTCGGATAACTGGTGGACGCTCAGGTTCAGCGCCTCGGCCATCACGGACAAGCTCAATTCCGGGTCCCGGTATCGGTGTTCAACGACCATGAGCGCATGCAGCCGCACCAACGCCTGCGACACGTCCACCCCGGACAGCGTCGTGGTGGCGTAGGAAGTGGCCTGCACGGCTTCCGTCACTTCTTGGGCCAACTGGGGCCGCAGGCCCAACAGCAGCTGCGCCAGCAGCAGCAACACCCCGATGGCAATGGCGTAGGCCGAGTAGAAGGCATCGCTGGCGTGTCCTGCCTGCGCAAGGCCAGCGCCGCACACCGCAACCCCCACGGTGGCGGATACCCCCAGCAACCAGACTTCCAGCCGCCAAAGGGCGCGCAGCGGCCACAGTGCTCGCAGCAGCCATGCCAAATACAGCGAGCCCAAGCCGAACGCCACCGGCATGACCCAGGCCATGGGCAGGGTGAAGGCCGCGATCGAAGGCGCCAGATGCAGCACCACCTTGGTCCGGTTAGGGCGATGTGCAGTGGACACCAAAACCGGGTGGGCCATCAGGTAAAAGCAAGGCGCCACCAGCAGCAGTGCCAGGCCATAAAGGTGGGTGTGCATGGCCAGGCTCTGGTTCCACAGCCAGGCCGCATGTGCCACTTGCAGCCCAGCCAACGCCGCCAACAGCCCCCAGCCGGCCAGACGAACCTCCAATGGCTGCGAGAACTGGCGCTCTCCAAGTGCAGTGATGGCCAACACCAGCAGCGCGCCCAGCGAATACGCCGCGAATCCTTGGGCAAGGGGGGTCAGGAGTGAGAGCGGTTCCATGAGATCTTTGGGTCACAGCCGTGCGGGATCGTGTCTAGCAGGCCCTGCTTGGGTGGTGTCAATCGCCGCAGCAGCAGCTGTGCCCGGTGCGGTAGTGCTGGGGCCGTCACCTAACCACCGCCCAACTTAAGGTCCTGCTCGGGGTGACTAGCACTCCACAATATTCACCGCCAGGCCACCGCGGGCGGTTTCTTTGTACTTGGTCATCATGTCGGCGCCTGTTTCGCGCATGGTTTTGATGACCTTGTCCAGGCTGACATGGTGTTGCCCGTCGCCATAAAGCGCCATTCGAGCCGCATTGATGGCCTTGACCGAGGCAATCGCATTGCGCTCAATGCAGGGAATTTGCACCAAACCGCCCACCGGGTCACAGGTCAGGCCCAAGTGGTGTTCCATGCCAATTTCAGCCGCATTTTCTACCTGCGCCGGCGTGCCGCCGAGCACAGCACACAGCGCACCTGCGGCCATGGAGCAGGCCACGCCAACTTCTCCTTGACAACCCACTTCCGCACCCGAGATGGACGCGTTTTCTTTGTAGAGCAGGCCGATGGCAGCCGCGGTGAGCAAGAAGTCGATCACGCCGTTGTCGCTGGGTGTGGAGGTAAAGCGCACGTAATAGTGCAAGACGGCAGGAATGATGCCTGCAGCACCGTTGGTTGGTGCAGTAACAACACGACCTCCGGCAGCGTTCTCTTCGTTGACCGCCAGCGCGTAGAGGTTGACCCAGTCCATCACCTGCAGCGGGTCGCTGGCTGCTGCCGCGGTGCTGGCCAGCAAACTGGTGTGCAGGCCCATGGCGCGGCGTTTCACTTTGAACCCGCCAGGCAGTACACCCGCGGTGGCACAACCACGCTCAACGCAAGCCTGCATCACCGACCAAATGCGAAGCAGGCCAGCGTCGATTTCGGCATCGCTGCGCCAGTGCCGTTCGTTGATGCGCATCACCGCTGCAATGCTGCACCCGTGCTTCTGCGTTAACTCGAGCAGTTCAGCCCCTGAGTGAAAGGGCAGGGGCAGCACGGTGCTGTCTGGGGCAATTTGCTTTTGACGCGAGCCGTCGCTGGCGACTTCTTCACTCACCACGAACCCACCGCCAACCGAGTAATAGCAGCGCGTGCTCAGCACGTTGCCGGCAGCATCCCAGGCGGTCATGCGCATGCCATTGGCATGAAAGGGCAGGCTCTCGCGCCGGTGAAAGACGAGGTCACGGCTTTCGTTAAAGACGATTGAATGCTCGCCCAGCAAGGCCAACTGCTGCGACTGCCGAATCTGCGCCAGCAGCTGAGGGATTTCGTTGACCTCCACCGTGTCGGGCTCGTGCCCGGCCAAACCAAGCAAGACGGCCGTGTCGCTGCCATGGCCTTTGCCCGTGGCGCCCAGCGAGCCGTAAAGCTCGGCCTGTACCCGATAGGTTGGCGGCATGAGGCCGTCATGCATCAGCCGCGAGACAAAAAGGCGTGCCGCACGCATCGGTCCCACGGTGTGGGAGCTGCTCGGGCCAATGCCGATCTTGAACAGGTCGAATACTGAAACGGCCATGGTGTGGACCTATTCGTAAGCGGATATCGGAGCGCATGCACAAAAGAGATTGCGGTCGCCATAAACGTTGTCCACCCGCGCCACGGTCGCCCAATATTTATTCTGTCGTAAGCCGGGCACCGGATACGCCGCCATTTCGCGTGTGTAATCGTGCACCCAATTTTCGGCCAGACACATTTCAACGGTGTGCGGCGCGTTTTTAAGCGGGTTGTCTTCCCGGTCGATTTTGCCGTCGGCAATAGCGGTGATTTCCTGACGAATCTGGATCATCGCGTCGATGAAGCGGTCAATCTCGACCTTTGGCTCGGATTCAGTCGGCTCGATCATTAACGTTCCGGCCACCGGGAAACTCATGGTCGGCGCGTGAAAGCCGTAGTCGATCAGGCGTTTGGCAATATCTTCATTGCTGATACCGGTCGCCTCTTTGATCGGGCGGATGTCGAGAATACACTCGTGTGCGACCAGACCTTCGTGGCCTGAATACAACACCGGATAATGCGGCGCCAATCGTTTGGCGATGTAGTTGGCACTGAGAATGGCGACTTCGGTTGCGCGGCGCAAACCCGATGCGCCCATCATGGCGATGTACGCCCATGAAATCGGCAGAATCGACGCGGAGCCGAACGGTGCGGCCGACACCGGGCCGACGGTGTTGTCGGCTTTCATTGGATGCCCCGGCAAAAACGGTGCAAGGTGCGCACGCACACCGATCGGCCCGACACCCGGCCCACCGCCGCCGTGTGGAATACAAAACGTCTTGTGCAAATTCAAATGTGAGACGTCCGAGCCAAACTTGCCCGGCTGCGCCACACCCACCAGCGCGTTCAGGTTAGCGCCATCCATATAAACCTGTCCGCCATGGCGGTGAATGATGTCGCAAATCTCAGTGATGGCGTCTTCAAACACACCGTGCGTGGATGGATAGGTGACCATCAACGCGGCCAACCGATCCTTGTATTGATCCGCCTTGGCGCGTAATTCAGCAACATCCACGTTGCCGTTTTCATCACAGCCGGTGACGATGACTTCCATACCAACCATGTGCGCCGACGCCGGATTGGTGCCGTGTGCCGACGACGGAATCAGACAGATATCACGATGTCCCTCGCCGCGTGACCGGTGGTAGGCGCGGATGGCGAGCAGCCCGGCATATTCACCCTGCGCGCCGGAGTTGGGTTGCAGCGACACCGCGTCGTAGCCGGTGATTTCGCACAGCTGGGCTTCGAGGGTTGAGGTCAGTTCCTGATAGCCGGCGGTCTGGTCGACCGGTGCAAACGGATGCACGCCGTTGAATCCCGGCCAGGTGACCGGAATCATTTCGGTGGTCGCATTGAGTTTCATGGTGCACGAACCAAGCGGAATCATTGCCCGATCCAGCGCCAGGTCTTTATCTGACAATTGGCGGATGTAACGCAACATTTCGGTTTCCGAATGATGCGTGTTAAACACTGGATGGGTCAGAAATGGCGAACGACGCGCAAGTGCTGCCGGAATCATTGATACGGCCTTGATGTCGGCGAATTGTGGCGCAGCTTTGCCCGCCGCTGTTGCGAAAATGGCGAGCAGCTCCTCAACGTCGCTGACACCATGGGTTTCGTCGAACGACACGCCGACGACCGGAAACTCGCCAAAATCACGCAGGTTGATTTCACGCGCGGCTGCCGCTTCAAGAATTTGTTGCCGCTTGTCGCCCACCCGCACGCTGATCGTGTCAAACGCATGCACCGGGATGACCTCGAAACCCAGCTGTGCGAGACCAGCGGCAAAGGTCGATGCCATGGTGTGGGTGCGCCGCGCGATTTCAGTCAAGCCGCGCGGGCCGTGATACACCGCATACATGCCGGCCATTACCGCCAGCAATACCTGTGCGGTACAAATGTTTGAGGTGGCCTTTTCACGGCGAATATGCTGTTCACGCGTTTGCATCGCCAGGCGCAGTGCGCGATTGCCCTGTGCATCGACCGAGACACCGACCAGACGGCCGGGCATCGAACGTTTAAACGCGTCACGGCAGGCGAGGAACGCCGCATGCGGCCCGCCAAAACCAAATGGCACACCAAATCGTTGCGACGACCCCACCACAATATCGGCGCCCCACTCACCCGGCGGCTTGAGCAGTGTCAGCGCCAAAAGGTCAACACAAGCAATAAACAACGCACCCTTGTCGTGTGCCGACGTTGCAAACGCCGCCATGTCGTGAATCTGCCCCGAGGTCGATGGGTATTGCACCACCACCGCAAAATAATCGCCCGCCGCCATCAGCGCCGGTGCAAACCCGACCTTGACGTCGAGTCCAAGCGGTTCGGCGCGGGTCTTGATGAGCGCGATGGTTTGCGGATGACAATCGCCGGCGACAATGATCGTGTTGCTTTTGGATTTGGCGCTGCGTTTGGCCAGCGTCATCGCCTCGGCCGCGGCGGTGGCTTCGTCCAGCAATGACGAATTGGAAATTTCCATGCCGGTCAAATCACACACCATGGTCTGAAAATTGAGCAGCGCCTCAAGCCGACCCTGGGCAATCTCCGGCTGATACGGCGTATAGGCGGTGTACCACGCCGGGTTTTCCAAAATGTTGCGCAGAATCACGGTCGGGGTAAATGTGCCGTAATAGCCCTGACCAATGTAACTTTTAAACACCTTGTTTTTGCCGGCGATACGTTTCAGATCGGCCAACACATCCTGCTCGGTTCGCGGCGTGGCCATGTTGAGCGCGTCGCGCTTCAAGATATTCAGCGGCACGATTTTTTCTATCAGCGTATTGAGCGAGTCCGCACCGACAACCTTTAGCATGTCAGCCAGCCCATCTTGCTGCGGGCCGATATGGCGGCGGTGAAATTCGCTACCGTCGTTTAGTTCAGTCAGGGACATCAGATTCATTTGCGAACTCGCTGGATAATTGGTTGTTCAATGTTGGCTGGTGCAATCAGGCGGTGGCGACGGCCTGGTACGCTGCGGCGTCGAGCAGATTGCCGACGTCGGTCAGGTTGGCCGGCTTCATTTTGAAAATCCAATTGTCGTACGGTGCGCCGTTCAGGACTTCCGGCGTCGCATCGAGCGCGCTGTTGAATTCAATGATCTCGCCATTCACCGGCGCGTAAATGTCAGAAGCCGCCTTGACCGACTCGACCACACCGGCGGTGTCACCCGCCGCAAGTGTTTCGCCGACTTTGACGTCACCGACAAACACCATGTCGCCCAACATATCCTGCGCAATGTCGGTGATGCCGATGGTCAGGGTTCCGTCTGCTTCGGTGCGGACCCATTCGTGTGATTTGGTGTATTTCAGATTGGCGGGGGTATTCATGTTGGCTCCGAGGTATGTGGACGGTGGTTGGTGGACGGTCGATGGTTCAGGAAATGAGTGCCTTGCCGTTGCGGACAAACGGCATTTTTACCACTTGCGCGGGCATGGGTTTGCCGCGGATATCAACATTCACAGTGTCGCCAATGGCAACGTCTTTCGGCACCCGTGCCATCGCCACCGAAAACCCGAGTGTGGGCGAATGGGTGCCGCTGGTGATTTCGCCATCACCATGCGCAGAGGTGACTTTCATGTGCGAACGCAACACCCCGCGATCAATTAATTTCAAGCCGACAAATGAATGTGATTTGCCGTCCCGCTCGAGTGCCGCACGGCCGATGAAATCGCGCGCCGACTTCATGTCAACCGTCCACGCGAGTCCGGCATTCAACGGTGAAATGGTTTCGTCCATATCGTTGCCATAAAGATTCATGCCGGCTTCGAGGCGCAGGGTATCGCGTGCGCCCAATCCGGCGGGAAACACACCGGCGTGCTTGAGCGCCATCCAGAAGGCCGCCGCCTCAGTGGCAGGCAATACGCACTCGAAACCTTCTTCGCCGGTGTAGCCGGTGCGTGCCACCATGATGTCGCCGTTGACATAGGCTGAAAACGGCACCAACACTTCGGTGGCAAGGCGCAAATGTGGCCAGACCTGCCACAATTTCTCACGCGCGTTGGGGCCCTGCACGGCAATCATGGCCAAATCGCGGCGCGGTGTGATGGTCACAGCAAAGCCGTGATCCACCGACATTTTTTGCATCCACGCAACATCCTTTTCAGCGGTGCCTGCATTCACCACAATTCGAAAATGTGTCTCACTCAAGAAATAGATGATCAGGTCATCAATCACACCGCCCGCTTCATTCAACATGCACGAATAAAGCGCCTTACCCGGCGTTTGCAATTTATCGACGTTGTTGGCCACCAGCAACCGCAGGAAGGCACGGCACGCCGCGCCGGTGAGGTCGACATTAAGCATATGTGAAACGTCAAACATACCGGCGTCGCGACGGACGTGATGATGTTCTTCGACCTGGCTGCCGTAGTGCAACGGCATTTCCCAGCCGCCGAAATCGACCATCTTGGCACCGCAGGCAAGGTGGGAATCAAATAGCGGGGTGCGTTTGAGCATGGACGGGACCGGTGATGATGGGGAAAGGCGTTCCGCGGAACGCCGATGTTTACCCATCTGTCCTATCTACCTGAGAGTTTCCCGGATCGAATGATCCGGTAGCCCCTTCGGTGAGCCGCATGACCGCTGCGGCTTCTCTCCAGAGTTTTACGTTGTGTGGTTCCTGTTACCTGAGCGATTTCGGGTGATTGCGCCTTCGGCGGCTGTCTGCTGTCAACAGCACTCTCCCACACAACATTTGATACAGACTTTATTTTACGTCAAACAATCCCGGCGGGTTTGATCGAATGCATTAATGCATGTGTTTATCGATGGTTTGGGCCAATTTGGTTGTCGTCACCGGCTTGACCAAATAGTCATGCGCGCCCGCATCCAACGTTTCGCGCCTGATCACCGAATCGTCAACCGACGTCAGGAAAATCACCCGTCGCGCCGAGTGTGGGGCACGCATCCGCACATTTTTGAGAAAGCTGATGCCGGATAACTTCGGCATACGCATGTCGCATATGACGAATTCGAATGTGTCACTTTGGCAAAGCTCAAGCGCCGCCATGCCATCGGCAGCGGTTTTCACGGCAAAACCCAGTTTGACCATTGCGCGCTCGACAAACATGCGGGTAGTCTCGTCGTCGTCAACAACGAGTGCCATTCCGCGCGAAGCTGGCGCATGGGTCGGGGCAACATTCATACACGCACACAATCCAGGAAATACTGCAGTTTGCCGTCGACTTCTTGCTCGACCAAGCCGTGAATATCGGTTTCAAAGCCGGGGAAAGTCTGGTTAAAGGTGCGTGCAAACTGCAGGTACTGCACGATGGTTTTGTTGAAACGCTCACCCGGAATCAACAGCGGAATGCCCGGCGGATATGGTGTCAATAACATGCTGGTAATGCGGTCTTCGAGTTCATCAATCGGCACGCGGTCGATTTCACGATGCGCCAACTTGGCGTAGGCATCGGCCGGTTTCATGGCCGGCTGCATATCGGAAAGATACATTTCCGTGGTCAACCGCGCCACATCGTTCTCACGGTACATATCGTGAATCTGCTGGCACAGGTCGCGCAACCCGAGTCGTTCGTAACGCGGCTGGCTGGCGACAAACTCCGGCAGGATTTTCCACATCGGCACGTTGCGGTCGTAATCGTCTTTGAATTGCTGGAGCGCGGTCAACAATGTATTCCAGCGGCCCTTGGTGATGCCGATGGTGAACATGATAAAAAATGAATATAGGCCGGTCTTCTCGACAATCACGCCGTGTTCTGCGAGGAACTTGGTGACAATCGACGCCGGAATACCGGACTTGGCGAACTTGCCCGAGACATCGAGGCCGGGGGTGATGACGGTCGACTTAATCGGGTCGAGCAGGTTAAAGTCCGGCGCGAGATTGCCAAAGCCGTGCCACTTTTCATTGGCCTTTAATATCCATTGTTCGCGACTGCCGATGCCCGATTCCGCCAACTTGTCCGGCCCCCAGACCTTGAACCACCAGTCCTTGCCGAACTCGGCATCGACCTTGCGCATGGCGCGGCGGAAGTCCATTGCCTCGGAAATCGACTCTTCCACCAGCGCGGTACCGCCGGGCGGCTCCATCATCGCGGCGGCCACGTCGCACGAGGCGATGATGGCGTATTGCGGGCTGGTCGAGGTGTGCATCAAATATGCTTCGTTAAAACGTGTCCGGTCGAGTTTGACGGTCTCGGATTCCTGCACCAGGATTTGTGACGCCTGGGAAATGCCGGCGAGCAACTTATGCGTCGAATGGGTGGCAAAAATCATCGCGTCTTTGCAGCGCGGCCGGCCGTTGTTGACGTCACCGATGGCGTGCATATTTTTGTAGAACTGATGGAAGGTTGCGTGCGGCAGCCAGGCCTCGTCGAAGTGCAGCGTCTCAACACGGCTGCCGAGGGAATCCTTGAGCATTTCGACGTTGTACATCACGCCGTCGTAAGTCGACTGGGTGATGGTGAGGATGCGTGGCTTGGCTTTTTTGTCGGTGATAAACGGATTGGCGTCAATTTTGCGCTGAATACTCTCTACCGAAAATTCCTCCAACGGGATCGGCCCGATGATGCCCAGATGATTGCGGGTCGGCATCAGGAAAATCGGATTGGCACCGGTCATGATGATCGAATGCAAAATCGATTTGTGACAATTACGGTCAACAATCACGGTGTCGCCGGGCGCCACGTTGGCGTGCCAAACCATTTTGTTGGACGTTGACGTGCCGTTGGTGACAAAGAAACAATGATCGGCGCTGAAAATACGCGCCGCGTTGCGTTCTGACGCGGCCACCGGCCCGGTGTGATCGAGCAACTGACCGAGTTCTTCAACCGCGTTACATACGTCGGCGCGCAACATGTTTTCACCAAAAAACTGGTGGAACATCTGGCCAATCGGCGACTTCAGGAAAGCAACACCACCCGAGTGTCCGGGACAATGCCATGAATAAGATCCGTCCTGCGCGTAATGCACCAGCGCACGGAAAAACGGCGGCGCCAGCCCGTCAAGATAGGCTTTTGCCTCACGGATGATATGGCGCGCCACAAACTCCGGCGTGTCTTCAAACATGTGAATAAAGCCGTGCAACTCACGCAGAATGTCGTTCGGTAAATGCTGCGACGTTTTGGTTTCGCCGTAAAGATAAATGGGGATGTCGGCGTTTTTGAAGCGAATCTCTTCGATGAACGCGCGCAGATTCAGTACCGCCGGATCGAGCTCCGGGCCCGGCGTGAACTCTTCATCGTCGATCGACAGAATAAACGCCGAGGCGCGGCTTTGTTGTTGCGCAAACTGCGACAAATCGCCATAGCTGGTCACGCCGAGCACTTCCATGCCCTCGGTCTCCATGGCGGCGGCGAGCGCACGAATGCCCAGCCCCGACGTATTTTCGGAACGAAAGTCTTCGTCGATGATGACAATGGGGAATCTGAATTTCATTTGGTGACTTTCGGCAAAACCAACACAAACATGAGATGACACATTAGGCGGCAAATGCCGCGCAAAACGGGGTGGAAGGGATGGTGCGCGGATTATAAGTCAGCACCAAGCCGAGAAGGTGGCCTAAAACGACTCGTCGTCACCCAAAAAGCGCCATTTGCCGACCGGCAAATCGCCCAGCTTGATTTTGCCGATACGAATCCGCTTCAGGCCGGTGACAGTCAGGCCAACGGCCTCACACATGCGCCGAATCTGGCGTTTTTTGCCTTCGCGCAAAATAAAGTTGAGCTGGTCTTCATTTTGCCAGCGGACAATCGCCGGTTTTAACACTTCACCGTCGAGCGACAGGCCGTGGTTTAGCAGTTTCAGTTCACGCTCGGAAATCTTGCCTTCGACCCGCACCAGATATTCCTTGTCGACTTCGCTGTTTTCACCAATCAATTGTTTGGCGATGCGGCCGTCCTGCGTCAACACCAACAATCCCGTTGAATCGATATCAAGCCGCCCGGCGGGTGCCAGCCCACGCCGGTGCTCATGGTGAAACTTTATTTCGTCCGATTTAATCTGGTGTTCGGCAACCGCCAACACACTTGCGGGCTGATAACCATCCTCGGCCTGACCCGAAACGTAACCGATCGGCTTGTTCATCAGAATCGTCATGCGCATTTCCTGCATGGCCGCGGCTTCGCGATCGAGCGTCAATTTGGTCGTCGTCAAAACCCGTGTACCGAGCTCGGTAATACGTACGCCGTCGGCAAGTACCCAGCCGCGCACAATATAGCTGTCTGCTTCACGCCGTGAACAGAGCCCCTGTTCGGATAACAACTTCGAGACACGCATCATGCCGTCCGGTTCGCGCGGCGGCGGCTTTACCACCGGAGCCGCTTGACCGCCCACCGCGCTGCGATCGCGTTGGTCGCGCATCTTGCCGCCCCGGCGGGGTTCTGTCGATCGGCGCGCATCCGCGGGGCGGCGCAGATCGGCGCGTGCCTCGGCGGGCCGGCGCGACGTTGTCGGGCTGCCTGACGCACCGGCGTTTGGCGTGTGTTCACCGCGGCCAGAGCGCGCATTACGATCCGTATTGCCTGTACTGTTGGCACGAGGTTCACGGCTGGTTGCGGCCGACGCCGCAGTTTCGGTCGCGCGACGCCGCCGGATGGCATTGTTGTCCGGCTCACCGCGTGTCTCACGACCTGCGGGGGCACGTGAGTCAGCGGCCTGCTCTACCGGCGCAACCGGTTCAAACAACGTGCGGCCGCTGCGACGCGCAGCATCCTTGGCACGTGTTGAAAACGCACGGTCGACAACCGGTTTGCCCGCCGGTGATTGTTTGGCGGACAAGGTAATTGTCGGTTTTTTGATTATGCGTTTGGTGTCGGAAGGCAAAGAAGGCTCACTCGTCAGGCGGTAAATTGCCATTATGGCGCGATTATGCTTAAATTCGCCCCTTACCGAAGTTCGGGCGGTTATCTCAGCGGTAGAGCACTGCCTTCACACGGCAGGGGTCACTGGTTCGATCCCAGTACCGCCCACCAATCTGCCAGCCTGCACGCCATTGGCGTCGCCACCACCCGCAGATTTGCAAGCAGCAGCCCGCTTCGACTGCCTTGCCAGCGCGTGCCCTTTCTCCCGATACATTGCCCATTTGCGGCAATTCAAAAATCTCGGCCTGCGATTGGCAGGTTCACATCAGCGCCAGCTAAATATGCTTGAATTTATTGCATAAGTTAATTAGAGTGGTTGTCGTAGCTGTCATCAAGATTTTTTCATCCATCCTGTTTTCGAATCTGAATGTTGCATGAGTATCTCTGTGCGGCAGTTGAATGACTATTTTTTAAGGCTCACCGTGAAGACAACATTTACAATAGCGCCACGTGTTGTGCAGTTATCGCCAATCATGCCAGTGCGACGCGCGCCAATGTGGTTGTGGGCTTTAATTGCCTTGATTGTCGGCTGGGCAGTGGTGTTTTTTTCGCCGGCAGCAAATGCCGAAGAACGTTTTCTTGCGGCTGTCGTGAAATACCAAGGCAAAGGCAGCAACGCATTCAAGTTATACGATACCGCTGAGGCCGCATTTGCCGAATATCAGGCTGAAATCGAAAGTATCGGCACTCTGCCTTTCGTCGTGCGAAACTTTCGGCCAAACCCGGCGGCACAAATTGCGAATGGCAAAATTAATTCATATATTTGGGACAATGTCCCGAGAGCGCCATATACGGGGCCGCCAACACAATCAGGCTCAATAGGTCTATACAACATCTGCGGAATAGGGTCGTCGCTCAACTCGGCCAATTTAGTGATAAGCCCGACCGAATATGTCGTTCGCTGCGTCATTGATATTCCTATCCGCGAACCGGCAAAGACATGTTGTACTGCCAACCCGGTACAGATTACGGCGGGTTACAAGACCCTATCTCAAACCGACTATGCGAATCCGACTGGTCTAACAGCTACTCGAACCTATCGCAGTAATACGGGGCGGTTCTCCGGAACACAGACGGCAACGATTGTCGACGACAGCGTAGTCGGCCAACTCTCAAAGATTTGTTATCCGCTTAACTACACAAATTACGACTCACAAATTGTCAACCATTGCTTTCAATGGGTCAGTAGCGGATCCAACAATTACCGATTGGTGAAACCAGACGGGTATACGACATTATTTTCGGGTGCTGCTGCTGCGCCAACCAAACCGGCGAACATTAATGAGAGTGCGGTGCGAACCACTGATGCGCAAGGCGTCACAATTTGGCAAATCAAATCCCCAGATGACGCCGTTGAGGTTTACGGCGGATATGGTCAGCTTTTAAGCAGAACGACACGCGCCGGTGCAGTTTCAACATTCACCAATTCAGATTCAAACACGCCGACAAGTGATGCACCGTCCCCGAATTTATTGTTGTCGCAGACGAATCCGTTTGGGCAAACGCTGCAGTGGCGCTATAACGCCAAGGCGCAAATGGCAAAAATGATCGATCCGGCCGGCGGCGAATATGACTACACCTATGACACAAAGGGGAATCTGACCAGCGTGACGTATCCGCCGGATCAACTTGGCGTGCGGCGCACACGGATCTACCACTTCGAAAACAGCACAATTTCGACGGCACTAACCGGCATCACCGATGAAAACGGGATCAGACACGCAACCTTCACCTACGACACATCTGGGCGGGTGATTGAAACCAAGCTGCATGCCTATTCCAACCAGTTGGCAAACCTGACCAGTTTGGTTTATTTATCCGGCTTAAGTCGTGTCACGGACGCGTTGGGTACGGTGCGAACCTACAATTATTCAAACGCTTCAAATTACGATCGTGTAACCGATACGATGCAACCATGCGCTACAGCAGGCTGCACCGGTACCAGAAGTGAATTGATGACATATGACGCAAACAACAATGTTGTGTCGATGACTGATCGCAACGGCAATCGAACCAATTTTGGCTATGATCTCGCGCGAAATTTGGAAACCTCACGCGTCGAGGGGTTGACGGCTGCGGGGGCATCTACGCCGTCTACACGAACCACCACCACCACCTGGCACACCACCTTCCGCCTGCCAGCAACGGTGACGGAGCCAGTCACCGGCGGAAGTCGCGTCACGACCAACACCTACGACACCAACGGCAACTTGATCCAACGCCAAGTCACGACGCCGGCCGGAACACGCACATCAAGCTGGACATACGATGCACTCGGCCGCGTGCTGACGGCCACCGATCCGCTCGGCCGCACCAGCGTCAACACGTTCTACCCCAATACGCCTGAACAGAATTTGACCCTCGCCAATTCGCGCGGCATGTTGGCCTCGAGTACCAACGCGCTGGGGCAGACGGTAAACATCACCAGTTACAACCCGCATGGGCAGCCGTTATCGATGACCGATGCCAACGGCCTTACCACCACCATGGCCTACGATGCCCGCCAACGTCTGATTTCGCGCACCGTCGGCGCAGAGACCACCGCCTATGACTACGACGGCGTCGGGCAGTTGATCAAGGTTACGCTGCCAGATAACAGCTTCCTCACCTACACCTATGATGGTGCTCATCGTCTGGTGCAAGTTCAGGACGGCCTGAGCAACAAAATGGTTTATACCCTCGACAACATGGGCAATCGCATTGCCGAGAGCGCTGTTGATACCTTGGGCGCGTTAGCCCGCACCCGTAGTCGTGTCTATGATGCGTTGAACCGTTTGCAACGCGATATTGGTGGTGCCACCCCAGCCACACAGGTTTCGCAATACGCCTATGACAACAACGGCAACCAGACCACCATGACCGACCCGTTGGCACGTGTCACCACCAATGCCTATGACGCGCTCAACCGGTTGGTGCAAGTCACTGACCCGAATACGCCGGTGGGCCTCACCAAATACGAGTACGACGCGCAAGACAATCTCACCAAGGTGACGGACCCCAAAAATCTTGCCACCACCTACAGCTACAACGGCTTCAACGAACTCGTCACACAGGTTTCACCTGACACCGGCACCACCAGCTTCACCTACGATGCTGCCGGCAACATGCTGACCAAGACTGATGCACGCATGAGTTTGGCAAATACGACGGTCACCTATAGCTATGACAACCTGAACCGGGTCAGCGCCATCAACTACCCGGCGGTTGGTACTGCGCCAGCGCAAACTGTTACCTATGTTTACGACAGTTGCAACAATGGCGTCGGCCGATTGTGCAATTTCACAGACCGCACCGGCACCACCACTTACAGCTATGACCTCAATGGTCGGGTGACAGGCAAAACACAAAACATCAACGGTCTGAATCAAAGCGTCGCATATCGCTACAACGCTGCCGGCCAAATGGACGAGATGACAATGCCATCCGGCAAAAAAGTTGCGGTCACGTACCTCAACAATCGCATCACCGGCTTGGCCGTTGATGGCCAGCCTATCGTTAAAACGGCCGACTACGAGCCGTTCGGCCCGATTGGTGAATGGACGTGGGGCAATGACAGTGTCAGCAGCCCAAACAGACATACGCGCTACTTTGATCTCGATGGCCGCAACACCAAGATTGAATCAGGCGCGGTGGGCAATAGCGCAATTGATCCTGCCATCATCGTGTATGACGCCGCCAGCCGTATCACGGCGCTGCAACGACTGACGGCGAATGCAGTCGATCCGGCCAAGAGCACGTCCTATGGTTACGACAATTTGGATCGGCTCACCACCGTCACCCCGAACGCCGGTA
>JANMNT010000252.1:0-2008 GCA_031368465.1 Burkholderiales bacterium
TGACCGCGGTGGCGATGATCATCGAGTGGTCCCTCGAATCCTTCCGCCACATTCATGCAACGCCCGAACCCAACGCCGGCCATAGCTTCCGCAGCCATGCGGCTGCGACCGCCGGAGCGGCAGATGAAGTACAAAGCATCATTTTGTCCGGCGCCCGCGGCGCTTAGCGCCGCTGTTAGCCGGTCGGGAAATTGAGCGTCGATCCGGCTGTCCGGAAACGACTGCCATTCCATCATCACGACCCTCCGCCCGAGGGCTGAAAGGTCGGGAACTCCAACGAAGGCCCATTCGGCCTTCGTGCGCACGTCGATCAACACGGCCTTCGGATCGGCCTCAAGCCGGGCCCAGGTCTCATCGACCGGGACATCGGCAATGTGGATAAACTCATGCTCAGACACGGTTGCTCCCAAACGCAAACGCTTTGCCTGATTTGAAGCACATGAGTGCTTCTTCACCAGTCAAACTCGAACAAATAGCGCTGCCGCAGAGACACCGTTCCTACAAAGAACGAGACTCCACATGACGCTTACAAATTTTGACGATGAAACCAGCACCGCAATACTTGCGAATGACTTGGTTACGACGCTCGCCCACTACACGCCCGGACGATTGCTACCCCGCTACCATCCATGCAGTCTTAACTAGCTGTTAACCACCCTGTGGGCAAGTCCACCAAGGTCCGATCAGCGGCCCATCAGCGGCATCAAAGTTATCCACAGTCCTAGTGGACAAGTGCGGATGGGCGCTCGAAACTGTGGACAAAGGCGCTGACTCTTAAGGCATTTTCGCCGCTTGTTTTGACCGTGCCGATGCCCCACGAGGCACCTGCGACGGAGCGGCCTAAACATCATTTTATATTTGGTCGCCACGTACAGGTGACGTTGTCTGAGTCCCAACTGTCGCATTCAGAATGCGGCTGCGCCCGGGATTTCATGGGCTTTGCACGAGAACAAAAAAAGACCGGGGCCCTTCGGCGCCCGGTCTCGAATGTTGCATTTGTGTGACAGGGAGGAAAACTCACTCCGGCCACGTAAAGTCAGCTTAAGCCGACATGGCCTTGACGCGCTTTGTAAGGCGCGAAACCTTACGAGCTGCGGTTTTCTTGTGCATCATGCCCTTCTGGGCGGTGCGGACGAGATTCGGCTGGGCAGCTTTGAGCGCAGCTTCGGCCTTAGTGCGATCGCCGGATGCGATGGCTTCTTCGACCGAACGAACGTCGGTTTTAACCCGCGAACGCCTGGATTTATTGACGATAGTGCGGCTGATCATCTGGCGCGCGGCCTTCTTTGCCGACGACGTATTGGCCATGGAAAGTCCTCTTGGGTTCCGGGGCGCCCGGAACTGGATCCGTTTGCGACGGACCGTCGTGCGCTTGCTGATGTTTAAACGACTGCACCGCCCGCGGCGAAAGCCACGAGCGGCACTTGAAGGCTGCTATAGCCGCCTGACTGCCCCGGGTCAACGAAAAGGCCTAAGCAACACAGCCTCCGCGACGATTTTTGCTGCCTCACCGGTCACACCACTGGCCTAAACTTCGGCGAAGCACCTATAACGCAGGCTGGGGAATGTAGATTCCGTTCGACGAAGACTGTCCTCGGGATGGGCTTGGTCCATAAGAACACGACGCTTTTCTGGGGGGCTTGCCGATGTCGTCTTTGACCGCTTGGATGATCGCGCTGACGCTCAGCATTTGCGCCATCATTATCACCGCCGCAATAAACGCCCCAGTCCTGCATATGATTGCTTCAGGCGTTGTTAGCGTCGGCCTCGCGTTAACCGCGATCCGCGAACACAACGACCTACAGGCGTCGGGCGCCTCAAAGAGCGAGATTGGCAGCTCCACGGCCCGCAATACCGGGCTCGTTTGGGCCTGGGGTGCGCATGGAATTTTCGTCACCTACACGTTCATCCTGCCGCAACGCTGGCCGGAGTGGTGGCACTTCTTCCTTGGCTTTGCCATAGCCGCGGTTGCCAGCATCATCTTCTCAAATATGTTGCAACGGGACAC
>JANMNT010000307.1:0-2415 GCA_031368465.1 Burkholderiales bacterium
ATCAGCCGCGTTCGGTCACACTTTTTTCGTCGGCAAACGCGTGAAGAGCAACCAAAGGAGCCGGTTTCCAGCCCTTGGCCCGGTGCTCGGCAATCACCGTTGTAAAAACGCCGCCACGCACCCAAAACTTTGCCGTCAGTCTGGCAAAACGCGGCGATGTCACCGCGACAATATAGTCCAGGATTTCATTGGTGACCGCCTCGTGAAACTTGCCCTCGTCGCGAAACGACCAGATATACAACTTCAGACTTTTTAATTCGACGCAGCGTTTGTCGGGGATGTAATCCAAATAGAGTGTCGCAAAGTCAGGCTGCCCCGTCTTTGGACAAAGGCAGGTGAATTCCGGGATTTGCATGTGAATCACAAAATCACGCTTCGGCGCTGGGTTGGGGAAAACCTCGAGACTTTTGCTCGCCCGCGCAGTTGGTTTGTCGCCAAGTTTGGTGAGTTTACCGTGCAAGCCAGGTGCGTTGACAGCGGTTGCCGCCGCCTCTTTAGAAACCAACAACTTACCGCGCTTTATTGAAGTGGATTCTTTTTTGGGCTGTTTCGGCATGGGAATCGGGGGGTCGTTACGTTAGAATCTTGAATTGTACGGGAAGCTCGCCCGCCGCCGCGTAACGCATCGGCGGGCTTGTTATATAAAAGAGACATATGTTGGCGATTCGTCGCCTTGTGTTGCCTTGTATCGACAGGGCGCCGGCGACTGCTGCAAGTGTCAGAGAAAAAAGCAGAGGATGGGTTGTGCGCCTTACACAGATCAAGTTAGCCGGATTCAAGAGTTTTGTCGACCCCACCACCATCGCCGTTCCCGGGCAACTAGTCGGCGTTGTTGGTCCGAACGGTTGCGGAAAATCAAATGTGATCGACGCCGTGCGTTGGGTGCTGGGTGAGTCCTCGGCAAAAAACCTGCGCGGCGAAAAAATGGAAGACGTTATTTTCAACGGCTCGACGTTGCGCAAACCGTCTGCGCGCGCGAGTGTTGAATTGGTATTTGACAACTCACTCGGCCGCATCGGCGGCCAATGGGGGCAATACGCCGAATTGAGCGTCAAGCGCGTGTTGTCGCGCGACGGCAATTCGGACTATTACATCAATAGTCAGCACGTTCGCCGTCGTGACATCACCGACGTGTTTCTCGGCACCGGCCTTGGCCCGCGCGCCTACGCCATCATCGAGCAGGGCATGATCTCGAGGGTCATTACCTCCAAGCCGGAAGAGCTGCGTATTTTTCTGGAAGAAGTTGCGGGCGTATCAAAGTACCGCGAGCGCCGCAAGGAAACCGAGGCGCGCCTTGAAGATTCCAAAGAAAACCTTAACCGCGTCGACGATATTCTGGGCGAGCTGACCAAAAACGTCGAAAAGCTCACCGAGCAGGCGGCGGTTGCAGCGAAGTATCAGGAATGGCATACCGAGCTGAAGCTGAACGAGAATCTTTGGGCGTACACCAAGCAACGCGAAGTACGCGCCGCCAAAGAGCGCTACGCCAACGAGATCATCAAGACTGAAACCGGGTTTGAAGGCGAAACGGCGCGGTTGCGCGAAGTCGAAGCCGCACTCGACAATCTGCGTCAGGAACACTATGCGGAGACCGATCAGTTGACCAACGCGCAGGCGGCAATGTTCGAGGCCAATACTGCGGTGGTGCAACTTGAGCAGGAGATCAACTATCTTGGCGAAAACCGCCGAAGGCTGGGCGCGCAAGTTGAGGCGCTCGCGCAACAGGTGCAAGAAATTGAAGCCAATCGTGACGCAACAACCACCGAACTGGACCGCTGGCATCGTGAGCTGGCGAGCGGCATCGACCGGGTTGGCGAGGCGCGCGAGCGCGCCGAGGCGTTGCGTGAGGAAGTCCCGCAATTTGAAGAAAAGGTCCGCGAGGCGATTGCCGCCGTCAAGGTCTCGGACAATGAAGTTCGTGCGGCTGAAAGTGATCAGGCGCTGAATGAATCACGCGAAGCCAACGCGCTGAAAATTTTGTCGCAGCTGGAGCAGCGAAAAAGCCGACTGACCATGGAAAACATGGCGCTGGTGGTGCCCGAGAGTGGTGAGATGGAACGGGTCGGGGCGGAACGTGCCGAGGCGCAGGAAGCATTGATGCAGGTCGATGCGCAACTGTCCGACGCCGAGCAACGTGTTGCTGAGTTTGAGCAAAAGCGCCGAACATCGGTTGATGAAATTGGTAACGCGACACGCGAACTCGCGCGTATTGAGGCGGCATTGCTTGCCCTGCAAAATCAGCAGGCGCGGATGGACAATAACAACCGTCTGGCGATGTGGCTTGCCAAATACGGCCTCGACAATGCACCGCGTCTTTGGCAATCGATCAAGATCAAGGCGGGCTGGGAGGATGCGCTTGAGTCTGCGCTCGGCATGCGATTGAACGCAATGAAAGTCACCGACGAAAGTGTGATT
>JANMNT010000359.1:0-5656 GCA_031368465.1 Burkholderiales bacterium
CTGGAGCAGGTGCGGTTGGATAAATGGCTATGGGCGTTTGTGCAGAGGGAAGAGCAGGGGCCCCGCGTGCGGGGATGCGACCCGGTGCGCAAACAGGGGGCGGCCCGATGACCAACAATGCAAAAGCCCCGCCGCTCGAACAGGTGCGATTGGACAAGTGGCTATGGGCCGCCCGTTTTTTCAAGACCCGACAGCTAGCCATCGACGCCATCAACGCCGGGCGCGTTCATGTCGGCGATGAACGCGTCAAGCCGGCCAAAATGATCAAGCTTGACGATCTGATCAATGTCAGAAATCCGCCATATACGTGGTGTATTGTGGTGACCGGGTTATCCGAAAAGCGTGGTTCGGCGCAAATTGCACAAACGCTTTATCAAGAAACGGCGGAGAGTGCGTTGGCGCGTGCGGCACTGCGCGCGGAGTTGAAAGACATGCCGGCGCCGTTGTTTCCGGGACGACCGACCAAAAAAGACCGCCGCACACTGGAGCGATTTTTTGACAATCAGAACGACAACGATCGCAGCTAAGAAATTGTTCAGGGCCGCGTTCAACTTGATGGTCACAATGGCGCTGCTGATGGCGACCTCAAGCGTACGCGCCGAGCGCTACCAGATTGATCCGGCCGAAACCAAAACGAGCTACGCAACAAAGTATCTGGGCATCATTCCGGTCCATGGCGTTTTTGAACGCATGACGGGCTTTCTCCGATACGACACGATGAAGCCGCCCGCCGAGCGCGATGCATTTATCCATGTTGTGATCGACGCCACCACGCTGCGGCCGACATCGTTTGATACCGACGCCAAACGAAAAATGTTACGCGGGCCGGATTTTTTTTATGTTGAAAAATTTCCGACCATTGAGTTTGTGTCCACGCTGTTTCGATTTGACGGCCCCAAGTTGATCGCCATTGACGGTGTATTGACGATGACCGGTGTGACCAGGGCCGTTTCGCTGCTGGTCCATCAATCCGGTTGTGTGGCCGCCGCACCACCACAACCGGCGCGCTGCACCGCCAACGCCGAGGTGGTGGTCAAGCGCGCCGAATTTGGCATGACCAGTTGGGCGGCCACGGTCAGTGACACCGTCAAGATTGCTGTTGAGCTGGTCGCCGTTGCCACCATACCATCGCCGGGTGACAAGGTGCCGGATAAAAAGTCCGCAGATGCATCCAGTTCGCCAGCGCCCGCCAATACGAAATAGTGGCGGGCGACTTGTTGTTTGGTACCAGCCTGCGGCAGGCGAACAACAAGCGGTAAAGAAACTCGTTTATTGACGACCGTTTCCAGGCAAAAGAGTCGCAAACTGCCTGCCGTTATTAGAGTTTTAGCGTGCCAATCACAGTCAATTGATCGCCGCGCAGACGCACAACGACCGCCTCGCCGGATGCCGGGCTCACACCGGTGATGGCGTTGATGTTGACTTGATGTGAAACCAAAACCAAATTTTTTCCCGGCTGCATCCGGATCGCGAGCCCGCCTTTTACCTGGGATGCCTGAAGCGCAGCGGAATTCGGAAAATCAAAGTGCGAGTTCAGCGCAGGCCAGATATCGACGCGGCCGAAGGCGAGAGTGGCGGTTTCTTTGGTGCGGCACCACGCAGACGAAAATACGCCGCCAAGCGGAATGTTGTGTTTCGCAAACGCCTGTTGCCATTCCCGCGCTTGTGCGCGGCCGGCGTCATTCAAATTGCGCTGGGTGCTGCATTGCCTGATATCAAAGCCCGGTGGGTCACCGATGCCGTCAACCGTCTGCGCATGGCGCAGCAAGACAATATGACCGCCGCTTTTTAGTGCCGACCAAATGGCGTCGTCTGTCGCAATGGCGTGCGACGAGAATACCGCGACAACCAGCAACAGGCAGAGTTGGCGAACGCCGGCGTGTGTCAAATTGGCAGCAACCACGCGGGCGTCAACCAATTAACGTTTGAGAAACATCGACAACGCATTTGTGATCATGTCATTTGACTGCGGCAACCGACCATCCGGCGTGACGTGATTGATGAGTTCAGGTAATAGCGTCGACAGCCCGCCCGACACCATGTCGGACGACACGCCGAGCTGACCGGCGATTTCGCCGATTTTTCCGCTGCCGAGTACCTGCGAAATTTGATCCGCCGAGATCGGCAGATTTTCACCCGTGCCGACCCACGAGTCCGCCAGATGTCCCAGGCCGCCTTGTTTGAATTGGTCAATCAGACCACCGAGGCCGCCAGCGCCACCTTGTTGATTGAGCATTTGCATCGCCATGTCGAGCAGCGGGTTGTTGGTTCCCGTGCCACCCACGCCGCTGGCGTTTGCATCGCTGTTCATGACGCTGCCCAAAATGCTGTCGAGTAGTCCCATGCCGCCCCGAATGAATTATTTGTTTGAAAAGGAATAGCCAAGCCGGGTGATTTCGGCCCGCGCTTCAGCCATCGCCGCCGGCACATCAAGCGGCTCGCCCGACAATGAAAATTCGATCAGACGCCCGCCCGGCACAAACTGCGGTAACGAGGAGAGTTTGATATTCGGATACTGCGCGACCAAACGATCCATCAGGTCGATGAGGTTGGATTCACCGGCGTCCTTGATGACGATACTTTCAGTGGCAATTTTTTGTTGATGAAATAGATGGGTGTACTTTGTTTCGAGCACCCATTCCATCATCGGCCACGACATCTCCGGAAACCCCGGCAGAAAGTGATGATCACCACAGCTGAACGCGGCGATCTGGTTGTACGGGTTTGGGATGATGGTCGCACTGATCGGAAACACCGCCATGCGGCGACGGTTGGCGGTCAGTTCAAAATCCGGCTTCGCTTGCATTGCCGCAATCGCATCGGGATGCTCGGCAAGTTCGACACCGAATGCCGCCGCTGCACATTGACGCGTGTGGTCATCCGGTGTTGCACCGATGCCGCCAAACGAGAACACAATATTGTTGGTGGCAAAAGAGCGCCGCAGGATGTCAGTGATGCGTGCGGGATCATCGCCGACATATTCGGCATACGACAACGCGAGCCCGCGCTTAGCGAGATTTTCAATCACCTTCGACAAATGTTTGTCCTGGCGCTTGCCGGACAATATCTCATCGCCGATGATGATCGCGGCGAAATTTGGCATCAGATCAGTCGACTATTTGACGGCAAGCAATTCAATTTCGAACAACAAAATCGAATTGGCCGGAATCAATCCGCCGCCGACGTTGCGGTCGCCGTAGCCCAATGCCGGCGGGATGATCAGCGTGCGCTTGCCGCCGACCGCCATGCCGGCTACACCCTGTTCCCAACCGGCGATCACGCGGCGCTGGCCGATGGTGAATTCAAACGGTGAATTGCGATCCAGTGACGAATCAAATTTATTGCCCTTGGTACCGGGTGCACCGTTGGTACCCGGCACAAACAACCAGCCGGTGTAGTGCACGCTGGTGGTGTTGCCGGTGGTGGCAACGGTGCCGGTTCCGACGGTGGTGTCGATCTTGACCAGGTCAGTGGCGGTGGAAGGATATGGTGTGGTCATGGCGCAGCCTGTGAGGTGAGTGATAAATAGAAAGATGGTGATGATTAAAAGATTTTTCATATTGGCATTTTCCTTGAAATACGCCGCGATGCGAACCCGCGATATTTTATTGACCTTTGGCCAATCCCTCGCGGCGCGGGTCGGCACCGCCCTGCCAGCCGCCGGGTACGCGCAGCACGCCGTGCAGGCCGCCGGGGATATCGCCAATACGCACCTCGTGTCCCAATGCGCGCAGTTCGGGCGCGATTTTCTCCACCGCCGTATTTTTTTCAAGATCAGTCGGGCCATTACGACTGCCGATGGTGGGTAGTGCGATCGCAGCCTGCATGTCGAGCTTCCAATCGATCACACCAACAATCGTTTTGGCCACTTGATTGATGATGGTCGAGCCGAGCGCCGAGCCAATCACCATTTTAATGCCGCCATCCTTTTCAAACACCAGTACCGGCGACATCGCGCTGCGTGGTCGTTTGCCCGGCTGCACCGCGTTGGCCACCGGCACACCGTCCGCGTCGGTCGGGGTCATGGAAAAATCGGTAAGCTGGTTGTTCAGAAAAAAGCCATCAACAAAAATCTGGCTGCCGAACGACGCGTCAACCGAGGTTGTCATGCTTGCGGCGTTGCCAAATGTATCGACGATCGATATGTGGCTGGTGCCGGTATTGGTGAGCGTCACGTCTGCCGCCGTCGCGCCTTTCATTTTTGCCGGTGTGCCCGGCGCCACACGGCCCAGCGTTTTGTCAGTATGGATCAGGGCGCTGCGTTCGCGAATGTAGGCGGGGTTGATGAGTGCGGCCACCGGTACCTCGGTAAACCGGTCATCAGCGGCAAATTTTTCGCGGTCGGCGTACGCGAGTCGGCCGGCCTCGGAAAAAAGATGCACCGCTTCCGCCGAGTTTGGTTTTAGGCCGCCCAAGTCAAACCGTTCGAGCACACCCAGCAATTGCACCACCGCCACGCCGCCGCTCGAGGGCATCGGCATCCCGCACACCCGGTACGTACGATACGTGCCGCAAACCGGTTCGCTGATGCGTGCGCGGTAGCCGGCCAGATCATTCGTTGCCATGCCGCCCGGACGCACATTGGCGCGCACCGCGGCAACAATGTTGGCCGCAATTTCACCGTTGTAAAACGCATCGGCGCCTTCTTTTGCAATGCGTTTGAACGCATTGGCCAGGGCGATATTCTTCACCATTGTCCCGACCGGCCTGACGTTGCCGTCGGCATCAAAAAATAATGCCCTGGTGGCGGGGTTGGCACGCAGTACTTGACTGCCGCTGGCCTGCTGCACGGTTCGGGCAGATAACGGGTAACCATTTTCGGCCAGTCTGATCGCCGGCTGAAACAATGCCGCCCAAGGCAGCTTGCCGTGCGCAGCGTGTGCCGCTTCGAGTGCACGCAGCACACCCGGCACACCGACGGAGCGGCCGCTGCGGACGGCATCGGCAAAACGCATCGGCTTGTCGTCATCACCAAGAAACAATTGCGGCGTTGCCGCCATCGGTGCGGTTTCGCGTCCGTCGTAGGCGAGCGTGGACCTTTTGGTGGCATCGAAGTGCAGCAAGAATGCGCCACCGCCGATGCCGGATGATTGTGGTTCAACCAGATTCAGCACCATCTGCACGGCGATGGTGGCGTCAATTGCACTGCCGCCACGCGCGAGAATTTCCAGTCCCGCTTCGGTGGCGAGTGGATGGGCGGCGGCAACCATGCTGTTTTTGCCGAAGGCGGCGGTCTTGGCCGCAACGCCGGAGGCGGGTTCCGGCGCATCGGCAGCCGGTTGTGCGTGGACCGCGGCGGCCAGCACGATGCCGGCAAAGAGCAATGCGGGTTTTTTCACGTTAGTTCTTACGGACCCAGATACCTAAATACTCAGGCAGAGGTATTTCATCTCAACATAGTCTTCAATGCCGTACTTGGAGCCTTCGCGGCCCAACCCGGATTGTTTGATGCCGCCAAACGGCGCGACCTCGTTGGAGAAAATGCCGGTGTTGATACCCACCATGCCGGTCTCGAGTGCCTCGGCGATTTTGAATACCCGCGAGACATCGCGCGCAAAAAAATACGCTGCCAGACCAAACTCGGTGTCGTTGGCGAGTTTTACCACCTCGTCGTCGCTGGTGAACTTGATGAGTGGTGCGACAGGGCCGAAGGTTT
>JANMNT010000378.1:0-3902 GCA_031368465.1 Burkholderiales bacterium
GCATTGCTCACCGCCTGTGGTGGCGGTGGTGCGGCCGCGCCGACCAACTCGCCAGAGAATCCCGTGACGGTGTTGCCATCAACCGCCAGCGTGTACCCCAACGAGTCAACGACATTTACCATTTCCGGCGGTCGGACACCATATGTTGTGGCGTCACAGAACCCGACGATTATTCCGAACCCGACCGTCAGCGGATCAACGTTTACCGTCAGGCCAAACAATGTGACGACCGATACGGCCGTTACACTGGAAGTTCGCGACGGCTCCGCACCACCCAAGACACAAACCGTTTCCGCAACCGTGCGTGCATCAACGGTTGACAATGCCATTACCGTTTCGAATAGTTCGGGCACCTGCGGTGCCGCGCAACTTTGTTCGGGAAGTGATGCGATTGTCACCGTGCGGTCCATTGTCAACGGCGTGGCACAGGTCAACCGTCAACTGCGCCTCGAGTCGTTTCAAGGCGACTTTGGATTTGTCGCGCCGGGCAGCACCACCATTGCGACAACGCTGACAGCAACCACCAACGATCGCGGCGAAGTCAGCGTCATCATGCGCGCCAGACCAACAGCACAGCCGCAACCGGCCATTCTGCAAGTGGTTGACCCAGCCAGCGGACTGACACGTCGCTTTGTTTTCTCCATCGGCTTGAGCAGCGACGGCAACAGCAGTCTGACGGTTATTCCGAACACACAATCATGGGTGGGACCGTATAACGATGCCTGCGTATCCGGCGCGATTTCAAGTCACTACCTGTTTGGTGGCACACCGCCATACACCATCGTCGCCACCAACCCGCAATTTGCAACGCTCGGACCATCAACCGTGTTTGTCAGCGGTGGTGCCGTGCAGGTGGCCGTGACCGGTCAAATTTGTGGCACGGATAGTCAGTTTATTGTGCAAGACTCGGTTGGCCGTCGCACCACGTTCTCAATTTCGAACCAACGCGGTACGGTAGCGCCACCAGCGATTGGCGGCGGGCAAATCGGTGCACCCACAGTCTCGCCTGCGGCATTGGGCCCGCTGGGCTGCGGTGTCTCTTCGTCGTCATTTGTCAGTCAGACGCTGCCTGCTGGTTACACCGGCCTGCCACCAACAATTACCGCGACATCACTTGATCCTACGCGACTCACGGCAACCATTGCCTCAGGCATCTTGACGGTCACCCGCGTGACGACCGGTGGCGGTGGTTCAGGCAGCTTGTTGGTACGCGTCAGCAACGGCAATGAATTTGTCGACGTGCAGGTGGCGTTGAGCGGAAATGCACCGTTTGGTTGTGCCTCAACCGGCGGCGCATTAAATCCGGTGACAACGACCCCATCGACATTCATTACGTTACAAAACGGTGCCGGTATTCCGATCACTATCACCGGTGGTACTCCGCCCTACACGGTATCAACAACCGCGCCTAGTGTTGTACAGGTGAGCAACGACGGTACTGCCTATGTGACGCCGGGCTGGACCAACGTGTTTGACACAGGTACACCGCCTGCGATTGTCAGCGAGGTGGGCAAGCAGTGTGTTCAGCCGATTTTCCCGGCGGCCGGATTGCCGGTGTTGGCGCCGTCGACCGGACCAAACGTCGGCGACGTGTCGTTCGGCGGGCCCGGTCCCGGCGCAAATGGAAACACTTGCTACATCTTTGTGCCAAAAGATATCTTGCAGGTGACCAATCAGTTTGTGGTGCGCGCATTGCGCAGAAACGCTGTCGCCCAGTCCGGCTTTATCGTGATTACGGACTCAGCATCACCACGGAATGTGCAGTTGATTGTGGTTAACGTTCAGTAATTGTTTATCCCTCGACAAACGGGCACTTCGGTGCCCGTTTGTGTTTTACCAGGCCACATCCTAACCAAAAACCATGCTGCAATTTGAATTGTTCCTGTTGGCGGCACTCACCTCTGCGGCGGTCATTTGGTTGGTGTGCCGAATCGGCATCGCAAAATATCTGCCCGATCGTGTGGATAAACCCCACGCGATGCACGACCAGCCATTGCCGCGTATTGGTGGCGTGGTGATTGTGCTGGTGGTCGGTGCCGTTTTGTCGGTGACGTGGCACACCGCGACCGTTGACACGCTGCTCGTCAATATTTTGCTTGCCGCGTTCGCGCTGGCTTGTATTTCGTTGCTCGATGATCGTCGCGGTCTGTCACCCGCCATCCGGCTTGTCGCGCATATTTCTGCTTCGGTGGTGATTGTTGCAATCGTGTTAGCAACGGCAATACCGTCGCAACTGACAGCTTTGCAATCACCGATTGTGAAACTGTTCGCCGGCACTGCGCTGGCGCTGACAATTGTCTGGATGACAAATCTGTACAATTTTATGGACGGTGCAAACGGTCTTGCCGGACTCATGGGGGTGATCGGATTTGGCAGTCTGGCGGTAGCGGGTCAGATCGGCGCGCCGGTAGAAGCAAGTTTGCTGTTGACGGCTGCATGCAGTGCGATTGCCGGCGCATGTCTGGGCTTCCTGTTTTTTAATCTGCCTGTCGCCAAGGTATTCATGGGCGACGCCGGCTCGATTCCACTCGGCTTCCTCGCCGCCACACTGGGGCTGTACGGTGCGATGGCCGCGATCTGGCCGTGGTGGTTCCCGATGCTGGTATTTTCACCTTTTATTGTGGATGCCAGCGTCACCCTGATGGGCAGGATATTGCGGCGTGAGCGGTTGTGGGAGGCGCACCGGCGGCATTATTACCACCGGCTGATTCTGCTGGAGGGCTGGAGTCACCTAAAAACCGCGCTCGCCTATGCAACTGTGATGCTATTGGCGGCGGTTAGCGGCTTGCTGATTCTGGCCCTAATACCGGTAACCGGTCGTTACAACAATGCCAGTGGCGACACGGGCGGTACTTTGCTCATCGGTTTATGGGTGATAACATATGCACTGTTCCTGTTACATATGGAGCGGCGCTTTGCAAAACAAAAAACAAAATAAGCAGCAATAAGAAAAATGAAAACCGTTTCCATCAAGGGTGAAGAATGACGTCATTCACGATCAATGAGCGCGCCGTGTTGGCGTTTGTTCATGATGTCACCATGGTCGCCGTTTCGTGGGCGGTGACCATTGAATTATTCATGTTGGCAAGCGCTTCAGCTTCCTCGGTTGATGTCGGTAGCCTTTGGCCAATCCTGCTGGTCGCCATTCCCGTGCAGGCGCTGGTCGCGACGATATTCGGTATGTATCAGGGGTTGTGGCGTTATGCCAGCCTGCCTGACGTGCAACGTATTGTCGCCACTGTTGTTGCCGGGTCGATCGCCGTCGCCGCAACCTTGTGGGCGGGTGGTTGGTTGGGCGCGCTCACCATTTCACACTTTCTGGTCCAGGCGTTGTTGCTGATCGTGCTGATGGCGGGCAGCCGCATCAGTTACCGCTCGTGGAAAGAGTGGACGCTTTATGGCAAATCCGACGATCAAGGCACGCCGGTCATGATCCTCGGTGCGGGTGATGCCGCTGTCAGCCTGCTCAAAGAGTTGTTGCGCAGCCGTGACTGGCGCGTGTTGGGATTGTTGGATGACGACCCGAACAAACGTCACCGGCTGATTCACGGCGTGCGGGTGATGGGCGCCCTCGAAGACCTGCCGCGTATCGCGCGCACCTTGAAAATCAAACACGTCATCATCGCCATGCCGTCGGTGGCGTACCAAAAGCGCCGTCAGATCATAGAAGTCTGCAATCGTGCGCGAGTGACGGTATTGACGGTGCCAAAATTCAGCGAGCTGACCGCCAGCGCAAACGTTGCCGGCAAACCGGTCTCGCCAAAAGTGCGGCGTTTGTCATTTGAAGATCTGGTCAAGCGCGAACCGATCACACTTGATGTTGCCGGCCTGCATGATCTGCTCACCGGCAAGGTTGTGATGGTCACGGGTGCGGGCGGCTCGATCGGCTCAGAGCTTTGCCG
>JANMNT010000040.1:0-10313 GCA_031368465.1 Burkholderiales bacterium
CGGTAAATCAACGCTTGAACACGGGTTTTCACGGCACCAAAAATAAAAAGCCCCATCCGAGGTCAGATAGGGGCGATGATGGCGGAAGGTGTGAGATTCGAACTCACGGACAAGTTGCCCTGTCGCTGGTTTTCAAGACCAGTGCCTTAAACCGCTCGGCCAACCTTCCATGTGCTAATTTTATCACCGAACACGCTTGCCATCACGTCGAACATCGAGCAAAAAGTCATGAAATGCCCGCCCGACAACCGACAATTTTTTGCCTTGCGGGGCGACGATGTACCAAGAGCGCTTGATCGGAAAGCCCTTCACGTCGAGCACGGCTACCCCGGTTTCATCCGGGTGCGCGCCCAACGCATGGCTTGACAGGACCGCCAACCCCAAGCCACCAGCGACGCCCTGAACGATGGCTTCGTTGGTGCCCAATTCCATCTTGGTATTCAGCACGATGCCCCGCTCTTCAAAAAACCGCTCCGTTGCCAGGCGCGTTCCCGAGCCCTTTTCGCGCAGGATGAATCGCGCTTTTACCAGTTCAGGCAGTGTGATGCGACGCTTTTTTGCCAATGGATGACCCAGCGGCGCAATCACCACAAGCGGGTTTTCTAAAAACGGTTCTATCGTGAGTTTCAAACCCGGCGGCGGCACGCCCATGACGTAGATGTCGTCAAGGTTGGCCTGCAATCGTTCGATGACCTGGTCACGATTTGCCACCACCAATGCCATTTCTATATCGGGGTGTGTACGGCTGAATTCACCCAGCAACCTCGGCACAAAATATTTTGCCGTTGTGACAATCGATACGCTCAGCTTGCCCTTTGACAATCCCTGCAGATTATTCGCCGCCATTTCAAACCGGTCCCATGCTTCGAATACCTCGCGCACGGCAACCTGCAATTCGCGCCCGGCATCGGTCAGAAACGTCTTTTTGCCAATTTGCTCAAACAGCGGCATGCCGATCGACGCGGTAAGTTCCTTGACCTGCATGGAGACGGTCGGCTGTGTAAGGTGCAATTCCTCGGCGGCGCGTGTGTAATTCAGGTGGCGGGCGACTGCGGCAAAAACTTTGAGTTGGCGAAAGGTTGCGTGCATTTTTTATTATAGCTATAACTCTATGGTAAATATCAAATAAATTGATTTTTATCTTTCAATGATTTCGCCTAAAGTGTGCCATCTTTTGCCAATTAACAGGACCAACCATGCTCGCGACCACCTCCGTCGATCAGGATGCAAACACCAACCACACCAGCGCGGCGGTTTACGGCGCGATTGACGCGGTCGGCACGGCACGCATCGTCGTCGCACGCGGTGACGGCATCGGCCCGGAAATCATGGATGCAACATTGCGCATCCTGCAGGCGGCAGGTGCAAAGCTCGACATCGCCGAAATCAAGGTTGGCAAAGATGTGTATCTTGCAGGGAACTCGTCGGGAATTGAAGAAGCATCATGGAACGTCATTCGTGACCGCAAAGTACTGCTGAAGGCGCCGATCACCACGCCGCAGGGTGGCGGCTACAAGAGCCTAAACGTCACCATGCGCAAGTCGCTGGGCCTCTATGCCAATATCCGCCCGTGCACCGCCTTTGCCCCATTCGTCGCAACACGTCACCCGACGATGGACATCGTCATGATTCGCGAAAACGAAGAAGACTTGTACGCCGGAATCGAACATCGGCAAACCGACGACGTTTATCAATGTTTAAAAATCGTCACCCGGCAGGGTTGTCAGCGCATCGCCCGCTACGCATTCGAATATGCCCGCGCCAATGGACGCAAAAAAGTCACATGCATGACCAAAGACAACATCATGAAGATGACGGATGGTCTTTTTCATCAGGTATTCGACGAAGTCGGCGCCGAATATCCCGACATCACGCAGGAACACATGATTATCGACATCGGCATGGCAAAAGTTGTTGATGCACCTGAACGATTTGATGTCATTGTCACCCTCAACCTCTATGGCGACATCCTGTCTGACATCACCGCCGAAATGGCCGGCTCGGTTGGTTTGGCGGGCTCCGCCAACATCGGCGCGGGTGGTGCCATGTTTGAAGCCATACACGGTACCGCGCCGGATATTGCCGGTCAGGACAAAGCGAACCCATCCGGCCTGATCAATGCCGCCGTCATGATGTTGCACCATGTTGGTCAGGGTGCGGCCGCAAACTGCGTCGCCAACGCCTGGTTGTCGACCATTGAAGACGGCATTCACACCGGTGATATTGCCGGCGAGAATTCAAAAAAACTGGCCGGCACGACTGAATTCGCCGATGCTGTGATTGAACGTCTTGGTCGCGCACCAAAAACACTACAGGCCGTTAATACCGGCGCAATGCCAACCCTCAACCTACCGTCCGTAAATCTCAGTGTAACGCCGGCGAGAAAGGACATGGTCGGGGTTGACGTATTTGTCGATTGGCGCACCGCGTCCGGCGCGGGTGACGCTGAAGACCTTGCTGCTGTTCTTAATGGCATTCACCATCAAAATCTGAAACTCGTGCTGATTACCAGCCGCGGCGTAAAAGCCTGGCCGAACGGCATTCCGGAAACATCGTTGACCGATCATTGGCGCTGCCGCTTCATGGCCAAAGAGGCCGGCACCATCCGCCACCGTGACATCGTTACGCTGCTCAATCAAGTGACTGACGCCGGGCTGGATTTCATCAAGACCGAATCGCTTTGCCTGTTTGACGGCAAACCCGGCTACTCACTTGGGCAGGGCCAATAGCGCGTAGACCCTCAATACCCGCAAATGAAATGTGGTTGAAGCCCCCGCAAACTTCATGGAAACTTCCACCCATCATTGCGGTCCTATGTCATAGCGACAAACAGTTTTCTTTTGAAAGGAAAAACGTCAATGCAATCCGATATTCAAAGCATTAACCCGTCAACCGCCGGCACCCTCGGCGAGGCGCAAAATCGTGTGCTGCGCAACACCTATATGTTGTTGGGGCTTTCACTGGTGCCAACAGTATTGGGCGCCTCCATCGGCACAACCATGAAGTTCTCTTTTTTTGCCGGGTCCCCTGTTTTAGGTTTTATGGCCTTTCTGGCCATTGCGTTTGGCTTCTTCTACGCCATTGAAAAAACCAAAAACAGCGCATGGGGTGTGGCGATCCTGTTGGGCTTCACATTTTTTATGGGGCTGATGCTGTCTGGCGTGATTAGCCGTGTATTGGGCCTGTCCAACGGCGGTCAGCTGATTGCGCTTGCTGCCGGCGGCACCGCGGTGATTTTCTTTGGCATGGCGACGCTTGCGGCAACCATCAAGCGCGATCTGACCAACATGGGCAAGTTTCTGTTTGTCGGCATGGTCATTTTGCTGGTGGCGGCTTTTGCCAATATTTTCTTGCAAATTGCGGCGTTGACATTGACCATCATGGTGGTCGCGATCGGCATATTCTCGGCATTTTTGATGTACGACATCAATCGCGTCATCACCGGCGGCGAGACAAACTACATTTCAGCCACACTCGCGATTTACCTAAGTATTTACAATATTTTTGCGAATCTGCTGGCGCTGCTTGGCATTACCAATTCGGATTAGTGACTGAGGTTATTGACCAAAAAAAACGGCCACATGCGTGGCCGTTTTTTATGCGCTTGTTCACCTTAGTCGCGGTCGAATACCGCAATCGATTCAACGTGGGTGGTGTGCGGAAACATATTCACCACCCCCGCGGCCGTAAGCCGGAATCCGTTGGCGTTCACCATCACATCGGCATCACGCGCAAGCGTCGACGGGCTGCACGATACATAGACCACCCGCGTTAATTCCGGGCGCAATTCGCGTGTCAGTAATTTGCAAACCTCAAGCGCCCCGTCACGCGGCGGATCGATCAACATTTTGCCCACCTTTGGCACACGCGCCATCGCCGCCTCCTGGTCTGTGTACAGGTCGGCCGCAAAAAACGACGTGTATTTATCCAACCCGTTATGCGACGCGTTATCACGGCCGCGTTGTGTCAATGCCTCGCTTCCCTCAACACCGACAACCGTTGCACCGCGACGTGCAATCGGCAGCGTGAAATTACCCAGCCCACAAAATAGATCTGCAACGTGGTCCCCCGGGAGTGGGTCAAGCAGTTCGATGGCACGTTGCACCATCAAACGGTTGACGGCGTGGTTTACCTGCGTGAATTCGGTCGGGCGAAAATTTATTTCGAGATCAAATTCCGGCAATGTATAGGTCACCGCCGGCATATCAAGCGGGTACCACGGTACGGCGGTTTCAGGCCCTTTCACCTGCAGCCAAAATTGCAGCCGGTGTGAGGCACGGTAACGATCAGCAAACGCTTTCAGTTTGGTTTCGTCCTCCGGCGTCAGGGCATCCATGATACGCAGCACCAGCGCCGTGACGTTTTCCGCAACTGCGACCTCAATCTGCGGAATCCGATCACGGATATCCAGACTGGTCAACACCTCGCGCAGCGGATCAATCAAATCACCCAGACCGCCTGCGAGCACTTCGCACGAATGCATATCGGCAACAAAGCCGGCCTTTTTCTCGCGAAAGCCAACCAATACGCCACCCTTTTTGGCAACGTAATGCACCGACATGCGCGCCCGATGCCGGTAAACCCATTGCGCGGCGTAGATTGGCGGCAATACGCGTTCCGGTACGACCCTGCCGATGCGGGCAAGATTGTCCTCCAGTACACGCTGCTTGCTGGCTACTTGCATTGGCGGACTGGCGTGTTGCAACGCACAGCCACCACAAATTCCGAAATAACGACAACGCGGTGTTATCCGGTCTGACGATTGATGTTTGATCGACACCAGCGTGGCGGTCTCGAAGTTTTTTTTCTTGCGCGAGGGCTGGTAGACGACCTGCTCGCGTGGCAGTGCGCCCTCAATAAATACCACCTTTCCATCGACATGGCTGACCCCGCGGCCCTCATGGTCGAGCGATTCGATATTGGCGACGAATGGAACATCCTGCCGAACGACGGCAGCCGGATCTGTAGGGGGACGCTGGCTTTCCACTGGCAAACACTTTCCTGATCAACACGATTGAGGCGGAATTATTGCATTTGCGTTAGAGAAACCCGAAAAACCGACCGGCGATGTGGAAAAGCCCGCAACATCATCGTCACCGGTTCATGTCGGCAATGGCTGTTTTTGAGAAAAAATGGTTTCCGTTGCGTCGCGCATTAAAATCCACTAATCTTGCAGCACGATAACAATAGGCCATATAGACGCGTACCAGCGTCAGGGAGATTCATGAAAAATTGCGACCATATTATTCGTTGCGGCAGGGTCTTTCTGTCGACCGGCGTTTCGATGCTGATTGCGTTCACCGCCGCGCCATACCTTGTGACAAACGCCAATGCGCAATCGACGACTGCCAACCCGGCTGAGGTCATCACAAAAGCCAAGGGATTGATCGAGGGTAAAAATGCCGATGCCGCTTACAAGCTGCTGCTACCGCTTGAAAACGAGCGTGCCGGCGAAGAGGTGTTTGACTACTGGTTTGGTGTTGCCGCATTTGAATCCAACCGGTTGGAGCGGGCAGCGATGGCATTCGAGCGGTCGCTTGTCGCCAATCCGGACTTTGACAGTGCCAGACTTGAATTAGGCCGCACTTACCTGCGAATGGGTTCACTGGACCTCGCGGAGCAGGAATTTAAACGGCTCGTCGGCCGCGCACCAAATCCTCAGGGAAAATCTTTACTGGAAGGCTATCTCGCTGAAATTTCACGCCTGAAAGCCAAGCAACGATTTTCAATGTCAAGTTATGTTGAGGCCGGCGGCGGGCGCGACAATAATCTCTCGTCGAGCACACGCGATTTTCCCGGTGCCATTCTGAACTCATTCGGTCTTGCCGGTATTCAGCCGACGGGCAATTCGATCCGCCGTGGTGACAATTATGGCGCCGTGAATGTTGGTCTTGACCTCGTCAACCGTTACCGCGAAGACCGGACTTTCTTCTTCGCCGCCAACGTGCGCGCGCGGTTTTTTGGCGAGTACGACGACTTCAATCACACCCTGGTAGATGCAGTCGGCGGCCATGAGTGGCGGTTTGGCGAACGCAGTCTGGGCCTGTCGGCGTTTGCGCAACAGTTCAAGCAAGACGGGGCGTTTGACCCGGCTTCGACAGCCGTCCGCGTCACCAATAACCGTACCATCGGTGGTGTTGCCGCTGATTGGCGCACCCCGCTCAATGCGAAAACCAATCTTGCATTGGGTTTGCAAGCAGGTAGCGTTCGTTACCAATCAAACAAAACCCAGGACACCGATCAACTTACGTTCTCAACGTCCGCGCAGACATCGCCAACCTGGATGACCGGTGGCAGTATTTCCGGATTGGCATTTTTTACCAAGGAGCGCGCCAAGAGGACGCTCAACGAATTTGTTGACACCAGTGTTTCGCGCAAATCCTATGGTGCCCGCTTCACGATCGCCTCTGACCCGCGCGAAATTTTTTCATGGTCCGCCAGCGCCGCGTGGACACGCCGGGCTGATGAAAAACCATTTGCACGTGCCGGGTTGGTTGAGTTTGGCCTGGACAACCTTTACGACTTTACCGCCCGCATTGGCTGGCGCATCACGCCGGCCTGGTCGATCCTGCCATATATCACCTATATGGACAACCGGTCGAACATCCAGTTGTATTCATTCCGAAAAGCGGATGGTGGTTTTGTCATTCGTCGCGATTTTAAATAGGGAACGAACATGATGACCCATCAAGCGATCGCAGCAACATTCTCCACGCGGCTCAGCGCCGTGTCGGCCACATTACTGGCGGTAATTTTTGTATTGCTCGCCGGAACCGCCACCGCGCAGCCGGCAGGGAACATACAATTTGTCAGTGGTGGCGTCGAAATTGAGCGCGGCAGCCAGAAGTTTCCCGCAATGCGCGCCACGCTGGTCAATGTGGGCGACCTCATCCGCACCTCGGCAAACGGCAATATCCAGATGAACATGATCGACGGTGCGTTTTTGTCGCTGCGTCCGGGTAGCGAGATGCGCGTCGAAAAATATGAATTTAGCCCGATGCAAACGACGGTTGGCGATGCCGTCATCGGACTGCTCAAGGGAACACTGCGCACCTTCACCGGTGAAATTGTCAGCCGCAACCGCGATCGTTTCAAAATGCGCACCGCAGTTGCCACGCTCGGCATTCGTGGCTCCGGCAATGTGTTGGCGCATTACGATGCAATCGGCACCATCAATCACACGCTTACCGGTGCGCATAGCGTCACCAGCAATGCGGGTGGCACCCTGGTGTCCATGCCGGGACAAACCATCCAGGTTCTGCCCGGACAGGCACCGCGTTATATTCCAACCCCGGCATTTATTGCGCAGGCCGCGTCCCCGGCACCAAAGAGTTCGTCGAGCAGCAGTGAACCGGAAAAAGCCGCCGAGCCTGCCGCCACGCCACCGGCAAGCACCAGTAGCGCCGCAACTGCCGCGCCACCGACAACCTCGACCACTTCCGCCGCCCAGGCCAATACAGCCGCAACCGCGGCGGTCGTTGCGGCAACCACCACCCTGACCGGTGGTATTTTTACCATTCGCGGTATTGATGCCTCGTTACCGGCCGGCAATCAGGGCGTGTTTGTACAAACCGGCGCAACTGGCAACACCACGGCAATCCTCAATGCGGCCGGACAATTGATTGAACTGCGCAATGGTGATATTTCGGTAAATATGTATGGCAGCGCCGCATTTCCGGCAGGTTATACGCCGTCAGGTTCGCCTGATGCCACCGTCAGTTTCTCGGGCGGGTCCCACCGGGACGGATTCAAAACGCCCGATGGAAGCGTGATTATTGGCCGCTGGACAGGCGGCAATATTTCGCTGTTCAACAATACGCTTGCGACGACCGATCCGAACTATCGATCCGATTCGCAATTGGGCAATCGTAGCCTCTCCTACGGTCTGGTGACGCCAACGCTAGCCAGTGTGGCCAGCACCTTCACCGGCAGCAGCACCTATAACCTGCTTGCGGCGACCGCGCCAACCGATGCGGTTGGCAATGTTGGCACATTATCGTCAGCGACCATCGGGGTTAATTTCAGCCTGCTCACCGCACGATTGAATGCAGCACTCGCGGTCAACAATCAAAACCTCACGCTGTCCGGCAACAGCAGCTTTGCCCGCGGCAGCTCATTGCTGCAATGGACTTCCGGTTTAGGCACGCTGAATATTGGCTGCAGTGGCAGCAATTGTGCGGGTATCGGTTACAACGGCAGTGTTGGTGCCAACATCGCCGGCACCACCGGCAGTTTTATCGGCGGCCAATATCGGATCAACCCGATTCGTATTGCCGGAAGCGCGCTTACCGATTTGATCTCTGGCCACTTTGTGTTACAGACGTCGACGAACCCCATTGCCGGCGGTAGCATCTCCGATCCGAACGCAGTTCCGTCGGTCCGCGCCTCGAATCCGTTGGTAACGGGTGGCTATGAGGGCCTGTTCCCACAGGGCGGTACGGCGGTCTTTAATGCTGCCGGTCAGATGATTGGCGCACGCAATGGAACCTTTACGGCATTTATCTCGTCTGGTGGCGTCGGCGGGATCGTTCCTGCCGGTTACGTTGGTGTTAGCGCCAACGACGCCAGCTATGAATTTATTGGTGGCCAACATCGAGATGCATTTCGCACCAGCGATGGCAGCGTCATTCTTGGCCGTTGGGAGGGTGGCGCAATCGAGGTTCGCGACAATAGCCAGCCCAATGCTGCCGCGCGTGTTTATAACCTTGGCGCGCGCAGCGCGGCATATGGCGTGGTCCGGTATACCGATGCCGCCGTCGCCAGCACCTTCACCGGTGCAACCACCTACACACTGATCGGCTCAACACTACCTACCGACGGTGCCGGCAATGTCGGACGCCTCAATTCATGGACCGTCGGTTTCAACTTCAACAGCCTGACAGCAACACTTAACGGCTCGCTGAGCATCAACAACCAAAATCTCACCATCGTCGGCCAACCCACGCCGTTTCAGCAAGGTAGTCCGGGGGCAAATTGGATCTCGCTCGATCCAAACAATCCAAATACACTTGCCGCAAATACCATGGCGATCACGTGTAGCGGATCAAATTGCAGCAGCCGCGGCTATGTCGGCGTAACCGGTACGTCGGTTGCAGGCGCCACTGGCCAGTTTGCCGCCGGCCAATACCGCATTACGCCAACGGGTGTGCAGGGCGGCGGCGGCGCGATGCCTGATCACATTTCCGGCTTTTTTGCGTTACAGGCCGCTACTGCACCAACGGTCGGCATATCGGTGCCACAAACCGGAACCGCAACATTAGCGTTTGGGTCGTTGTCAAACGTGACGGCTGGTTTCAACACAAATAACAATACAAGCTATTTGCCAAGTGCCATCAATGGCACCGTCAATGCCAACTTCTCCAACCGTACGGTCGGTTTCAATGCGACGGTCAGCTCGACCATCACACCGGGCGGTGCCGCCGGGCCGACCTTTACCGCAAGTGCGTCGAACCTGCCGTTGGTTGGGGTCGGTTTTTCCGCCGCGACCGGTACGGGACTGCCAACCAATGTCGGTGCGCTGACGGTGACATGCAGCGGCGCGTGTGCGGGCGTGCAACCAGTGGGGCGCTTTGACGGGTTCTTTACCGGCAATTCGGGCAGCGCAGGACGGGCGTTTTTCACACTTGGCAGCCTCATCGGCGACGGCATGACCGGCGTCGCGGCTTTTGGCACCCCCGGCGCGCCGGTCGCACCAGTGGCACCGTTGGCGTTCATCGCACAGGATGCCGGACGTGGCGCAAGAGCAGTTGATGCAGCGAACTACCTGTCGGCCGGCGCGTTCGGCAATCGTTTGTTGGCTGATACGCGTCGTCGCAATGCGCCGGCAATCTACCACTGACAATGTATCGCCTCAGGCGTTACGCAGGCGCAGCAGCCGCTTGATCCCCAGCCACTGTTGACGCCAAAATGTTTCGCCGTAGTCGCGGCCATTGAGTTGGTCGCGCACGCCGGTGGCGGGGAAAACAGGTTCAAAGTTTGCCGTGCCAAACAACACGTCCCACACCGGGAATAACACGGCAAAATTGCAACCCATGGTGCGCCCCTCGTGCCCAAGGCCAATGGCGTGATGCACCCGGTGAAAGCGCGGGCTGACCAGCAAATATTCACCAACACGACCAAAGTCCACGCGCAGATTGGCTTGTGAAAGACTTTCAACCACACGCGATGCCACCACCAATGCAACAAACTGCACCGGCGGTACACCGATCAACAACGCAATCAACGCAAATACCGCGTCAATCAATAAAACATCGAGCAGATGATTGCGGTTATCTGACCAGAAGCTCATTTGCCGCTGTGCGTGATGGAGCGCG
>JANMNT010000091.1:0-19224 GCA_031368465.1 Burkholderiales bacterium
TTTTCTCGAGTGCGGTGAAGCCTTCGTGAATCCAGCCGCAATACCATTGTGTCTTGACCGTGTCGCTGACCTTCAAGTCGTCAGTCAAATAGGTGAGGATGCGGGAATTGTTGAGCGGATGAATATCACAGGCAATCAACAACGCAATCTGCCGGACCAGCGCGCGTTGTTCAGCATTGTTTGGCATCAGTGGTGGATCGGGATATTTGTCATCCAGATACTCGATGATGGCAAGCGACTGCGACAAATGAAAGTCCCCGTCGATGAGGTAGGGCACGAACCCCTGCGGGTTGATGGCTTTGTAATCGGCCGAACGCTGCTCGCCCTTGCCAAGATGAATGCTGCGGAACTCGGGCGTCAGTCCTTTGAGATTGAGCGCGATACGCAAACGGTAGGAGGCGGACGATCGGAAGTAGTCATAAACAATCATGGCAGTTGCTCGCTTCTGGTCGGATTGTCACAATGGCTCACTATAATAGACATAGAAATGCACAACCAGAAGAAAATTCAAGAGCCGATGACGTTCGACGAGACACTGGCGACACACTTCACACTTGATCGACTGCGCATTTGGCTGGCGGCGAGTGATGCTGTCGAGGCAAGCGGTGATCGCCGTTTTGCCGACGACGGCGAAACGCTGGCGCTCGTCCGGCCGGATCAACCACTCAAGCATGCGGCGGTGTTGGTGCTGGTGGTAAATCATCCCGGCGCGAAAATGCCGACTATTGTTTTTACCCTGCGTACCGCACATCTGACCGATCATGCCGGGCAGATCAGCTTTCCCGGTGGTCGCGTCGAACCACATGATGTTGATGCGGCAGCGACGGCCATTCGGGAAACCGTCGAAGAGACCGGCGTGAACGCGCAATTGATTGATGTTGTCGGCACGCTGCCGCAATACACAACCGGTACCGGCTATCGCGTTACACCGGTGGTGGCGTGGGCGGATGAGCCGCTGCAGTATTCGCCGGATGAACGCGAGGTGAGCGAGGTATTCGAGGTGCCCGCACCATTTTTATTGGACCCGCGCAATCATCGCCGGGAATCGGCCATGTACAAGGGCCGCATGCGTGAGTATTTCGCGATCCCTTATCACAATCGCTATATCTGGGGTGCCACTGCCGGAATGTTGATCACCTTTTCGCGGGTGGTCGCACACGCTGAAGGTTGGGACAAGCTTGGGCCGATATCGATGCCCCGAGATTCCGCCTGAGCGCCGCGTTCTATCCATGCATCGCCGGTTCTATAACTTGTGCGAGCCGATCATCAGCCGCTCATACTGGTCGTATTTTTCCTCGATTGCGCCATCCGCGCCGGGTGAGCGTTTTACCGTGATCCACACCTCTGTGGGAAATCCTGATGCAGTTTCGGCGGTGTAATCAATTTCTTCTTCCGCCACCGCGCGGGCGGTTTCATAGTCCGGCGCCTTCCAGTCAAACAGCAGGTGTTGCGCCAGCTGATCCTTGAAGATTTCCAAGTCGGCATCGGTCACCTCGATCACTTCGGCGAGCGTCACGCGCGCCCGGCGTGTGATCGACAGGAATGACGCGTCGCAATAACAGCGCGGCTCACAGCGATACCCGCTGGCCAAGTCACAAACGGTGAAGCCGCCTGTGCATACCCATTCATCGTCGTCGCACGCGGCCGACGTTTTATAGAGTTCCGCGTCGGAATCGTCGAGTCGGACGGCTTTGAGAAAATTTGGCATCAGGAGTCGGTTTGATCAATCGTTGGGGGATGGACGAAACATTCAGAACAATGGACGTGATGGTTGATCAGGCAAAACGCAATTTCAGTTTTTCCATGGTCTCAATTAATTTTGCGCGTATGCCCGGTTCAAACGCCGAGTGGCCGGCGTCGTTGATGATATGGTATTCGACCTCGGGAAACGCGCGCACAAGATCGTCCGCTGAAACAATCGGGCACACGACGTCGTAGCGCCCCTGAACGATGGTGGTTGGGATATGCCGGATCTTGCCGACGTTTTCCAGCAGAAAATTAGCCGGCAAAAAAATGTCGTGCATAAAGTAATGCGACTCCATACGCGCCAACCCAAGCGAAACACGGTCCGAGCCAAAATTCGCGACAATGCCCTCATTGGGCAACAGGGTTGAACACGAGCCTTCGTAGATACTCCATTGCCGCGCGGCAGGAACGTGAATCGCCGGATCGGGGTCGGTGATCAGTGCGTAATACGCTTTCAAAATGTTGTTGTGCTCATGGGCCGGCAGGTGATTTGCCAGTTTGTGCCAGGCCTCGGGAAAAATATGTTTGAGCCCGTATAGAAACCAATCAATTTCAAATTGACGGCATAAAAAAATACCACGCAGAACCAAGGCCATGACATGTGCCGGATGGTGTTCGGCGTAGGCGAGTGCCAGTGTCGAGCCCCACGAGCCACCAAACACGACCCACCGTGAAATGCCGAGCTTTTCGCGCAGACGTTCAATGTCGGCAATCAACAACGGTGTCGAATTGTTCCGTAGCTCGCCGAGCGGCGTTGAACGGCCAGATCCGCGCTGGTCAAAAATGACAATACGATAAAACGCCGGATCAAAAAACTGCCGGTGCGAGGGCGATGCGCCCGAGCCGGGGCCACCGTGCAAAAACAATACCGGCACACCGTGTGGGTTGCCGGATTGCTCGAAATACATCGTATGCAGTTCATCGAGCACGATCTCGCCTGTGTCGAACGGCTGAATGGGCGGATAAAAATCGGTGCGTAAGGGTTTGTGCATATGCGACGCCGGCGTGCTCATTTATGTTTTTTTTTGAGAATTTTATGTTTGCAAAGAGTAGCAGAATTCAGTGATTTTTCTTGGATGGGCCCCGGCCAGCAAGGCGACTCACAACTTGATCCAAGTCAATCGAACGATAAAAACGGGCAATCCGGCGTTCCATTTGTGGTTAACGAGGCCCGGGAAGTCGCAAAAAATGTTGCACCGCAGTAAACTAGCTGCGTTAGGGACCCCGTCCACCCGATTGCAGTTGATTGAAAGGCCCGCTTCAATGCTTTATCAAATCCATGAAATGCAGCGTTCCATCCTCGAGCCTTGGCGCTGGTGGGCCGAGGCGAGTGTCGATATGTTGCAAAACCCCTTTTCGCCACTGTCATACGGCAGCAATGCGCCGAAAGCGGTGGCCGGTATTGACTTGATGTTGCGGTTAACCGGTCGTTATGGACGACCGCCATTTGGTATCAGCCACGTTGAGGTGGGCGGTCAGCAGCTGGATATCGAAGAGCAGGTTTTGCTCGACAAGCCGTTCTGCCAATTGCGCCATTTTGCCAAGGTGCGCAAAGTCGGCACCCGCCGTCGCGCCGGTGCCGAACCGCATGTGCTGATTTTTGCGCCGCTTTCCGGCCATTTCGCGACATTGCTGCGTGACACCGTGCGCACCATGTTGCCAGACCACGACGTCACGATCACTGATTGGAAAGACGCACGCGACGTCAGCCTCGCCGAAGGCGTGTTTCACTTCGACGATTACGCCGCATATGTGCAGGAGTTCATCCGGTTTATGCAAAAACGCGCCGGGGGCAATATTCACGTCGTGTCAGTTTGCCAACCGACCGTACCGGTATTGGCCGGAATCTCATTGATGGCCTCGCGCGGTGAAAAGCTGCCGGCGAGCATGACCATGATGGGCGGCCCGATCGACACCAGCAAGAATCCAACCTCGGTGAACGATTTTGCCACCCGCCGCCCGCTGTGGTGGTTTGAGCAAAACGTGATCCAGCGGGTACCGGTGAAATATCCCGGTGCCATGCGTCGTGTCTATCCGGGATTTTTGCAACTCGCCGGGTTTGTGGCGATGAATCCCGAGCGTCATCTCGAGTCGCATCAAGACTATTACAACCATTTGGTGGCGGGTGACGGTGAATCGGCCGAAGCACACCGCAAGTTTTACAATGAGTACAACGCGGTGATGGACTTACCCGCCGAGTATTACCTCGACACGATAGTGCGTGTGTTCCAGGAGCAAAGTCTGGCGCGCGGCACACTGGTGGTCGCGGGCGAGCCGGTCGAGCCGGCGGCGATCGGCAAAACGGCGCTGTTTACCATTGAGGTGAGTTGGACGATATTTCCGGTAGTGGACAAACCGAAGCCGCGCATACATTGTGTACCGGCATCGCCGCGTCCCGCCGCGAACATTACACCGCACCGGGAGTCGGCCACTACGGCATTTTCTCCGGCCGAAAATATCGCGAAATGATCTACCCAAAGATTCGCGACTTCATCAAGAAACATAACCGTTAGACGGCAATCCGATCCCGCCATGCCTAACGATTCGTTGCCCGATTATTTTGAGTTGCTTCGGCAAATGACCGGTATGGGTGCGGCAGTGCCGCCGGGGGCAGCGGCAGGCGCGGCATTTGACCCGGCTGAAATCGACAAGAAGATCCGTGAATTGCAAACCGTGCTGGGCTGGCTGCAGGTGCAGGCTAACGCCGTCGAATTGTCAGTCAAGGCGCTTGAGTACCAGCGCGATACACTTGCCGCCATGCGCGAGCAAAATCAGGAATTCGGCAAATTGACGGGTGATGACTTGGCCAGGTTTGCGGCCGCTTTTGACCCGGCGCAATGGATGAAACAGATCATGCCGGGTGCGCCGGTTACCTCAGGCAAGGGGACGGGCACGGCGCGCAAGGCGGCGGATTCAGCAAGAGCCGGGGCGTCGAAGAAGAGAAGGGCCTGACCGCTACGCCGGTTTCAAAGCTTTAAGGGGCCACAATGCATGTCAGCTGTGCCCGATACCAAAGCGTAGCAGAGAAACATCGGAGACGTTATGTTTGACCTTGACCCGGTTGTCCTCGCCCGCGCTCAATTCGGCGCAAACATCACCTTTCATATTTTATTTCCAACCATTTCGATTTCACTTGGTTGGGTGCTGCTGTTTTTCAAGCTTCGATTCAACCGCAGTGGTGACGAAAAATGGATGGACGCCTACAAATTTTGGGTCAAGGTTTTTGCGTTGACCTTCGCGCTTGGCGTGGTTAGTGGCATTACTATGAGTTTCCAATTTGGCACCAATTGGCCTGGATACATGGAAACGGTTGGCAATGTTGCGGGTCCGCTGCTGGCCTACGAAGTGCTTACTGCCTTTTTTCTCGAAGCGACGTTCTTGGGCATCATGCTGTTTGGCTTTAACCGGGTGTCCAACCGCGTCCACACCATGGCAACGATGCTCGTTGCGGGAGGCACGACACTCTCGGCCGTATGGATTTTGATGCTCAACTCATGGATGCAAACACCGGTTGGTTTTGAAATGGTGAATGGCAAGGCGATGGCGACGGATTGGCTCGCGATCATGTTCAACCCTTCCTTTCCCTATCGCTTCACACACGTGCTGCTGGCTTCAGGACTCACTGTTTCATTTCTGGTGGCGGGATTGTCGTCCTACAGGTGGTTGCGTGGCGATCGTCACCCCGCTGTTTTGGCGACGCTCAAAGTCGGGGTCTACCTCGCGGCGATGTTGATCCCGCTGCAAATTTTTGTCGGTGATTTGCATGGTTTGAACACCCTCAAACATCAGCCGGCAAAGGTCGCGGCAATGGAAGGCATCTGGGAAACAGCGCGCGGGGTGCCGATTCTGTTATTTGCGATTCCGGATGAAAAGCGTCGAATGAATCACGCCGAGATTGACATCCCGAAAGTTACCAGCCTGATCTTGACGCATGGCTTGAATGGCGAGGTGAAAGGGCTGAATGAGTTTGCCGGCAAACACCCGCCTGTGGCGCCGGTATTTTGGGGATTTCGAATCATGGTCGGGGTTGGCATGTTGATGCTGGCCGTATCGTGGTTCGGCGCATGGCAGTTGTTACGAAACGGTGAAACATCGCCCTGGCTGACACGTGGCCTGGTGGCCATGTCCTTCTCGGGCTGGGTTGCGACGGTGGCGGGTTGGTACGTAACTGAAATCGGCCGCCAGCCGTATCTTGTTTATGGCGTATTGAAGACGGTCGACGCGGCGTCAAAAGTACCCAATGTCATGATCGCCAGCACGCTGCTAATGTACCTGTTGCTTTATCTGGCGCTCATTTTGGCGTACGTTACGGTGGTTTTTCACCTTGCGCGTCAAGCCCAACATCCCAAGATTGCGGGTGAAGTCGCGCCCGACGGTTCCTTGAACGTTAACCTGAACACACACCTGTAAAGGCGGGCATGGACTATTCAATAAATGCCAACTGGTTGCCGATCGTATTTTTGGGACTGATGGGCATATCGATGCTTGCCTATGTGATTCTCGATGGCTATGATCTGGGTGTCGGCATTCTGCTGCGACGCGCAGGTGACGCCGATAAAGACCTGATGATTTCGTCAATTGGCCCATTCTGGGATGCCAATGAAACATGGCTGGTGCTCGGGGTAGGGCTCTTGCTGGTTGCCTTCCCGATGGCGCATGGCGTTATCCTGACATCGCTTTACCTGCCGGTGGCATTGATGTTGCTCGGGCTGACCTTGCGGGGGGTATCGTTTGATTTTCGGGTCAAGGCGCGTGACCAACACAAGCCGCTCTGGAATCTGGCATTTCATGCCGGATCCGTGTTGGCGGCTTTTTCCCAAGGACTGATGCTCGGACTCTACGTCACCGGTTTCAAGCACGGCGCGCTGCAATGGGGTTTTGCGCTCATCACGGGCCTTTGCCTGTGTGCCGGCTATGCGTTGCTTGGCAGCGGTTGGCTGATCATGAAATGCGAGGGCGCCTTGCAGCGCCAGGCGGTTGTGTGGGCGCGCGCGAGTCTGTGGCTAACCGGGGTTGGCATTGCGGCAATTTCGCTGGCGACACCAATGGTGAGTGCGCGAATTTTTGACAAATGGTTTTCATTGCCCAATTTTTTTCTCTTACTGCCAATTCCGTTGGCAACCGCAATTCTGTTTTTTGTCATTGATCGCGCATTGCGCCGGCTGCCGACACGTTTGGCCGAGGGTAACGAATACGGCGCGTGGGTCCCGTTTGCCGGGAGTGTCGGCATTTTCCTGCTCGCGTTCTACGGTTTGGCCTACAGCTTGTTTCCGTATCTGGTGATGGACCGGATTGACATCTGGCAAGCGGCAAGTGCGCCGGAATCGCTGATGATCATTCTGGTCGGGGCGTGTGTCGTTCTACCGGCAATTTTTGGTTATACCGTTTACGCATACCGGGTATTTTGGGGCAAAACCAAAGAGCTCAGCTATTACTAGCCGGCAGCGCTTTATTTGGCGGGCACTTGCAGGCAAAAAATGTGTCAAGCCGGCCGCGAAATAGACAGACTAGTCAGAAAAAACCAATAGCTGAACAAACAGCTGAATCTTGGTGTTGACGGCGGGGGGAACGGTGGTGAACTCGATGCCGGTGAAAACAGTGCCGTCACGGGTCTTTTGGTTGACCACTTTCCCATAAACATCCTGCGCGACAAATGAAACATGTGGCAGGTCGATGGTCAGTTTCATTTCTGTCATCGGCGGTTGCGGAGCGGTCAACTCGACCAAAATGCCGTGGTAACCAATGTCGTGAATGGTGCCCGAAAGTTGCTCGGGCAGGACGATCCCGCTGCGGACCAATTGGTACCAAAATGGCAGTGATACCGCAACACGATGACTGCGGCGGATCTCCTGCCGCGGCACGCGCAGGCCCTTGGTGGGAATCGCATGCACTTCGCGCACGCTGACAATTTGTGATTTACCCTTGACGTGTACCACCATCGGTTCGGACGTTTCAACAAAATCACGGCAGCGCTCGTAGGTGCTGTCACTGATCAGCACCTGTCCGCGCAGACTGAAGGCCTCGATGCGCGACGCCAGATTTACTTCGTCGCCGATCACGGTGTATTCGGAATAAACGTCCGAGCCCAGCACGCCCGCCATCACTTCGCCGGTATTGATGCCAATGCCCATGTAAAGATCCGGCAGCCCCTGCTTCCTGTGCTCGGCGTTGAGTTCGTGCATCTTGGTTTGCATTTCAACCGCACACGCCAGCGCGCGGGCCACATCATCGTCGCGTTTGGTGAGTGCGCCAAATAAAACCATGATGGCGTCACCCATGAACTTGTCAATCGTGCCGCCGTGTTTGAAAATGATTTCACTCATCCTGATTAGCACCGGGTTGAGCATTTGTATCACGGTGCCGGACGGGTGTTCGGCGGCGAGCGCGGTGAATCCGCGCAGGTCAGCGAGCAAAATTGTGACTTCGCGTGCCTGAAAGTCGGAGTTTTCGTCGCTCTTTTTATTGACGTCAGTCGAGACCAGTTCCGTCTCAATCTCACGCAGCGCGTGGCGTGACAAGTCCTGCCCGGTTTCGTGCAGAACGATTTTTCGAATGCGGCTGATCGTTTTTGGAATTGAATGCGACTTCATGAGAGTGTGATTCGCTGTGTCCTGCTCGGGCGGCAGATTACATATTGGCCTGATCGATTTTGCACCATTTACCCAAATACAGCCATGCCCCGCCGTGTTGACGTTGAATTTACCGGTCAGGCAGTCTGGAAAAAGCGATAAATGTTTCGGCCGGCTCAACCAGATTGGCGCTGACGAACTGCACATTCGCACCGGGTGGGCCGTTATGGCACCACGCGATCAAACGCTCGACCGCCGCTTCCTCGCCGTAGACCGTCGCCTCAACACTGCCGTCGGCAAGATTTCGCACCCAGCCGGTGACGTCGAGTGCCTGCGCAACCATGCGCATTGATTCACGATAACCAACGCCCTGGACACGGCCGGTGATGTCGAGATGGACGGTGATGAAATTCATTCGTCTGCCGCGACCTTTTTACGACGGGTGGTTTTGACCACGGCGCGGGTCTTTTTCTCGACGATGCGTTTTTCGCGGGCCGCCCGCGACGGCTTGGTCGCGAGTCGCTTTTTGGGCACGTGGTTCTTCCTGGCCAGTTTTTCGATAAGACGCCCAAATGCAATCTCTTTGTTGCGAAACTGCGATGGCGAGTCTTGCGCCACCACTACTATCCCCGATGGCGCGTGGGTAATGCGGATTGCCGAATTGGTTTTGTTGACGTGCTGGCCACCTGGACCGGACGCACGAAAGGTATCTATCCGGACTTCGGTTTCGAGGACGGTGCGATCAATTGAGTAGGGTGGCGGAACAATGGCTGGCATGATCAACGAATACTATCCCAGAGCCGGCGCAATTTACGATCGCTGGCCGCCGAGACCCGTCCAATGTTCTCAACCAGTCCACGCAAAATGCTGATGCAGCTGCGGGCAACAACGTTACTTGATGCGCATTCCCGGAATGGCCCCGGAGTCGGGGCTCAGCAGGTAGATGCCGGTACCGTCGCCGGCTGCCAAAACCATGCCCTGTGATTCGCCAAAGCGCATTTTGCGCGGCGCAAGGTTGGCAACCATCACAGTCAAGCGGCCGACAAGATCTTTTGGATTGTAAGAAGATCGGATGCCGGCAAACACCTGGCGCTGCTCGATGCCAAGGTCGAGCGTCAGGCGCAATAATTTATCAGCCTCGACGACAAATTCCGCGTCAAGAATTTTTGCCACGCGCAGGTCGATCCGACCGAAATCATCAATTGAAATGGTCTCTGACACCGGTTGGATGACAACCGGCTTGGGCGTTTCCACAGGCTGCAGGACAAATTCGGTGCTTGCCAGGGCCTCATCATTGGCCGGTGCGGCGGTTGTTTTGGTTTCCGCCTTGCCGGTTGATTTGGCGGTCTTATCCGCCTTACCCTCGGCCGCAACCGAGGCCTCGGGTGCGTCCAACAATGCGTCGATCTGCTTTGGTTCGATGCGCGACATTAAATGTTTATAGGGTTTGATCTGGTGGCCCGCAGGCAATAATTTTTTTGTGTCACCCCAATCATAACCTTTTATGTCGAGAAATGCAGCAGCTTCGCCGGCAAGCTTCGGCAGGATCGGTGTCAAATATGCGGTGAGCAAATGAAACGCGTTGAGAATGACCGAACAGGTCGTGTGCAACGCCGCGTTGTTCGCGTCATCTTTTGCCAGCGCCCAGGGTTTTTCAGCGTCGACAAACATATTGACCTGATCCGCCAGATCCATGATGCGTCGCACGGCCTTGCCGAATTCGCGGCCATCATAAAGCGTTGCAATCTCCTCGGATGCGCTGATGATTGCCGCCAGCACCGGATGCGCCGCATCGACCGCCTGCAATCGCGCGTCAAATTTTTTGTGTAGAAAACCCGAGGCGCGGCTTGCAATATTGATGTATTTGCCAATCAGGTCGGCGTTGACCCGCGCAACAAAATCGTCCGGACTGAAATCAATATCCTCAACCCTGTCGTTGAGCTTCGCGGCAATGTAATAGCGCAGCCACTCGGTGTTGAGTCCGAGCGCAAGATATTTGGTCGGCGTCGGACCGAAGCCACGCGATTTTGAGAGTTTTTCGCCGGTGACCTGCAAAAAACCGTGCACAAAAACATTATTCGGCACTTTGCGCCCGGAGAAATGCAGGATCGCCGGCCAGAATAGGGCGTGGAAATAAACGATATCCTTGCCGATGAAGTGATACTGTTCCACTTCGTCGTCGGCCAGAAATTCATCGAAGCTGCGTGGTTCACCGTTTGCGGCGGCACCACCGGCGGCGAAGTAGGCCTTGAGGCTGGCGAGGTAGCCGACCGGCGCATCCAACCAAACGTAAAAGTACTTTCCCGGTGCATCGGGTATTTCAATGCCGAAATACGGACTGTCGCGGGAGATGTCCCAATCGTGCAGGTCTTTTCCGCCATCGCCCAGCCATTCGGCCAATTTGTTTTTAACCTCGCTCTGAATTGGCGTCTCTGCCACCCATTTTTCGAGGAACGCAATACACTTTTTGTCGGACAGCTTAAAAAACAGGTGTTCCGATTTTTTCAATACCGGCTTGGCACCGGTCAAAACAGAATACGGATTCTTCAGTTCAGCCGGTGTATAAACCGCGCCACAGACTTCACACGAATCACCATGTTGATCTTTTGCCCCGCACTTCGGGCATTCGCCCTTGATGAAGCGGTCGGCGAGAAACATACCTTTGACCGGATCATAAAACTGCTCGATCTCTTTTGAAACAATCAGCTTCCCGGTCTTCAGCTTTTTATAGATGGCTTGCGAAAGTTCTACATTTTCGGCCGAATGCGTCGAATGCCAGAAGTCAAAACTCAGATGAAAAAGCGGCCACTGGGCCTGATGTTCGGCAGCCACGGTCGCCACCAATTGCTCGGGCGTGATGCCCTGCTTCTCGGCGTTGAGCATGATCGGTGCGCCGTGGGCGTCATCCGCACAAACAAAATGCACCTGATGCCCGCGCATACGCTGGAAGCGCACCCAGATGTCTGCCTGGATGTACTCCATCATGTGACCGATATGGAATCCACCGTTGGCGTATGGCAGTGCGGTGGTGACAAAAAGTTTGCGTTGCATTGGGCTTGGTCGGGCAAGATCGACGGTGTCGCGCAGTCGTTGCACAGGCGTGATTTCTAAGGTGCTATTGTAACAAGCCCACTGACACAAAGATATAAACCGGAAATACCGATTCAGTGGCATGGGCGGTAGCGAATGCCGATAAAATACGCACAAGTGAAAAACAGAGGCAAACCATGAGCATTACCAGCGAACAGATCAAAAACGCATTACGAGAATTGATCGACCCGGTCACGGATGAAAACTATATCGACGGCAAGTCGGCAAAAAACATCGTCATCGACGGCAATAACGTCGCGCTTGAAATTGTGCTTGGCTATCCGGGCAAAAGTGTCACTGAGGCGATTCGGAAAAGTGTGATCGACCGGTTGAAGAAACTCGACGGTATCGGCAACGTCTCGGCCAACGTCTATTCCAAAGTCGTTTCGCACAGCGTTCAGCGCGGCGTCAAGTTAAACCCCAACATCAAGAACATCATTGCCGTTGCTTCCGGCAAGGGCGGCGTCGGCAAGTCAACAACGGCGGTCAACCTCGCATTGGCGCTTGCAGCCGAGGGCGCGGTGGTCGGGATGTTGGATGCCGATATTTACGGGCCTTCGCAACCGACCATGTTGGGCATCACGGGTCGTCCGCAGTCCAAGGATGGTAAATCGATGGAGCCAATGGAGGGGCATGGCATCCAGGCGATGAGTGTCGGTTTTCTGATTGATCCGGAGACGCCGATGGTTTGGCGCGGTCCGATGGTTACGCAGGCGCTGGAGCAGTTGCTGAACGAAACGCGTTGGAATAATCTCGACTATCTGGTGATCGACCTGCCGCCCGGAACCGGTGACATTCAGCTGACCCTTGCGCAAAAAGTGCCGGTCACGGGCGCGGTGATTGTCACCACCCCCCAGGACATTGCCCTGCTGGACGCCCGCAAGGGACTCAAAATGTTTGAAAAAGTCGGTGTGCCGATTATTGGTATCGTTGAAAACATGGCGATGCACACCTGCTCAAATTGCGGCCACAGCGAGCATATTTTCGGCGAGGGTGGCGGGCAGCGCATGTCAAAAGATTACAACGTCGATCTGTTGGGGTCGTTGCCGCTTGACATCAAGATTCGTGAAATGGCCGACAGCGGCAAACCGACAATGGTCTCAGACCCGGATGGTGCCGCCGCAAGAATCTACCGGGGCATTGCACACAAGTGCGCCGCCAAAATTGCCAAGCAGTCACAGGATCGGTCACATATGTTTCCCAAGATTGTTATTCAGAATACGTAGTGTGTTCAAATGTTTCGGACGACCTGATGGGCATTGACCAAAATATTTCGCGCGCCGTTTTTCTGCGGAAGAAGGGCCAACATACCGAGTCGCTGGCAATATTGCTCGATTTGCTCAAGGGTTCGCCTGATCATGCCCGGCTGCACTATGAGATTGCCTCTACCTATGATCCGCAGGGGTTGGAGGTTGATGCGATTCCGCACTATGAAAGGTCGATTGCGCTCGGCATCGAGGGCGAGGATCGGCGCGGGGCATTGCTCGGGCTTGGCAGTTCTTACCGTTGTGTTGAACAGTATTCGGACGCGGTGCGCACGTTTGAGCGTGGCATTGTCGAGTTCCCATCGGCGCATGAATTCAGCGTTTTTCTGGCGATGGCCCTGCACAATCTTGGCGACCATCGTCGTGCGCTTCAGTTATTGTTGACACACATTGCGGAGCATACCGGTGATAAACAGACGGCAAAGTACAAGCGTGCCATCTTCCACTACGCCGAGCACCCCGATCCGCGCGATGCTGACCAATGAGGCGGAAATAACGTGAGCAACGCCTACTATGTTGGCTTGATTCAGGTCCGCGACCCTGCGCAGTGGGAACATTATGTCTCGCAGGTGGGTTTGACCATCACCCAATACGGAGGCCGGATCATTTTTCGCGGTGCCAAGCGGCAGGTGATGGCCGGCGAGGATATTATCAATACCAGAGCCCACGATCGGGTGGTGACACTTGAATTTGCCGACGAGACCGCCGCAAAACGCTGGCATGACTCGCCGGAATATCAGCGGCTGGTGCAGATCCGTGATTTGGGTGCGGATGTCACGCTGATTCTGTACACCAGCTGACCAACAGCCGGCCGGGGCGTGCGATTGCCAACGGAATCATTCAATACCGAGTCGGTCAAGACGGTAGCGCAATGAACGGAATGTGATGCCCAGCACTTTCGCCGCTTGTGTCTTGTTATAACGCGTCTGCTCAAGCGCTTTCATGATTTGCTCGCGCTCGATGCGATCCAGATACTCATGCAGCGGTATTGTGCGATCTCCCGGCGGTGACGAATCCGCAGAACCGTTGCCGTCCTCTGTCAGATACAAATCCTCTTTGCCAATGGTACTGCCATCACACAACGCAATTGCCCGTTCGAGAATGTTTTCAAGCTCGCGAACATTGCCCGGATAATCGTAATTGGCCAGGGCGTTTTGGGCCGCAGCCGTCAACTGGGGCGCCGCGGCATCGGTCGCCCCCGCTGACTGCGCATGCAGTCGGGCGATCATTGCTGCGACCAACAACGGTACGTCCTCCGGTATTTCGCGCAACGGCGGCATCCGTAGTTCGATAACGTTCAGCCGGTAAAAAAGATCCTGGCGAAACTCTCCGGCCTGCACCTTTTCCGTCAGATTTCGATGTGTCGCGCTAATGATACGAAAGTCGACCGGTCTTTCAATGGTATCGCCAACACGCCGTACCCGCTTCTCCTGGATTACCCGCAGTAACTTGACCTGCATCGGCAATGGTAGGTCGCCAACCTCGTCAAGAAAAAGTGTGCCGCCATCTGCAGCCTGCAGGAAGCCGTCGCGATCGCTGTCGGCGCCGGTGAACGCGCCCTTACGATAGCCGAAGAACTCGCTCTCCATCAGATTCTCCGGGATGGCACCGCAATTCACCGCGACAAACTGTGCATCACGCCGCGCGCTGTCATCATGCATTAAACGCGCAGCCACTTCCTTGCCGGTTCCCGACTCACCGGAAATGAATACCGGCGCCTGACTACGGGCAAGTTTGGCGATCATTTCACGCGCGCGCACCACCGGCGCAGACTCGCCGAGCAACTTTGTGGCATAAGTAACGCCACCGGCCGCCGGCGCGGGACGGTCGGTACCGCCTTGTACTTTTTTGGTACGTTCGCTGGTGCGCGGCAAACTCAATGCCGCAGTGACAAGTTCGCGCAGCTGCTTCAGTTGGATCGGTTTGGCCAGATAGTCGAATGCGCCGGCCTTTAGCGCTGCCACTGCATTGTCAGTCGAGCCGTAAGCGGTGATCACCGCCACCGGTGTATTGCCGAATTGTTGGGCAATGTGCGACAAAACCGTCAGGCCGTCGCCGTCCGGTAGACGCATATCCGTCAGACACAGGTCGTAGCTGCGTTCGGCAAGACGTGACATTGCGTTCTTTACGCTGTCAGCGCTGTCGGCCTCGATACCCATGCGCATCAATGTCAGCACAACCAGTTCGCGGATATCCGCCTCATCATCGACAACCAGTACGCGTTTACGTCCGCCGGATTGTTGATCCATTGAGTCTGTGGTTGTATTCATGCTTGTTTTGCCACTTTCGTAAGCAATCGAAAATATGTGCCCGGCTGGCTGCCGTTGGCAAGTGCCGCATTATTGCGCACGCCGGCATTATCAACGACATATTCGAGTGTTGCACCATTCACCTGGGCGAGTTCACGCGCGATGTAAAGTCCGAGGCCGGTGCCCTTGGCGTCAGTTGTGAAAAACGGCTCAAACAAATGTTGCAAAGCGTCGGCGGTAACGCCCTCGCCGTCATCGGCAACTTCGATGGCAATACTGTTGCCGGCCTGCGTGACATAAATGCAAACGGATCCGCGTTTTCCAGATGCGAATCGTGTTGCGTTTCGGACCAGGTTCCACATGATCTGATCGAGATGTGCCCGGTCAAACAGCGGCTTGGCCTTGGTCATGAAAATAACGCGATACATTTCCAGGTTACGTTTTTCATTGGCGCAAAAATCGCGCAAAAAATGTTGCAGGAACTCTTCAATTTCAATTGCCGCGGGATGGGCCCGATCCCGCCGGTTCAGATCCAACACCTCTTCGACCAGCCGGTTTAGTCGGTGGGCGTTTTCCTGAATGATTGTCAGGAGCCGGTTATCAGCAATATTGCGCGATGCATCTTCCTGCAGCAGCTCAGCGGCATGATTGATCGAGGACAGGGGATTGCGTATCTCGTGCGCGATCGAGGCGGTCAGACGACCCAACGCGACAAGCTTCATCTGTTGCGCCTGCGTACGGATGCGCGAGGCATCCTCGAGGAAGATAACAATTGGCGAGACTTCCGCGTCGCCGATTGCAACGAATCGCAACTGATATTCGCGCTGCGATTGCGGGTCGCGGCTGATGGCAAGAATGCGTGCGTGATCGGCCCGCCATTCAGTCAAGAGTGTCGCCAATTGTGGCGCGACATCGGCGAGTCTGCGGCCGGTGGCGCCGGCAAGACCTCCGACCAGATTGGCGGATTGCGGGTTGTGCTGTCGGATTACCCCCGCCTCGTCGACGACGACGAATCCGTCTTGGATATCTCTGATCACCAACTCGTTGATTTGCGCCAGATTTGCCAGATCCACCCCGCGCCTTTCGGCAATTTGTTCCGCACCTTTTGCATACTTTGCGAGCGTATAGCCCAGTCCGGCGATCACGAAGTAGCCGGTCGCCAGCATTCCGCTCGGCACAAATTCGGCTGCTGTCGCATCGGTGTACAAAAACTGCCAGGCTTGTTCGAATAGCACCGCCAGCGACGCGACAGCAGCATGAAAAAATGCCATGCGACCGTGTGCAACCAGCGCGCCCGCTGCCAGTGACACCAACAGCAGCATGCCGATGCCACTGCGTGTTCCGCCAGAAGCGTGCATCAGCAAAACCAACATGACAATATCCACCAGTACTTGAATAGTAAGCTGGATGCCTGCCGGGGGAATGCGCAACTGCGTGGAAACGATGAGTGCAACACTGGCGACAAGGTAGCCGGCGAGTGCGAGTGTTGCGACAAATGGCGACGCTGCGCCTATGATCGGGAAGCGGCTGAATCCCCAGAAAATGATGGCGAGCACCAGCACCACAACCAAACGGTAAACCGCAAAAGAAGTCAGTGTTCGCCAGGCGGTTTCAGGTGATTCAAATGCGATTAGCGCCCGTGGCAATCCGGTTGCAAAATTGACGGCTTCTGCCGTCGTGCCCGGCTTTGAATTGTTGGCGATGGCCATCGTTTTGGGTTTGCGCTGGAGTTTGCTGGGCAGGCAGCCTTGTTAGCGGGACGCGCTAACGCAATCAACGTTGTTCTTGCAGCAATAATTTCCCGCGGGATCTTTTGTCGATTCTGACTCGGGAATGTTTACACCGCAGCGGGTACAGGTGACCATGCGCTCGGAAATTGCCGACGGTTTGGCATCCGTTGTGCCGCGATCTGATGACCGGCCTACTTTTCGTTTCGCAAAAAACAGCAGCCAAACGATGACTGCAATCAAGAGGCCGAAAAAAACTTTTCCCATTCGTCAGCTCCCCGCCTTGGCATCCAAGCTTGTGTTGTTGACGGCGGTCAGCGCCATCAACGTATGTTTGGCGCACGCGAATGTGAATTGTCGTGCGCGATTATTTTTCAACAAATGCACGCTCGATGACAAAATGTCCCGGCTGGCTCATATTACCTTCGTCCCAGCCTCGTGTCGTGAACATGTTTTTCAGGTCGCGCAGCATTTCCGGACTGCCGCATATCATGACGCGGTCATCGTTTTTGTTTATTGGCGCCAAACCAATGTCGGCCTCCAATTTTCCCTGGGCGATCAGGTCGGTGATGCGCCCCTGATTTTTGAACGGCTCCCGGGTCACGGTTGGATAATAGATGAACTGGTTGCGCACCAATTCACCAAAAAATTCGTTTTGCGGCAAACCGTGTTGCAGATAGTCGTGATACGCCAGCTCGGCCGCGTATCTGGTGCCGTGCACCAGAATCACGTTTTCGAAACGTTCGTATGTTTCGGGATCTTTGATAATGCTCATGAATGGCGCCATGCCTGTGCCGGTTGAGAGTAAATACAAATTTTTGCCGGGCAGGACATTTTGCAAAATCAGCGTGCCAACCGCTTTTGAATTGACCAGCAACGTGTCGCCCGGTTGGATGTGCATCAACCGCGAGGTCAGCGGCCCGTTTGGCACCTTGATCGAAAGGTACTCGAGCGTCTCGTCATAATTTGCCGAGACCATTGAATACGCGCGCATCAGCGGTTTGCCGCCGATTTCGATACCAATCATGGTGAATTGACCGTTCAAAAAGCGAAACGATTGGTCGCGGGTGGTGGCGAAACTAAACAACGTGTCGGTCCAATGGTGAACCGACAAAACCCGCTCTTTAAATACATTTGCCATAGTTCTTCCGTTAAACGCAAAAAGAGCCTTCGCTGGGAAGGCTCTCAAAAGTAATGGTCGGGGTGAGAGGATTTGAACCTCCGGCCTCTACGTCCCGAACGTAGCGCTCTACCAGGCTAAGCTACACCCCGTATCCGATGCCGACCAGTTCTTGTCATTTCACTTCCTGTTGGTTTGCCTTTCGTGGCAATCGTGTTGTTTGCGGCGACAAAAGTGAAAAATCAGTAACGCCGTTCAACCGCAAACAGGCACAATTGTAACAGTGCGTCCTTATATGCGGATTGCGCGAGGCCGGCTATTGCCGCCTGCGCCGTCTCGGCCTCGCGTACCGCAGCACTTCTGGCATAGTCGACGGCGCCGGTTGATTTGATCGCGGCGATTACCGCGTTCATATTTTCAATATTCCCGACTTCGATGGCGTCGCGAATGATCCGGCGTTCGTCGTCATTCCCATTGCGCAGTGCATAAATCAGCGGCAACGTTGGTTTGCCCTCGGCCAAGTCGCCGCCGAGGTTTTTGCCCGTCTCGCTCGCGTCGCCCGAATAATCAAGCACGTCATCAATAATCTGGAAAGCGGTCCCCAAGTGCATGCCGTAATCCGCCAAGGCCCGTTCATCAGCCGTGGTGGCACCACCGAGAATCGCGCCCACCCTTGCCGCCGCCTCAAACAATTTTGCCGTTTTGTACCGGACCACCCGCAAATAGGACTCTTCGTCGGTGTCGGGATCGCCAACGTTAAGGAGTTGCAAAACCTCCCCCTCGGCAATTACGTTGGTGGCTTCGGCCATAACCTGCATGACCTGCATCGAACCGACTTCAACCATCATTTGAAAGGATCGCGAATAGAGGAAGTCACCGACCAGAACGGACGCGGCGCTGCCAAAAACAGCGTTGGCGGTTTGTTTTCCGCGGCGCATCGATGATTCGTCGACAATATCATCATGCAGCAGCGTTGCAGTATGGATAAACTCGATGACGGCAGACAACTCTCTTGCCTTGTCTGGATCAGCAGAGAAGTGTCCACTTGCTAACAGAACCAATATCGGCCTTAATCGTTTACCGCCGGCGCCGACAATGTAGTTGGAAATCTGGTTGACTAATACAACATCCGAGGCGAGCTTGCGCCGGATAACGCCGTCAACGGCGGTCATGTCTGCGTCGATGACCCGACGAATGTCTTCCAGGCTAACGGGGTTTTGTTGCTGATTCATCAGGGCGTGCGCAAATATATGCCAAAAAATGGTCCGGAAAGTTGGGCGTAAGCCCCTGTTTTGATGCGGGAAAGCTGTTTGACTAGCGGCTGCTCGGTGCGTATAATAACTGGTTCTGTTCGGCTTTCCTTCGCCCTGACACAAGTCTGGGTGTGGCGTCGCAATGGAAATAATCAACTTTTTGGAGTTCAACCATGTACGCGGTCATAAAAACCGGGGGCAAACA
>JANMNT010000093.1:0-5838 GCA_031368465.1 Burkholderiales bacterium
CATCAATAACCCGCAGCGCCATGATGCCGCGCACACACAATCGTGAATCAACCACCGCGGCTGGGTCGTCGTCACGGCCCATTTTGCAGGTGCCGACCGGGTGGAAGATGGTGGTGCCGATATCGCCGGCCGCCGATACCAGTTCCTCATCATTCTGAAAACGCGCGCCGGGCAAAAACTCGGCAGGCTGAAATTTTGCCAGCGCGGCAGCGGCGGCAATACGGCGGGTCAGTTTGATCGCGTCAACGGCGACCTTCCTGTCCGCGTCGGTCGACAGATAATTGAGTGTGATGGCCGGCGGCTGCGACGGATCGGCACTGGTGATGCGCACATGGCCGCGTGACGTTGGCCGCAAGTTGCACACGCTCATGGTGATTGCCGGAAAGGTGTGCAGCGGCTCGCCGAACTTGTCGAGTGACAGCGGCTGAATGTGATATTGCAAATTGGCGCTGGTTTGCGATGGATCCGACTTGGCGAACGCGCCGAGTTGCGATGGGGCCATGGTCAGCGGCCCCCGGCGCAAAAAAATAAACTGCGCCGCCATTTGCAACTTGCCCCACCAGGTGTGGTACCACTCGTTCAGTGTACGAATGCCATGCACCTTGTAGGCCAGACGAAGCTGCAAATGATCTTGCAAGTTTTCACCGACACCCGGCAGCGCCTGGACAATATCGATGCCGTATTGTTGCAGCAGGTCGGGTGCACCAACACCGGATAGTTGCAGCAACTGCGGCGAATTGATGGCGCCGCCGGCAAGCAGTACTTCACCATGCGCTTCGGCAAACAATGTTTCGCCTTCGCGCGCAAAAACCACACCAGTCGCACGTTTTTCGCCTGCGGCTGTGTCAATCACAACGCGCGAGGCATGGGCGTTGGTCAACACGGTTAAATTGGGTCGACCCAGAGCCGGCTGCAAAAATGCCGTGGACGCACTCCAGCGCATCCCGCGCTGCTGATTTACCTCGAAACGGGCGCTGCCGGCATTGTCGCCGCCGTTGAAATCGGCGGTTTTGTCGATGCCGCAATCAGCCGCAGCCGCCTGCCAGGCCTGCAAGATATCCCACTCAAGTCGTTGCGGTTCGACCCGCCATTCACCGCCGCCGCTGTGTATATGGCTGTCGCCGGCGTGGTGGTTTTGGGACGACTTAAAAATCGGCAGCACGTTTTGCCATCGCCAGCCGTCGTCCCCGGTCAGTGCCGCCCATTCGTCATAGTCGCGTGATTGGCCGCGCATATAAATCATCGCATTGATCGACGAGCAGCCGCCGACCGTTTTGCCGCGCGCATACAAAATCGAGCGGCCGTTGAGTCCCGGTTCGGCAACCGTTTTGTAACACCAGTCGGTGCGCGGATTTCCGATACAAAACAGATAGCCGACCGGAATATGGATCCACATCCAATCATCGCTGCCGCCGGCTTCAAGCAACAACACACGTTTGGTCGGATCAGCCGACAGCCGGTTGGCCAATACACAGCCTGCCGTCCCCGCGCCGATGATCACGTAATCATATTGACCAAACTGGCGATGGCTGGCGGCGGGTGTCATGTGGCGATAAACGGCGGGAAGCGGGAATAGGGCGGGAATAGTTCGTAGAATAGAGCAAATTCACAAGCGAGGCGACGATGTCGGTCAATTTGGATATTGCGGTAGGGGCGACCGGGACGGCGTCACTGATGGTTGCCGACGAACACACCGCACCGCGCATCGGCTCCGGCAAAATTGCGGTGCTGGCGACGCCGGTGATGATCAACGTGATCGAAGCCGCGGCGCTGGCGGCGTGTGAATCACACCTGCCTGACGGGCACCAGAGCCTCGGCACCCATCTGGATATTTCACACCTTGCGGCAACACCGGTCGGCATGGCCATCAACGCACGCGCCGTGGTTACCCGCGTTGACGGTCGGAAAATCGGCTTTAGTGTGGAGGTGCACGACGCGCGCGACCTGATCGGCAGCGGCACCCACGAGCGGGTGGTGGTGAATGTGGTGAAGTTTGATTTGCGCGTCCAGGACAAAGTGGCACTCATTAAGAAGTGAAACGCCAATATCGGCCGGTGCTTTCAGGCAAAAATGCTTCAAACAAGCCGCCAGTCGGCGAGTTTCAATTTTGAAACTTTCCACGTACACGCCGTCTAATCCTGTTTTTAAGGAATATGCATGAACGACCTCGAGCGCGAAGCCATCTTGACCATTGCCTTCATGGCCGCCTTTGCCGACGGCAACAATGCCGAACAAGAGCGCGCGGAAATCCGTCGCATCGGTGACGCATTGGCTGCTGAAAGCGGCATCAATACGGCGGCGATTTTCCAGAATGTGGTGCTGAAAAAGTCAACGCTTGACGAGGTCGCCAAACGGCTGACCACAGCGGAAGCAAAAACCATTGCCTACGAATTTGCGGTCGGGGTGTGTGATGCGGATGCCTCACAATCGGCGGCAGAAAAAACCTTCCTCAACCAATTGCGTGTGGCGCTGGGCCTAGATGTGGCGGCGGTTGCCGGCGTCACCCACGACGCGGAAATGCTGGCGGCGGCACCGTTGGCCGGTAGCGGTGCGGCAGGCGCGTCTTCCGCACCGGGCGCACCGACCAGCGGATATGCCGCGACGATGACGCAGGCCGAGATGGACAAGATGATTTTGAACTACAGCATTTTGAATGGCGCACTTGAACTGCTGCCACAAAGTCTGGCGTCGATGGCGATCATTCCGCTGCAAATCAAAATGGTTTACCGGCTCGGCAAGGTGCACGGTTTTGAGCTCGATAAGGGCCACATCAAGGACTTTCTCGGCACACTTGGTGTCGGCCTGACGTCGCAATACGTCGAGCAATTCGGTCGCAAGTTGATTGGTGGATTGCTCGGCAAAGTCGCCGGGGGCATCGGTCGCGCCGCCGGCAGCGCGGTCACCGGTTCGGCGTTTTCGTTTGCCACCACCTATGCGCTTGGCCAGGTCGCCAAGAAATACTATGCCGGTGGACGCACACTCAGCACCGATACCCTCAAGCAGGCGTTTTCCGGCGTGCTGGGTGAGGCCAAACAATTACAAACCCGTTACCTGCCGGACATTCAGCAAAAGGCCCGCACCATTGATATCACGCAGGTGATGAAAGAGGTCGCGCAGTAGGCGGATCACTGCCCGAGTGCCGCGGCGGTTAGCGCGGCACGAATTTTTGGCAGCGCCGCGCGCGCGGCAGCCTCACCGCGGGCAATACACATTTTTCGGTAGTCGAGGCTGATGGCGGCGTAGTAACCCAGATCCGGATGGATGATGACATCGGCAAATGATGCTTCGGCGGCCACCAGCGCGGTACGTTTTTGATCACGTGCCTGCCAGGCTGGTGGCGCCTCGCGTGGCGTTGCCGACAAATATGCCGAAACATCAACCGCGATGACCACCCGCGCGCCCAGACTTTTGGCGGCCTTGATCGGCACCGGTGCCGCTTCATCGCCGTCCTGATAGGCGATGTTGCGAATTTTTACCGGGGCAAATTGCGCCGGGATGGCACTCGATGCGCGCACCGCCGCGGCGGTGTCACCAACATTAAAAATAACCAGTTGATTGTCGCTGATGCGTGAAACCGTCACCGCCATTTTTTTCTTCATCGCTTCCAGCGGCCGGTTATTGGTCAGGTCACCAATCCACTGATAGACGGCATTGCCGTTACCGGACAATCCCGATGTGGAAATACCGACAAACCGTTTCACATCAAATTCAAGCGCGAGTTTTTCCATTTCGGCGGCCTTCATGCCATTGGCGTGTAACGCGCCGAACATCGCACCGATGCTGGTCCCCACCACCAGATCGGCATTGATGCTGTTTTCTTCGAGCACCTTCAGCACGCCGATATGGGCAAACCCGCGCGGGCCGCCACCGCCGAGTACCAAGGCGATTTTCGGTCGTTGATCGGCCGGATACGCCACAAATCGTGGCGCGTCGGCACCGTTGTATTCGGCCACACCGCCTGCGCAGCCAACCAGCGCAAAAACAAACAGCAGTGCAAATAATTTTGTTGATGGCATGGTTGATAATTATCGCTGTCACATTCAAAGAGCAACATTATTTCATGACGCAGATTTTTGACGCGATTATTGTCGGCGGCGGGCACAACGGCCTGGTGTGTGCGTGTTATCTCGCCGCCAAGGGTATGAAGGTGCGTGTGCTCGAACGGCGCGGCATTGTCGGCGGTGCCGCGGTCACCGAAGAATTTCATCCCGGCTTTCGCAACTCGACGGCGAGCTACACCGTCAGCCTGCTCAACCCCAAAATCATTCGTGATCTGAACCTGGTGGCACATGGCTTGCGCGTGGTGGAACGTCCGTTCGCCAATTTTTTGCCGTTGTCCGACCAGCCGGGTGACTATTTAAAGGTTGGCGGTTCGCTGGCGGCCACCCAGGCTGAAGTGGGCAAATTTTCGGCGCGAGACGCCGAAACCCTGTCGCGTTATTACGCCATGCTCGATCGGGTCGCGGCGGTATTAAAAGACCTGTTGCTCGAAACCCCGCCAAACGTCGGTGGCGGTATCGCCGATATGTTGCAGGCTTGGAAAGTCGGCAAACGGTTCAAGGCGCTCGACATGGCCGGGCGCCGCGACGTGCTGGATCTGTTCACCAAAAGCGCCGGTGACGTTCTTGATCAGTATTTTGAGTCGGCACCGATCAAGGCCTGTTTTGGATTTGATAGTGTGGTGGGGAATTTTGCCTCCCCCTATACGCCGGGCTCCGCCTATGTGCTGCTGCACCACGTGTTTGGCGAGGTTAATGGCAAGCAGGGCAGTTGGGGCCACGCGATTGGCGGCATGGGCGCGATCACGCAGGCAATGGCAAAAGAAGCGATGGCACGCGGGGTTGAGATCACCCTCGATTCGCCGGTCAATACGGTGCTGGTCGAAAACAACATTGCCGTCGGCGTGCAACTAAAAAATGGTGACGTGATTCGCGCCAAACGGGTGGTTTCAAACCTCAATCCAAAATTGTTGTTTGGCAAATTGGTCGCGCGGCATGATGTTGCGCCTGAATTCATTCAGCGTATCGACGCCTATAAATGTGGCTCCGGCACGTTTCGGATGAACGTCGCGTTGTCGGCATTGCCACAATTTACCTGTCTGCCCGGGTCGGGCAGTCACCTGTCGAGTGGCATCATCATGGCGCCGTCGCTGGCGTATATGGAACAAGCCTACTTCGACGCAAAAACGCACGGCTGGTCGCGCCAGCCGATTGTTGAAATCCTGATCCCCTCGATTGTGGACGACTCACTTGCGCCCGCTGGCAAACACGTTGCCAGCCTGTTTTGTCAGCACGTGGCGCCAAGCCTGCCCAATGGTGAATCGTGGGATGACCATCGTGACACGGTTGCCGATCTGATGATTGATACCGTTAATCGATTTGCGCCGAACTTTCGGGACAGCGTCATTGCCAGACAAATTCATTCGCCGCTTGATCTGGAACGCAAATTTGGCCTGATCGGCGGCGATATTTTTCATGGCGCGTTGTCGCTCGACCAGTTATTTTCGGCGCGCCCCATTTTGGGCTGCGGTGACTATCGAACCCCCATCCAGGGCTTGTACCAGTGCGGCTCGGGGACGCATCCGGGAGGTGGTGTCACCGGCATTCCCGGACACAACGCAGCTCGGGAAATTCTCAAAGATCGGTGACATCGATTCCGGATGCGCCTGCGGCTTCAGGTCGCATCCCCACGTTGTGGGGCCCCTGCTATTCCTGTCCGCTCGCAGTATCCGGGTGGAGGTGTCACCGGCATTCCCGGACACAACGCCGCGCGGGAAATTCTCAAAGATTGGTGACATCTTTTTCGGATGCGCCTGCGGCTTCAGGTCGCATCCCCACG